>DATBSH010000186.1:0-6430 GCA_036559885.1 Pyrinomonadaceae bacterium
TTTGCCCTTAGCACGCACCGCACGTACGCCTTCGCTACACGAGAGTGCATGTAACGAAAACTCTTTGACCTTGAATGCGCGTTCGTTGAAGCGAGGAGCAAAGACGATGCCAGCGAGTTACGCGTGGCACCTTTCTCCGAATGTAAGACGTGTCGGCATTTGACTTACATTTGCACAATAGTGTAGCATCCGCTCTGAGGTTGGAAAGGAGCAGCGATGGAAACAACTGCAACTTCAAAGGGCCAAATCGTAATTCCCTCGTCGATACGACGCAAATTCGATATCAAAGAGGGCACCCGAATTCAGATCGAAGTGAACGAGAAAGCCCACGAAATAATCTTGAAACCGATCACGCGCCAGTTCATCGAGAGCCTGCACGGGAAATACAAAGGCGAGGGCCTGATGGAAGAGCTCATGGCCGAGAAGCGGCGGGAGCGCGAGCTCTAATGCCCCGCCGACCTAAAGCTTACGTGTTTGATTCGTGGGCAATCGTTGCGTTCCTTCAGGCTGAACCTGGTGGAGCGAAGGTCACAGATTTGGTCGCTGATGCTCATGAACATCGAATTCCGTTATTGATGTCCGTAGTTAATGCAGGCGAAGTTTGGTATATCAAGGCCCGCCGAAGTTCACCAGCGGATGCTGATAGAGCAATACAAGAACTAAGACAGCTTGGAATTCATTTCGTGGAAGTGGATTGGATGCTTGCACATGAAGCCGGTGGGTTCAAAGCAAAGAACCGAATGTCATTTGCAGACTGCTTCGCCGCGGCGCTCGCAAAGCACCGCAAGGCGTGCCTCGTTACCGGCGATCCCGAATTCAAACAGATCGAGCAGGAGATAACGATTACTTGGCTTTCGAGGTGAGAGTTAGGAAATGGAAGCAACGACTTCTGACAACAAAAGGATAAAGTCACTTTGCATCGCTCTTATGCGTGCCGACACGGAAGCCGACGTCATCACCATACTTGATGAAGGTGGGTACTGGAATCATCCCGCGGCGTGGCGGTACTACGGTGATAATGAAAACAACTTCAGCACGATCGGAAACCAGCAAAGCCGTCCCGACGCGGCAGCCGTTGAAAAGCTGATCAATTCCGTCGACCATCGATTACTGAATGAATGTCTCGTGCGCGGCACAGATCCCGAAGGTCCATCAGCGCCGCAGTCGATAATCGAGGCAGTAGCAACTTTCTTCGAAGACGCTAAAAGTCAAAGTAGTTCGCTTGGTGGAAGGATCAGAAACTGGTCCGACAGCAAAAGGACCGAAGTCGCGCGCGGAATAACTTTTGTAGCGACGGGGGCCACGGCGCAGAGCGGTGATCCGTCGTTCACGATAGCTGATTGCGGCGAAGGCCAAACACCCGAGAAGATGCCTGAAACGCTGTTATCGCTCGCGAGATCGAACAAGCTAAGAATTCCCTTTGTTCAGGGAAAATTCAACATGGGAGGTACGGGAGTTTTGAAATTCTGCGGGACTCATAACCTTCAGCTCATCGTAAGTCGCAGAAACCCGGAAATTCTCAACGGCATACTCGAACATGAGTCCGACCCGCAGTGGAGTTTCACCATTGTGCGACGCGAAGATCCTGAAGGTAATCGCAGGAGTTCCGTGTATACATATCTCGCCCCGGTAGACTGTGATAAAAAGCCCCGTGTTGGTGGTGTGCTCCGCTTTTCTGCTGCAACAATGCCAATCTTCCCAAACGGCCGAAATCCCTACGGACGGGAATCGAAACATGGAACTCTAATTAAGTTGTACGAGTATCGGGCAACAGGACTCAAGACTAACATTCTCCGTAAGGACGGCATGTTGAGCCGTATCGATCTCCTTCTACCCGACGTTGCGTTGCCGATACGCTTCCACGAATGCCGCCCTGGATATAAAGGCCACGCCGGTAGCTTTGAGACTACTCTCACAGGCCTCGGTGTTCGGCTCGATGACGATAAAGCTGAGAACCTTGAGATCGAATTTCCAACCTCGTGCCCGATGAGCATTTCAGGACAGCAAATGACAGCCACGATCTACGCCTTTAAGAAGGCCAAAGCCGATACTTACAGAAAAACTGAAGGAATAATCTTCGCGGTCAACGGTCAAACTCACGGATATCTGACAATTGATTTCTTTCGCCGCAAAGCGGTGGGCTTAAGTTATTTAGCCGATTCAATCTTGGTGATAGTCGATTGCACAAATCTTAGTGGGCGTGCGCGCGAAGACCTTTTTATGAATAGCCGCGATCGGTTAAGTTTCGCACCACTGCGTTATGAGATCGAGGATGCTCTCGAAGACTTACTGAAGCACCACGACGGCTTGCGTGAGCTGAGGGAACGTAGGCGGAGCGAGGAGATCGAGTCGAGTCTGAAGGATTCAAAACCCTTAGCGGATATTCTAGAAACAATTTTCAAACATTCGCCGACGCTTTCCGAACTATTCTTGATTGGGAAGCGCGTGCAGAACCCGTTTAAGTCATTAAAAGCCAAAGCCGACGAAAAACCATTCAAAGGAAAACGTTTTCCGACGTACTTCAAATTCCGCGGGAAAGACTATGGTGAAAACTTGGAGCGCGATTGCCACATCAACATGCGATGCCGCATCACGTTCGAAACCGATGCGGCTAATGATTATTTCAGCAGGAAAGTTGAACCTGGATTGTTCTCGCTTTTCGCGCTTGTAGGTGACACGCGACTCACGGTCGATGATTATGCTCTTAATCTGCAGAATGGATCTGCAACGTTGAATTTGAGGCTGCCGGCCGCTACTGAAGTTGGCGCCAGCCTGTCCCTCGTTGCGGAGTTAAACGATCCGTCGCGGCTGGAAGCGTTTGAGAATTCTTTTACTATTCACGTCAAAGAAGTTGCGCAGACAACGTCGGGCACAACACGAAGCAAATCGAAAACGCCTACCAACAAGACAGGAGAAGATCGGGAAATTCCTGCTGGTATTCAACTGCCAAACCGAATTCGCGTAGCTGAACCTGAATGGGATAAACACGAACCCCCGTTCGATCAATCCACCGCTTTGCGAATTAAACACGCAGGAACGGCAAATGGTGACGCTGATTCAAATGGCGGAAAGGATATCTACGATTTCTTTGTTAACATAGATAACGTCCATTTGAAGCGATACCTGAAGTACGAGCTGAAATCCGGCCAACATGAGCACGTGGTTCAGACGCGATTCGAGGTCGGACTTATGCTGATAGGGCTGGCTCTTATCCACCGCGCTGCTCAGCAAAGAAATGGACGAAGCACCGACAATGCTGAAGAAGGAGAAATCGCGGATGTGGAGCGCCAGGCAGATGAAGTAACTAAAGCACTGGCTCCATTTTTATTGCCGATGATTCATGCGCTCGGAGCTCTCGAGACGGAAGAAGTTTCTGTTGCTCACGCATCGGGAGAGGCAACTTAGGCGTTTGCCGGTGTTTAGGCGACTCGATGAAACAGTACGACTTCCCTCGCAGCGTCGCCGGTGCGACGTTTCTCAGCATACCACTTACGATTAGGAACGAATCTCCACAAACGTCCGTCACCGGTTGAGATACCGGCCAGCCTGACTTCCTCAAGTCCTGCCGCTTGCATAGTCTCCAAATACCGCGGCAGTTGCCACGGCGCTTTCGAGAACGCGACCATTTGAACAACTAACGTGTCTCGTGCAGCGAGTTTGGCAATTGATCCAAACGAACGTTGCGCTGTCTCGAAGTAACTTTCAAGGTTCGGTTGCTTCCGATCACCAAATGTGTAATAGCTCGTTCCATTTCCATCCAAAGTGCTGCTAATCCAAAACGGCGCTGGTGTTTCCTTTCGGCCGAGAATTTGCCACCTGTGATAGAGGACGTGAACTCCGGGATACGGTGGTGAGGTCAGAACAAGTTTCGGTCGTCCAAACTGAAGCACGGCTGGCTCATGATCGATACCGTCGGCAGCACGATTTAGAATGAGGATCTGATCACGTTCCGGCGCTTTACCTGATCGATTGGTTAGGTTCCGGTAAACCTTTAGGCCGTCGATCATTTCCTGAAAAAGCTGAAGCAGTTTACTTCGGAACTGTGCAACACTCGGTACGTCGGAGCGACAGTCGAGAGCCCACTGACCGGTTCGCAGAAGAACTGCACGGGCGAAGTTCTGTTGAGACTGAGTCTTCAACAACGAAATACGGTCAAGCGCTAACTCAAGCGTTTTGCGAATCGGCCAGGTCTGTCGAGTGCTAATATTCCGTTGGTACCCAGCCGCTATCCACTCCAATGGCCGTTTTACCATTCGATGCACATTCATATTGCGAACTGATCGTCGCATCCAATTTGTAACAGCTCTAACGTCGTCATCAGACAATGGAGTGGTCTTCACACGCGCGATAAAGCAGGCTAGTTCATTGACATCGAGCCCGATGGCGGGCCTACCCAACACATGCGCCTCAACCAACGTAGTGGCTCCGCCCATGAATGGATCAAGGATTATGTCACCGGGTCGTGTGAAACTGTCGATTACAACTCTCGCGAATTGGGGGGAGAATCGCGCGGGGTAACGGTAGAAGTTATGAGTCAAACCCGCCACTAGTTCGCGGCAGGCAACGGCAGATAGCAGCCGCTGCCTCGCTTGGGAACCGAGCTTCAGAGTGGTTGTGCTGCGGGTAGTCATCGGGCTTTCGGCAGTTTCGTTTTTTCGAGTTGGAGTCGCGGTGCATCCACAAACTTCTGTAATGCCTCATCTATGAAACGACCCGCGACCTCAGCCCGATTACGACCCCAAAGGCCTCTCTCAGCCAGCGAATCAAGTAAACGAATCGATTGATGGGACAGAGTCACGCGCACAACTCCACTCTCGCTCGTGTTAGTTGTCTTGCGCATAATTAAGGCTTAATTATGGCTTAATTATGTCAGGCGAGCAACACAGTAATGTAAAGGACCCCGGATTAGCACAAACTGGCAACCAGGTTATTGTGTGACGAATTAAACCCTTATTGGGAGGTTTTGAGTTATATGTCCAGGTTCTTCACATCTAGGGCGTGCTTTTCAATAAACTCGCGTCGCGGTTCGACGGCGTCACCCATTAAGATGCTAAAGATTTCGTCGGTTTCGACTGCATCTTCAATACGAACGTTCAAGAGCGGAAATCGCGTCTGTGGATTCATAGTGGTTTCCCAAAGCTGCTCGGGATTCATTTCGCCCAAGCCTTTGTAGCGCTGAATCGTCAGGTCCTTTTTCGCGGCAGTGAGGACTCGCTCGAGTAGGGCGTCGCGGGTGGCGATCTCTTCGCTCTGGCCGTTTTCGCCGGCGACGAATGGCGGTACCAAACGATCTTCGAGTTTCATATGCAGTTCGACCGCTTTCTGAAACTCGACGTAGCTGGCAAAGTTCCAATCGACCGTTACCGGTATGCCAGACTTCGTAGTTGTATGAATCTTCCACAAGCCATGTTCTTCGTCCTCTGACAGCTTCGTTTCATAGCCAGCTTTGTGGAGCACAGCTTCGAGCCGCGCCATCCACTCTTCGTCTTGGAAAATTCCTTTGAACGTTGCCCCGTCTTCGCGCAGCACCCCTTTGTTGCCGGCGAACGCGTTCAATATAGCGTCAAGCAGATATGAGTCGCTCCGCAGGCGCCGTGCCGCCTTCTCGCAATAGCGCTTGAATTCGACCATGCGTTCGAGCGAGCGCACGAGCTGCGCGCCTTCAAGCACCGTTTTTGTCTTGAGTGATTTGACGCTTAGATGGGTCGTCGCCTGCCGCATTAGAAAATGAGTCATCTCGTTCTCATCTTTGATGTACTCTTCCTTCTTGCCACGTTTGACTTTGTACAGGGGAGGCTGCGCTATGTAGACATGTCCCTGCTCGACCAGTTGAAGCATGTGGCGGAAGAAAAAAGTCAGCAGCAGCGTGCGAATGTGCGAGCCGTCCACGTCGGCGTCGGTCATCAGAATTATCTTGTGATAGCGAAGTTTACTGATATCGAAGGCGTCCCGATCTTCTTTGTCTTTGTCCTCTTTCTTACCAAAGCCCGTGCCAAGAGCCATGATTAGCGCCTTGATCTCGCTGTGGGCTAACATTTTTTCTACACGCGCTTTTTCGACGTTCAGGATTTTGCCTTTGAGCGGCAGGATCGCCTGGTTCTTGCGATCCCGCCCCTGCTTGGCTGATCCGCCGGCCGAATCACCTTCGACAATGTAGATTTCCGAAAGCGCCGGATCGCGTTCCTGACAATCGGCCAGCTTGCCGGGCAACATTGTCGAACCCATAGCGCCTTTACGCACGATCTCGCGAGCCTTTCGCGCCGCATCACGCGCGCGCGCGGCGTCGAGCGACTTGCCCACGATCCGGCGCGCAACGGTTGGATTTTGATCGAGAAACTCGGTCAGCTTGTCGTTGAGAAACGATTCGACGGCGCCTTTGACGTCTGAGTTGAGCTTGCCCTTCGTCTGACCTTCGAACTGCGGTTGCGGA
>DATBSH010000187.1:0-11639 GCA_036559885.1 Pyrinomonadaceae bacterium
CGGTCGCCAGTTCAGTGCGCCATTTCTTATCGTATTTTTTCCACTGATCGAACGTGGAAACCCAACAGCCTACTGTGTAGACGAGAGGGTCATCCGGATCTTGGTCCGTCCGATGGTTATAGCTTTCGTCAAAGTAAGCGGTAAGCACAGCCGTGAGTCAATTATATTATTATTCGGTTAACCGATCGCGAACGTCTGCCGGCATCCACCGAACCTCACGAAAGTTTCTCATCATCCTGACGGGGCGGCCGGCTTCTGTTTCGCCTTGCTGCGATCCGAGAACTATTTAGAGCTCGTGCTCCATGTCCAGGTATAGCGTGCTTGTCTTTCCGTATCGCAGCGATGAATCAGTACATCGAAAGCGATAGGGGCATGTGAATCTCGATTCCCGCGTAAGATGGATCAGAAGTTTCTGCCTGTGGTCCTAAATCCGCAGTTTCACAGATGAGCACTTCCGCGGACCGTTTGGCAAAAGTAAATCTATCCGTTTCAGGATCCACATCGATATATACTAGATCACCGAACCCCACCTGCTCGCTCGCCACCAGGTTCGACAGCGGTGAAACGAGCATACGCTCGATCGCTCGCTTGAGATGTCGCGCGCCATATCGAACATCGAACCCATCGCGCAAAAGGGACTGTTTCGCCCTCTCAGAACACTCGAAAACGAATTTTGTTCCACCCGATGCCATCACGCGGTCTTGGACCTTTTGTAGTTCGAGATCCAAAATTTGCCGTAGATGTTGTTCCTTCAGGGAACGAAAGACCACGACCTTGTCGATGCGGTTCATGAACTCTGGGGAGAACTTTCGACGCGCTGCCTCGACTGCTGTCCTGTAGATTCTCTGATCTACATCGGAATCACTGGCTTCTTTTGTTCCTTTGCCGGTCGTGAATCCTATGCCGCCTGAAATCAACTCAGACATTTCTCGAGCTCCAAGGTTAGAGGTCATGATCACGATGCAACCTGAGAAATCAACTCGTCGATTGTCACCGAGTGTGAGAGTCGCTTTGTCGAGAATGCCCAGTAGCAGTTGCCAGAGGCTGTCAGAGGCTTTCTCGATTTCATCAAACAACAAGATCGAAAGTTTGAGATCATCAGTATGCGCGCGATTGAGATTCTCCTGCGTCAAAAGCGGAGAGGTCTCGCGATGACCGAGGTACCCCGGAGGTGAGCCGATCAACTTCGCAATTTCGTGCGAGTGCTGAAATTCGGCGCAATCGATTTTGATCATCGAGTTCGCGTTATCGAAAAGAACTTCGGCTGCTGCCTCGACGACTCGTGTTTTTCCTGAGCCCGTGGGACCCAGAAACAGCATCGTGCTAATTGGCCGGTTCGTTGGGTTCATCCCAGCCAGGAAGATCTGATAGGCACTGCTCATTCGTCGCACGGCCCGGTCCTGGCCCACAATTCTCGCCATCATTTGTTCTGCAAAATCCTGTGCTCGAGGGCTCGTTTGCTCAGGATCTAAAAGCACTGAACCTTGGGTTTCATTTGATTTTTCAAGTTTTGTCCCGCTGTTCATGACCCTTCTCCTTTCTTTCCGAGCAAACCCTCTAGCCAACTCCCGCCGAATAGATGTTCACTCCGTTCTGACTGATTGTCTGTTATTGCCTTGAGAACTCATTCGCGTTTTTGGTCTGTCTTTCAAATGACTAACTTGCATTCACTATAGATTTTCTTGGCGTTGCTAACAGCACTCATTAGAAGGGGTTTTTTTTATTTCTTTAGAGCGAATCAGAACTAACCCCAAAGTGGTAGCGAACAATTCCACTTTAGTGTGGTGAGGGGAGCGAAGAGAAACTGCATTGTGCGCAATCGAAGCTTTAGCCGAACTTGCGCGGAGGAGACGGCGAATCGGGAACGCTGTCGCAGAAACAAGAAATCGCCCTGGAAGATTAGTCGTGCCTAAGAGTAGTTAAGATCTCGCATTAAGAGTGTTGGAGTGTCTGCCAGTAATTAATTCATCTGCGGCTTACGACGATCTCTTAAACTAAACGTTCAACCTGCTTTCGTAAGCGGCTGAATCTTTCCGGTAGTAAGCCGATACTTTCTTTCCGATATCTGGGTTTGGTTCTTCACCGTTTCAGCTCCGGAAAAGCTTTCACGATAGCTCTCGCTTTCAGACGGGAATTTACCATCCTTAACATCCCGATCGTAGGCATTGAGGGCGATCTGAATACTTTCAAATGTGTTTGCATAGGTTCTCAGGAACTTAGGCATAAAACCCGGGTTCAGGCCGATCATGTCTTGATAGACGAGAACTTGTCCGTCCACAGCTGCACCGGCACCAATTCCAATTGTCGGAATCTTGAGAAGTTCAGTCACCTTTCGAGCTGCTTCGGCAGGTACACATTCGAGTACTAGCGCGAAGCATCCAGATTCCTCGAGTTCGCATGCCTGCGATTCTAGAATCTCAACCGCCGCGTTAGTGCGCGCTTGAACCTTCATGCCACCGAGCATATAAACCGACTGTGGTGTTAGACCGAGATGGCCCATAACTGGTACTCCCGATTCAACCATGTGTTGGATGATACCCGTATGTCCTTTAACACCTTCGAGTTTAACTGCGTGTGCTCCAATACTCATTAACTGATGTACAGCATCCATCGCATCTTTCAGTCCCTTTCGATACGAAAGAAATGGCAAGTCCGCAACGATGAACTTGGAAGAAGCACCTCTTGCAACGGCCGCGGTGTGAAGCGCCATCATCTCGACGGTTGCCGAAAGCGTGTTGGGGAACCCATGCATCGTCATGGCTACGCTGTCCCCAACAAGGATGCAGTCGATATTCGACTCAGCAACAACTCGGGCGCTTGAATAGTCGTAACACGTGACCATAGAAATCTTACGACCTTCGTTCTTCATCTTTTGAAAATCGAGGATATTCATAACGAATTACTCGCCTTCTTCGCCTCGGACTAAGTTGTCTGGCGTGACACAGTGATAAGGACGTAAGCCAGCAACGAACGTTCCATTCGAAAACTTGAGAAACATCTCCAGCTCTGAGGAATTCAACGGAGTTCTGACGGAAATGTCGCCTGCAAACCAATAACTGTCCGACGGACAGCCGACAAGTCGGAATGGTTCATCCACAACTTCTTAGGATTTACTGATTAATCCAGAAATCACTGTGGCCAGTTTGTTGCTATGCGTCGACTTGGGTTCTTTACGAACCAGTGATATCGCGGGCGCGATTCAAAAGCTTGATTGAGATATCGACTCAGTTATTAACGAGTTGAACTGAGCGCTGGTGAACAGGGGCATCCCGCGCTCTTGGTGGGTGGGCTTTAGATAGGCGGCAGGGCCCACCCACCTGAAATTGCTCCAAGGCGCGGTGTTATGAAAACAGTTGTGAAAATAGTAAAGCGTGAGAGTAGAGAGCGGCAGGTTGCTGTTGAAGAGGCCAAGACTCCCAAGCAGTCTCCAACCCACATAGTAAAAATCGTGAAAGCGTGGATTACGGAATCTCGCGACCGCGGCAACGACCAACTAAACAGCCCGTTATGGTTCCAGGAAGCGCGCAAAGAGATGCGTCTGAAGAACGCGGATACCTATCTAAGAGTTGGGCACACATAGGTCCAGCAAAAAAATACTTATCCGGACGAGATTCGCCAAATTTAACTGAGAGCAATCAGTTCATAATTAAGACAATGATTCGAAACATGGGAATTCGACTCAATGGGCTGGTAGTCCTCATCACCTTAGGCGCAAGCATATCGCTTGCTCCACGCTCCTCGCTGGGCCAAGGGTCAGTCGAAGACTTTCACAATATTCTTCGCGAAAAGCTAGCCTTCGATGAGAGCGATTTAGCTGCGCTGCGGAGCGGCCATACAGTTGTCAAACTTTTGCCTATTCAGGATAAGAAAGAAGTAGCCCTAGCTGGAAGTGTGGGACTGCAAGTGCGTGCGCAAGCATTTCTTGAATCCTTCCGCGAAAACATGGCAACGAAGAGCAATCCAGCAATTCTTGAGATCGGTAGGTTTAGTAATAAACCAACGCTTAATGACTTGAACGACCTTAGTTTTGATAAAGATGATATCGAAGACTTAAAAAGATGTGTCGTTGGTGACTGCCAATTGAAACTTTCCGCGAGCATGATCGAGCGTTTGCGCAAGGAAATAAATTGGGACACGCCAGACTATGCGATTAAGGCAACTCAACTTCTGAAATTAATGCTCCTCGATTACGTTCGTAATTACCTGACGCGAGGAGATGTTGCGCTCATTGAATATTCTGATAAAGAGAAAACAGTAAGATTGGCTCAAGAACAACTTGCTCTAAAAGCTGCCTCGACCTACATGAACGCTATTCTTACCAACTCGTCCCAGCCTACTCGGTCGACGCTAACAAACATTGAAAATGCGATTGTGTGGTCGAAAATTAACTTTGGTCTAAAGCCCGTTATTTCAATTAATCACATCGCGATTTACGAGAATTCAAACGAAGTCGGCCCTCAAGTTTTCATCACGTCAAAGCAGATCTATGCCAGTCATTACTTCAATTCTTCACTGGCCATTACAGCATTCATTAACATTCCAGGTCTCGAATCGTATCTAGTCTACGAGAACCGGTCGCGGGTTGATGGATTCGGTGGGCCTTTTGGCAGCCTTAAGCGTGGCGTAGTAGCAAACAAAGCTATAAATGCTTTAAGTGCTATTTTGGACCAATCAAAAGCAAGACTCAACGCACGCACACGCAGCCGCGAGGAAACTGCGCCGATTGAAACGGGTAGGACTTGGAAGCGATGGAGGGTCGCCGGAGTTCATCTGTTCTTCTGGCTTTTGCTCATCACAGCATTCGGTGCTTTGTTACCACTGAGCAAATACCGTTGGAAAACTGAAGTTCCTTGATCTGCCATCCGATTTCTAACCACCTATTCTTACTCCAACTATATTGTCTGGAATGTCTGGAGGTTGAGATACCGTGACCGTGCTCATCATCAACGATCCGATTAACTTGATATATGCGTTTTCGCTTGCTGGTCTTCGGTAATGATAATGCGCGCGGCTCGGTCGTGAGTGAGAGCTGACCAGCCCCAATTCCACAACGTCTCGATCCTGTTTCGCATTCCACTTAATAGTGCCAAGTGAACGCCCAGCCACGCGAAATAAGCTATAGGACCGTGCAATGTCCGCTTGTTTGGAAACTCGACCACAGCGGAGCCCCGGCCAATCGTCGCCATGAACCCCTTGTCCCAATATTTAAACGGCTGCGTTTCTTCCTCAACTAGTCGGCGTGCGATCTGGCGCCCAACATGTTCTCCCGATTGCATTGCAACTGAACCGAGTTGCGGCAAGACCTGTCCCTCCGAACTGACTTCACCCATATCACCAACGACAAAGATATCGGGATGTTCCGGCACGCTCAGATCGGGATTGAGTTTTACTCTTCCACCGCGACCCTGCGGCGTTCCGAGCATACGTGCGAGCGGACTTGCTTGAACTCCGGCGGCCCAGACGAGCGTGTGTGCTTTTATCTCTTCGCCTGACTTCAGTTTCACTGATGTTGGACCAACCTCAGCAACTGCCTCACCCAGGCGGATTTCAACCCCCCTTTCTTCGAGTTCCCCTTTTGCATATGCGCGCAGGTTATCTTTGAACGCTGCCAACACTTCCTTGCCCATCTCAACGATGATTATCCGAGCCTTTTCGGTTGCGAGTTGGTGATAGTCCTGCGGTAGTAAGTTATAGAAGAGGTCAGATAATGCGCCGGCAGTCTCGACGCCCGTGGGCCCAGCTCCAACTATTACGAAAGTAAGTGCGCCATCGTTAACGATTGCGGGATCTCGATCAGCGGCTTCGAATCGCTGCATTACGTGATTTCGAAGTTGTACTGCATTCATCAGCGTGTAGAGTGGGAATGCGTGTTCGGCTGCTCCCGGAGTGCCGAAGTAATTAACCGTCGCTCCGCCTGCGAGCGCGAGATAGTCGAAAGTTATCTTGTCACCATCATCCAATTGAATCTCTCGGCCCGATAGATCGATGCCGGTAACCGTTCCCAGTCGAAAGTTCACATTCTCCTGGTGTCGAAACATGCTTCGTACAGGGGCGCCGACGTCTTCGGCATTTAGCAAAGAAGTCGCTACTTGATAAAGGAGCGGTTGAAAGGTGTGATAGTTGTGCCGATCGATTAGAGTCACCTGAACTGGGACGTGAGCCAATTGTTCGGCGACTCCGAGTCCACCGAAGCCGGCACCAACAATCACGACGTGTGGATACTTCCTCATTTCGTCTTACCTTCGAGATGTTTGATTTTGTTCTTTCCTTCCTGTGAACCGTTCACCGCTACCCCCGCAGCAGTTCCACCCAGCGCACCAGACGTACCAAAAGATCGGGTTCAGGATTTGCGGAATTGAAGAGCTATAGAAACTTTTCGCCAACTAAGTTTGCCGGAATTGTCGGAACCAGTCTTACCGGTATTGCCAGTGCTACCGACATTTCACATGGCCATTGAACTCTCTCATCAGCATTTCCTTTCACAATTTAGGTGAATAGCAGCCCCACTCGTTCCGGCAAAAGTATTGCTGGGATGTCAGGCGTCATGAGTTTTGTCATAAGACAATCCGCAAGTGGCTGCCGCACCATTCGCGTGTTGGCGGTTCTGTTCATAGTGTCCGGTTTGGGGAATGTATTTGCACAGGAAACAACGTCTCGATCGGATGAAACATTGACGTTGGATCAAGCGATAGCGTTGGCCCTACGCGATAATCATGGGATCAAGATCGCTCGGCTGGGAGTCGAAAGGGCTGGCGATGAAATCTCAGCTGCAAAAACTGCCCGTCTTCCTTCATTGCACGCCTATTCATTGTTTTCGGGAAATCTCGCGACTAATGAACTAAAGATCAGGAATCCGGCGAGTGACTTGTTCCCCGGTCTAGGTCCTTTCTTCGCACTGAATGTTGAGCGCAGACCGACCGCATTGATTGGTGGAGCGGTGATCGAGCCGCTAACTCAGCAATATCGAATCGGATTGCAGATTAAGCTCGAGCGACTCTCGCGTGATGTGACACAGGCAAAGCTGCGCCAACAGCAGAACGAAACCATTGACCAGGTGAAAAAGGCTTATTACGCAGTCCTGCAAACGCAGAGTGGGCTGGCCAGCGTGCAGGAGGCGCTGAAGTCTTACCGCGAGCTCGACAAGATTACGGGCGATTACGTTGTTCAGCATGTCGCGCTCAAAGCTGATCACCTCACTGTCCAAACACGATTGGCGCGAGTCCAATACGAAGAGCTTGAGTTGTCCAGCCGGCTGGCTACACAAAAAGAACAATTGAATAGTCTTCTGGGCCGTGATGTTAGTGTCCCCTTTGAAGTTTCTGGAACTTCCGAATTGGTGTCTTTTGAAACTGATTTGACCGAGGCCAGAAAGGTCGCATTAGACAAGAGGCCAGAGTTGGAGCAGGCGCGGTTGCTCGTCCAACAGGCAACACTCGATCGGCGCATCAAGAAGTCGCAGTACATACCTGACGTCAGTGCCGGTTTCACCTATTTGACTGCGCGCAATTTTAGTGATGCCGTTCCTAGAAACTTCGCCAATGTGGGTGTCGCGGTGGTTTGGGAAGTTTTTGATTGGGGACGAAAGAAAAGCGAACTTGCCGCGAAGGACAAGGCAATCGAACAGGCTAAGACTGGCCTGAAAGAAACTGAAGACCAGATTCTGATCGACGTCGGCGATAAGTTGCGGAAGTTGCGATTGGCCAGTCAGGCGCTGGGAGTAGCCAGACTTTCAGAGGATTCAGCGAAGGAGAATTTGAGAGTCAGCACCGGTCGATATAAGTTCCAGGCTGTTCTGTTGTCAGAGGTGCTTCAGTCTCAGGCATCGCTTGCTGAAGCGAGTCACGAATACCAACAGGCGTTGCTCGCGTTCTGGACCGCGAAGGCGGAGTTTGAAAAAGCTCTGGGGGAGGATAAGTAAAGATGCCAGAAACTCAACAGGCTGCAGCGGTCGCCGAGTCACCCTCAAGCAACAACGGCACGCCCGCCGCCAAACAAAGTGAGGCTAATACGTCTACCGAGAATACTTCGCGAGTTTTCAAAGTACGTGCGTTGCTCACTAAGGCACGGCTCAAAAAGTTGATTCCCGTGGCAGTGCTGCTGATGGCTGCGGTTATTTTCTTTGGTATCAGCGGTGGTTGGACAGGGTGGGTAGGAAGCGGCTCTCAAAAAACTGACGACGCCATTCTTCGTGCGGACATTACTCCCTTAAGCACACGGGTCTCCGGCACTGTCGCGCAGGTCGCCGTCGCCGACTACCAGAAAGTGAAGG
This sequence comes from Pyrinomonadaceae bacterium, assembly GCA_036559885.1. GTDB lineage: Bacteria > Acidobacteriota > Blastocatellia > Pyrinomonadales > Pyrinomonadaceae > PSRF01. Next base: position 8,270 of record DATBSH010000187.1, read on the forward strand.
CTGGCGACTTGCTGGTGCAATTGAAGGACGACGACTTCAAAGCACAAGTCGCTCAAGCTGAAGCGGGTGTCGCGGCTAGCGAAGCAACGTTGGAGAACAATGCAAAACAAAAGGAACTACAAGCTTCGCGAATTACGCAAGCGCAAGCTGGCACTCAAGCCGCCAGCGCCGAGATAGCCCAGGCGGGCGCAGCCATCGAAGGGGCGAAGGCGGACGTTGCGAATTCGAAGGCAGCAGTTGACGCCGCGGAAGCCAAGATCCCCGACGCTCAGGCAGCGGTAGCAGCTGCACAGGCAGACGCAGAAAGAACCTCGTTGGAGCGAAAGCGTCAGGAGGCTTTGGTAGAACTTGGCGCCGCAACCAAACAAAAACTCGAACAAGTGGTAGCGGATCAGGAACGCTTCGCTGCAATTCTCGATAGCCGGAAAGCTGAGCTAGCGCAAACGCGCGCTTTCGTTGAAAGCCGCCGGGCAGAGTTTTCAAAAGCACGCGCGCAGGTGTCGCTGCGCGAGGCAGAACAACAACGCGCGCGAGCCCAAATGATGAGCCGCAGCGCCGAGGTCGACGCACAAATCAAGCAGCGTTCGGTTCTAGATGCGCAGGAGCAACAACTTCAGGCCGATCTCAGCGCGAAAAAGGAAGCATTGAAAGTGGCTCAGACTAATCTTGATTACACGCGAATCCTCGCGCCAACCGACGGCATTGTTGGTGAGCGAAAGGTTAGAGTGGGTCAGTTGGTCTCTCCGGGGACACAGGTGTTATCGCTGGTTGAGAACACAATCTGGGTGCAAGCCAACTACAAAGAAACACAACTCACGAACGTCAGAAAAGGTGATGCAGCCGAGATCACCGTCGACACCTTTCCGGGAGTCGTGCTGAAAGGACACGTCGAAGAGATTGCTCCGGCCAGTGGATCGCAATTCGCCCTCTTGCCACCCGACAACGCCACGGGTAACTACACCAAGATTGTCCAACGCATTCCGGTGAAGATAGTGCTGGATCCGAATCCTTCAATCGCAGATCGATTGCGCGCCGGCATGTCGGTCATTGCCGAAATCAAAACCAAAGCTAAAACTAAAGCGTGAGTGATGAGCGTTGCGTTCAGCCAAACTCTGGATAGATTTGCGGCTTTCGACGTCTCAAGGCTCAAAGCTCTGATTAAGTCGCTGGATCAAAATCCGTACGTCGGCACATTGGGCGTGTTCCTCGGCGCCGGTCTTGCTACTTTGAATGGTCGCTTAATCAGCGTTGGGTTGCCGGACTTGCGCGGTGCAATGGGACTGGGAATCGATGAAGCAAGTTGGATCCCGACGGCCTATAACATGGCGCTGATGTTCATTGGTCCATTCTCGGTGTTCGTTGGCGGGTTACTTGGCGTGAGGCGCGTGCTGCTTCATTCGGGTCTAATATTCATTCTGTGCTCAATACTCTTGCCCTTCTCGCCAAACTTGAAGGTGATGCTTTGCTTGCAGGTGATAAGCGGTCTCTCTTCGGGCACGTTTTATCCATTAACTCTCAGCTACGCGCTGCGTGCCTTGCCGATGCGCTTCGTGATCTACGCCATTGGCGCATATTCAATCGATATTGTTGGCGCAACGAGCGTCGGTACAGCACTCGAAGCCTGGTATGTCGAACACTTATCGTGGCACTGGGTCTTCTGGCAGAGCGCGGTGTTGACGCCTTTGATGATGCTCTGCGTCTATCTGGCGATTCCGCCGCAACCGCCACGTTCAGGCCCGAAGCCCGCACTCAGTTGGCGTGGTTTTCTTTACGGCAGTCTAGCTTTGAGTTTGATTTATGGCGCACTCGACCAGGGCGAACGCTTGGATTGGTTAAACTCAGGCGTCATTGTTGGGCTGCTGCTCACTGGAGCTTTTTTACTGGTGGTGACGGTAATTCGTAGATGGCTTTCGCCAAATCCTCTGGTGAATCCGATCTTCCTGGTAAATCGCAACACCGCAATCCTGGCGGCGTCTCTCTTCTCTTTTCGTTTCGTGATGTTGGCGATTGCTCTTCTGCTGCCGGCTGTTCTTACTGTGACGCAGCAGTACCGTCCACTCCAGACAGGACGAGTTCTGCTGTGGCTGATTCCGTCACTGGTTTTAACGGGAGTCATTGCCGCACATTTGATGCGTCGCGTCGACAACAGACTCGTGTTCGTTTCAGGCTTCGCGATCGTTGCAGCAGGCTGTTTGCTGAATGCTCAGTTGACCAGCTCCTGGTCAGGCGATAATTTTTTCATTTCGCAGATCGTGTTTGGTTGCGGGCTTCCTCTGGCTTTCACTGCGCTCGTTGGTTCAATTGTGCAGAATTCGTTTGATTCAGGCGCGCTGGCCAGTCCCATGAACATTCTCACCTACTCAGCTTTCATACATTCGGTCAGGCTGTTAGGCGGAGAGGCTGGCAGTGCGATGATGCAGAGGTTAGTTTCAGTGCGCGAGAAATTCCACTCGAACATGATCGGTCTGCATCTCGACGGGGGAGATTGGTTGGTATCCGAACGTGTAGCTTCTCTCGCGCACGGTATCTTCCCGAGTTCTGCCGGCACGCAAGAGGCACAACAACGGGCTGTAGTTGTGCTTGGTGGACAAGTCCGATTACAAGCTTTTGCACTGGCCTATAGCGACTGCTACCTGGCGATCGCTTTGGTCGCCGCACTAGCGATCATCCTCATCGCACTACTGAAACCTATGAAGATCTACTTTGACGAGAGCTAGCAAACGGAATGTTTGGGATTCGATCGCTAAGTTTCCTTGGGAGACGCTCGAAGCAACGACTGCATAACTCGTCCACTCAGCGACGAGATTTTATTAGCCGTCGATATCACCAGGTTTTCAATTAATACTTCCTGCTCAGGCGTGAGGGAGCCCAACCGGCGTCGCCATCGAGAGAGTTCGGCACAGGCAATGTCTCTCGGGTCACACGATTGGAAGTTAATTTGGACCTCACTAGCCACGTGCAGAACCTCCTAGCTCCTTCCAACCGATCGAACTCTGCAGCTGACTCATCACAACTTGTCGACGTTCACGCGACTCTATGATCCAGTTCTTTATGATCATCTCAGTTGTTAATCGTGGCTTGATTGGTGCCGGGGGCGCAGTATCGCGCTGAATATCTTCGCCTCGCCGTTTCACAACTCTTATCAAAGTCTTCATTTCATCACCTTCAGATGTTTGAGTCTGGTGGACTCCGCGCGCGCTGTTGCAAGAAGCCCACCAACCTCGAGCACAAACTGTCATTTAGCTGCGCTCACTTGAAAAATCCCTCAACCCTTAGCCAGGGAAATCGTTCGCAATTTAGAGAAGCAAGAAGCTTGCCACCCCTAGACGCTTCTCAGCCTCGAAGATCGTCTTAAATGCCTTTGTTAGTG
>DATBSH010000188.1:0-12953 GCA_036559885.1 Pyrinomonadaceae bacterium
AGGGGGATGCACCGCACGAGACGAGTGTACGAATTAAGCGCTTATTGCCCGTCTCCTTGTGTTGTATTTCGGTGCGCGATGTTACCAAAAAAGCCCGGCGTATTCTAGTGATACAGTAGAATCAATAACTTGAGAGCCATCCTGGCCTGGCCCGTCCAGTTACGAAAACATCGGCAGAGCAATGAAAAAAGAGCGAAAAGGGGCGACGGTGCTGCTCGTCGAGGACACCGAAGACAACCGTTTTATGATGAGGCGGTTGTTGGAAATGGTCGGGTATCGAGTCATCGAGGCGCGCAATGGCCAGGAAGCGGTGAAGATTGCGCAAGCTGAACAGCCCGCGCTCATTCTGATGGACCTCAGTCTGCCCATCATCGATGGCCTGGCAGCGACCCGTTTGATTCGAAAGATTCCGGCCGCCCAAACGACGCCAATCATCGCCGTCTCAGCGCATGATTCAGCGGATTTCCAAGAGGAGGCTCTGGCGGCCGGGTGCAATGGCTACCTCACGAAACCGATCGATTTCACGTCGCTTGAAGGTCTGATTGCACGACTACTTCGCGTAGCAAAGAGCAAAGAACAAAGAGCTAGGAGCAAAGCGCAAAGAGCTAGGAGCAAAGAGCTAGGAGCAAAGAGCTAGGAGCAAAGAGCAAAGAAAGCTACCACCACCAACTGTACATCCTTGCCCTTATCCCTTTGCCCTTAGTCCTTTTGCCCTTTGCGCTTAGCGCATCTACAATCCACGCACCATGGCAGCTTCCGACAAGACCGCAACCGTCAAGAGTGAATCTCGTACCATAATCATCGTTGTCGCGGTTGTTGCAGCTCTCCTAATTGCTGTTCTGTTTTATTTCCTGATGCGTGCAACGGGAGGCGGTACCGTCACACCGACACTTGAAGGGGCAATCAGGCCGGGGTCTCCAGAATTTGAACCGCTGAAATCACAAGTTGTGATGGATGATCCTGAAGCGACTGAGGCAAGACGCCCGCTAGGCGACATCGTGATGACACTTCAGACTACGGTTCGTAACCTTACGGGTAAGACGCTTTCTGGTTTGGAAATTCGGGGGGCTGTCGTGGACCATCAAAATCAGCCGGTGAAACAGAGAACCGTAATCATTATCCCGTCACAAGTGCCGGGCGGTCCCGCTGAATTACCACCGAACAAGACGGTAGTTGCACGAGTAGTCCTCGACGGGATGACTGAAACCGATGATCGTGCCAACATTAAGATGGAAATCACCGGAATCCGATTTAAAAACTAAACCAGTTTAATGAGCTTCATCGTGCCGTCCGTGCTTTCTCACACGCCTACTCGATGAATACAGCCCCCAACCAACGCCGATGGGGTCTTATGGCTGCCGTTGCAATCGCGCTCCTTGCCATCGGACCCCAACTTTGGTTTGTAATTGATCGAGGTGGGAATTGGCATCGCAGCAATGCCATTACGCATACAGACGAGGTGGCATATTCTGCATACGTCTCATCACTCATCAGTGGGCGGCCAAGGCGAAACGATCCTTACACGGGACGCCAAGATGGTTCTTCCACAGCCGTCCCTGAATCGCTCTTCTCCATTCAAATGGTCCCGGCTTATGCAGTGGCTGCTCCTGCTCGCCTGCTCGGACTAAGTACAAGAACCATCTTTATCTTCGTTCCCGTACTTTGTGCGTTGGCGAGCGCGTTCGCCATCTTTTGGCTCATCTCAAACGTCTCTGGTGATCGGCGCGTTGGAGCTGCGGGAGTTTGTGTGGTGTTGGGACTGGGCACGCTCTTCGCGCGTCAGGGCCTCATTCGCTACATACCTACGCTTCCGTTCTTGATCCCTCAGTGGATATCAGAAATGGTCCAGTCGCCGTCAGTGTTTCACCTGCCATTCCTTCGGTTTTACCAGCCAGCTATTGGCTTTCCTCTATTCTTTGTTCTTTGTGGGTTTGTCTGGAAAGCGTTGACTGATACAGACAACCGAAAGGCTATTTGGGCCGCATCACTCGGGGCCATCACGTTTGCTGTTCTAGTATTCACATATTTCTTCTTGTGGACCGCTGCCGCTGCGTGGTTGTTCTGCGTATTCACGTTGTGGTTAGTAGTACGAGGCGACGCACGCCGTCGAACATTTCACACGTTAGCAATCATCAGTGCTGTCACTATTCCAACGCTGGCTGTGTACTTTTGGATGCTGTCGCGTCGCGCCAGCACTGTGGACGCTGCTCAGGCGCTTGTAGCTACTCATCGTCCGGACCTGTTCAGGCTTCCGGAACTGATGGCAATGGTTACTTTGCTCGTTCTGATGTTCGGTGTGATGCGCGGTGCTCTTCGTTGGCGTAGTGACGGTGTTTTGTTTGCAGCAGCCTTTGCTTTAAGCATCGTCCTGGTCTTCAACCAGCAGATTGTCACCGGCCGATCTTTGCAGCCGTTTCACTACGAGTGGTTCATTGGAAACTACTGTGCTGGACTAGCGTTGATGCTAACGTTGGCACTGCTTTCAGTTGGCTCCAAACGAGCGTGGTTAACAAACAAGCGGCTTGCAATTGTTGCGCTAGTCGCGCTGATGTGGGCTCTGGGAGAAGTTTCGCTCGCGGCCACACTTAATCGTGCCTATAACGATCATATCGACGATGGACAGATGGTAGCCGAGCGATTGCGTGAGTTGTCTTCCGCCGATGGAACCTTAGCGGCCGAACAGAATCGTGGATCATTGCCCGTAGTTCTCGTCGCCGATCTTAAGCTCGCTGATCGTCTTCCAACGGATGCTCCGCAGGCTGTGTTATGGGCTCCTCACATGCTCGTCTTTCCCGGAGTTACAGAAAGTGAGAACCAGGAGCGATTTTATAAGCAGCTTTACTACCTGGGATTTGACGAGAAAAGAATCTACACGGAAATTGATCGAGGCGATTGGACATTCTACGCTGGGCTATTTCCTTATTATCGGTTGAGTCCTGTCACTCGCGGCAATGCTGGTCCAATCACGCCAGAGGAACTTCGCGCCAAGATTCAGCAGTGCATTGCTTATTCAGGCAGCTTCAGCCGCACGCAGGCAACTACTCCAGAACTGAACTATCTTGTCGTCGATGCCAGTCAGGAGCCGAGCTTTGCGAATATCGACCGTTGGTATGAGAGAGATCGAGGCGAGATCTTCGGCAAGTTTGCGCTGTATAGGCTGAAACTCAAGCACTAGGAATATCCACAGATTACATGACAGGAGCAGGGGCACGACAGGAGCAGGGGCAGCAGGCAGGAGCAGGAACGGACTCCGACTTGCTACTCCCTGCTTAGTGCCCCTGCTCCTGTCGTGGATGGTTTTATTTGCCGATGAACAATTCTTCCAGAGACTGTCTAACCTGCTGAACCGATACCAAACTTCCTCCAGCTTTTCGCAATGCCACCAGCACCGCATCAACGTGAGTTTCGTCAGGCACTTCAATGCGCAGGCCTCCGGCTGTTTCCGAGATGGTAAATGTAACCTGGGTGGGTAATGCCGTTGATAACGCTTCACGAGTAGTACCAGAGACAACAACTTCCACGTGACTCGTGCCATCCGAGTGCTGGCGTAGCTCATCCAGGCGACCGACCTGCGATAACTTTCCGCCGCGCAGAATCGCAACCTGGTCGCAGAGTATTTCAATGTCAGACAAGATGTGTGAACACATAAATACGGTCTTGCCTTCCTGTCGAAGCGCCGCAATCAAATCGCGTACTTCGCGACGACCTATTGGATCAAGTCCGCTCATCGGCTCATCGAGAAACACAATCTGTGGATCATTAATGATTGATTGGGCCAATCCCACTCTTTGCAGCATGCCCTTCGAGAACTTGCGCAACTGAGTGTCCCAACGCTTTTCATCCAACCGTACGCGCGCAAGTAGATCGGCGGCCCGTTTTCTGCGTTCAGCGGCGTTAAGACCAAACAACTGCGCGCAGTAATCCAGGAACTCTCTTGCTGTTAAGTAATCGTAAAAGTAAGGATTCTCAGGCAGGTAACCGATTTTTTGATGGACGCTGACGTTTTGAATGTCCTCGCCGAGAATACGCGCTTGACCGGCGGTTGGAAAAATCAGCCGCATGAGAATCTTGAGCGTTGTGGTTTTACCTGCGCCGTTAGCGCCGAGGAATCCAAAAATCTGTCCGCCTTCAACGGTTAGTGACAGACCATCGAGCGCGCGCACTTTGCGCTTTCGGATGAATCCTACTTCGTAATCCTTGGTCAGATTGTTTATCTCTATGACCGTCATTTATCCGGCACCTCTGACTTGGGATCCAATTCCACCTCGCAGCCCTTCAGGACGTACGGCGTTCCTGATGGGTCGAGTGGAGCACCGCCAGAATCCAACGGCACGCGCAAGTTACTAAGTAACGGCTGTAGTTCTTTCCAAGCCGAAGGACAATGGCCGATGCGTGTTTGATAAGTTGACAACAGCTTTCGGAAAACATCGCGCTCATCGAGCGAATCAAGCTGCATGAGACGACGGCGCGCCATTTCCTTCACCGAGTCGTCGGCTGATTGGTCGAACATCTGTTTGTAAATCTCGCGAGCTGTTCCGCGACTTCCGCCTTCAGCCAGCATTCGTGCCTTCATGGCAGAAAACCAGGCTGGCGCACCGGCAATCTGTGCCCCCTGCCCATAAGCCTCCGCCGCTGACTGAAAATCTCGCTGTTGCCAATAGATGTATCCGAGATGTTGATACAACTTCCACGCAGTTGGATTTGCTTCGACACCCTTCTTTGTAATGCGAATTGACTGCTGGACATCCACGGAAGGCAAGACAACAGCCGCGTACTCATATGGGTCGAGAAATTGCGGATCGAGAGTGGTCGCCGTATCGAGGAGCGGCGCCAGTGTCTTGAGATTGAGTTGGCCTAGATTATCAAGCTCCACATCTTCCGGCAGATTCATGATCTTTCGGCCGACGTATTGGAGTGAGCGCATCCAGTACCAATCCGAAGCCAGGCCGTTAAATGCAAGACTCATGCGCCGCGCCGTTTTCCCATTCAGATAAAGACTCTCATCCTCAACGGTCGGATTTAGCACCGACCGATGTGTGTCAATCCAACGCGATAGCGAAATCGACGTCAGGAGACCACCGACGATGATTAGCACTACACCAGTCGTCTTAAGGCCTTCGCTTTTTCGAGTTTGCTGGCTCATTCCTGCTACTTGAAATTGCGGCGACTGAAAATCAGCGTCGCAGTTGCCAGAATTACGGCCACATAGAAAATCGCGTACAGCGTCGTGACGAGAATGAAACTCGCTGCGGGCGACTGACCATGGGCTGCCGGCGTGATGAAACTGTAGTTCGAGAGATTTGGCAGAAGGTAATACAAGGCAGCGAATAGTCCACGCGCTGCGACGCTGCCCATTGAAGTGGCGAGGCTTTTAAGGTCAGCGCTGAAATGACCAATGATGAACACGAAGAACGTGAGTAGCGCCGATAAGGCCGGTGACGAGAATGACGAAAACAGCAGCGCAATCGCGGTGATGATCATCAACTCAAGATAAATGAGTAAGACGGCCGGCCAAATCACCAGCACTAATGGATCCCAGCCACGACTGACATAGACAAGTGCGAGTGAGACACCCAGTCCCATTACTACGACGTTGACAAGAAGCGTCAAACACAACCCTAGATATTTTCCGATCAGAAACTCGCCTCGGCCGACTGGCTTCGAGAAAATTGCGTAAATCGTTCGTTTCTCGATCTCTTTGTAAACCAGTCCTACGCCGACGAAGATCGCGATGAATGCGCCAAACAACAACATGGCACTAAGACCAAGGTCGACGATTACCTTTCGTTCCTGACCGCCGGAGAGTTCGCCTATGAATATTGCTGCGGCGGTCAACAAGAGGACGAAGAGGACCAGGTTATAGAGCACGCGGTCGCGTACCGCTTCGCGAAACGCGTTTCGCGCGATAGCAATGATGCGTCCGAACGCACTGCCATTATCATGTAGAACGTTCAACTGTTCGATTGAATGTGAATGTTCGAGAGGAGTTGCGTCGGCCATGTCAGGTACAAGTGTAATCTAGTTCAATGAGCACCAACGGAAAAAGTTTGGCTTCGCTCATTCAAATCGCAGCACGATCTTCACGTTTCATAAAGGTTCGAAACGCTGCGGAGAAAAATAGCAGCAGCCAGGAAATGCCGCTCACAACAGAGGCAATCTTCACCTTCGGCGGTTCGCGAAATCGCATTTCGACTGTCGTCGCTCCAGCAGGAACCGTCAGAAGGGCAACGCCTTCCGCACTCGGTCGGACTTCGAGCAGTGTAGTGCCGGCACTCGCAATCCAATTTGGGTAATAAAACGTTTTCACACGTGCGTCCACCGCGGGACCATCGCTGATCTGGAACCTTCGGTACTCTGGCTCCCATACCTCTACTGCCGCACGTCTTGAATCCAGTTCGACATTCGCGCTCATCTTGGGAAGCTCTGTCAGTGGTTGAGCGTTAACCGGCAACCAGTCCTTAAAACTTACAGCGCCTCGAATCGAGGGCAGGAACGAAGCAAACTCCTGTCGTGACATGTAGTCACTGTCCCAAACGATTTGTGTTGCAACGAAGATGATGGAGAACACGAAGCCCAGCATGGGAAGAAAATACAGTGGTCTGATTTGTGTTCGTAATAGGTCAAACCAGGCGGGCAGCGCCGTTGCAACAAGAACCGAAGCAGTAAGCGATGTGACGGCTAGCCAGCGCCAGGGAAACTGTACTTCCGAGAGTTTTGGAATTACTGACCACAATGGCTTACTCAACGGCAACGTCATCATGAATGAAAAGACCGTGACTACGAAAATCGCCAAGTAAGGCAGTTTCCCAGATCGATAAGCCTTTCGAACGAGAATCACTGCTGGTAACAGAAACGCCAATGTTGTTAAAGCCAACAGATTCGCATACCACGTATTCCGATTGGTTAGAGCTGCTGGTGAGAAAATGAAGTTCAAACGGTAATCGTAGTAAGCCTTTGGATCGACACCGCTGCCTTTGATCCACGAAAGTTCCGAAAGCATTCGTACCCAAAAGAAAGCACTTGCGGCAACTCCGATGAATACTCCAAGAACGAGTTTCAACGTCGTCTGGGCGACCTTATCACGCTCAATTCTCACCAAGCTAAATACCAGGACTGATAGAGATCCGATCACCGCAAGTGGAAGATTCGTCAGTATCAGTAATGCATAAACTGCGCCCAGAGCAGCGACGTCAGACAGCTTGCGTCGCATGCAAACGCGATCGGCAAACGCGAAGACGAAGGGCAAGACAGCGCATCCCGCGTACTCCGATAAGAGAGATGCTTGATAGAGTTCATTCAAGTGATACGGCGTGACGCCGTACAACACACTTGCCAGCGCTGCAGCTCCCGAAGGTAGAAATGAACGCGTCCAGAAATAAACACCCAGACACCCGAGCGCCGAGAGTATCGCGAACGAGACAACGCTCGAGCCAAACCATCCCGTGACTGGCTTCAACAATGCCAGTAGGTAATACAAACCTGGTGGGTAAAACCGAAACCGAGCGTCGCCATAACCATCATTTGATTCAGCAAGCCAGCCCGGATAGAGATTCCCCTTCTCAATCGATTCGTAGAACGGCAACGCGAAGCGATAGTGATTGGCCAGGTCACCCCCCTGCGGAATACCCCAGAGTGCAATTGGGATCACGAGAGCCGCTGAGAAGGTAGCGATCAGCAGAATTGCCCGCGCATCGTTCAAGTGAAAAATGCGTGCGTCCACCAATCGCGCAGCGGATTGGCGATCTTGAGATGTGGACAGTTCGTTCCCAGCGGCTTTCACGAAGTTACGTGTGGGGGTGGATATTCAGACCGGCGCCTGCCAAGAATTAGAAATCCAACGACGGCTAGTAGACCAAGAGCCGAAACAATCACTGAAGCGCGCGTCCTCGACGGCTCGATGAATTGAAGGGTGATGGTTGAGGCCTGGGGAGGCACATTCACCAGCAGCAGGCCGTCCTCTGATGGTTTTACCTCTAATTGCTGTTGACCAGAAGTAGCTACCCAATACGGATAATAAAAGGTGTGAACCCGAGCTTCTCCGGTTGGACCCTCTGAAACAGAGAACACTCTCTTCTCCGGCGTCCACGACAGTGTCTCAATCTGGCGGGGCGGCAGTTCGACATTGGCGTTCATTTGACCGATGCGGTCGCCCGCCCAAACAGGTAACCACTGCCGAATGCTTTGCGAGCCCCGTACGGAAGTTAATACGGACTCGAACTGCGAGGCGGATAAATAAACTGCTTCACGTACGATGTGCGAGGCAGAAAACGCCACTGGAACCACCATACTGCTTATCGCAATCAAAAACAGCGGCCGAAACTTTCCGCGGGCCAATTCGAACCACGACGGCAACGAAGCCGCAGTTAAGATGGCTCCCGCCACAGAGAGAATGCCAAGCCAACGCCACGGAAACTGAGTTTCCTGGAGAGGCTTCAGCAGCTTCCAAAGTGGCAAGCTCAGTTGTGTAGTCATTAAAAAAGCCAGCGCGAGGAGTGCAACCAACGCGCGCATACCGCCAGTGTTGGCTCGTCGCTTGGATCGCCAAAGCAGAATCAGCGATGGGGCAAACATCAGGCCCGAGAGAAGAACTATGATGTTCATCCACCAAACGTTTAGATTGTCTGGAGAAAACGTCGAGAACACAAAATTTAACCGGTAATTGACAGACGGTTCCGGTTGAATTTGATCGGCGCGGATCCAGCCCTTTTCTGCAATCATCGTAACCCAATAGAAAGAACTTAGCGCCAACCCAATCACCACAGCACTGACTAGCGCCATTAACATTCGTTTGCGATCGTGCTTCGGCAACCGGACCAACGAATACAGCAACAGCGCAAGTGAGCCGAGCACGGTCAGTGGCAGGTGCGTCAGGATAAGAAGCGCATAAACGACCGCGAGTCCGGCAATGTTTGTTGAGGTCTGACGTTGCCTGATTCGTTCAATGAACCAGAAGCCAAATGGGAGGATCGAACACGCAGCGAACTCTGCGAGCAGTGATGATTGATAAAACTGATTCAGGTGGTAAGGCGACACAGTGAACAGTATTGCCGCCCACATAGCGATCCGCGGAGTGAAGAGAGATCTGGCCCAACCATAAACACCAAGTGCACCTGCTACAAACAAAAGAGCAAACGTGATGAGCGTTGCGCTATACCAATTTCCAGTGAGTAAACGGACGGCAGTCAATAAGTAATAAAGCGCAGGCGGGTAGAAACGGAAGCTTGCGTCTCCCAGTCCACCATTCGATTCGGCAAGCCAACTTGGATAAAAGTTCCCGTGTGTTACTGCGTCATAAAACGGTAGTGCAAAACGAAAGTGATTAGTGAGGTCGCGGCTTGAAGGGATACCGAAAACGACTGCAGGAACAATCACGGCAGCCGATGAGGCTACGACTATTGCAAGCAGACGAAATTCCGGTGCAAGGTGAAGCGCCCGAAGTTGAGTTGTGTTATTGAGAACGGCGGGAGAACTCATCTGGTCCAGTTAATGTTTGAAACGGAACAGTTGCTATCAAAAAGAAGGGCAGAGAGTTAATCTCTGCCCCAAACACTGTCGAACAATCAACAGAATTAGTTTCCTGAGACACCCATACCACTAATTAGTGCACGAGTGTTGGGGTCAGTTCCGATCGTGGTATCACCACGCATCACGCCGTCTTCTATCATGCCAAAGCGACGAGTACCGGTTTGGCCTACGCCGCTCGTAATGGTTGGATGGGAGCTTATGCCGTAAACGGCGGTTGGGCCAGAACCAGCCTGCTCAACTATAGCGAAATCGTATCCGCTCTTGCTGCCAGAGTTCAGAGCTGTGTCGATTAGCTTCTCTCCGTGAAGGGCACCGAACGTGCCGGCGTAAGAGCCGTTACCGGCTGTCGCTTGGTAGGCGGCCTGTGCACTGTGGATGGTGCGAAGGGATTGTTGTGCTGAGCCTTCATTGGCTGCACGGCGGGAAGCGAGGAGGTTGGGGATGGCTATAGCGGCGATGATGCCAATAATCGCCACAACGATTAGAAGCTCGATTAACGAGAAGCCTTCGTGGCGTTTTGTAGTCATTAACTCGAGACCTCTTCACCTAATAATCATTCGCTCCCACCGCTTCATCTCACTCTATGGGTGGGCGAGCGGCATAGTTCTGAGCCGGATCCTACAAGACACGTGCCAAGATACCGGTAAGGAACAGAATCCTTAGAACTCCATTTTTAGGAGTTTTACCGCGATAGGCTGAATGTGTGGACCTTACTTTGACAGACAGCGGCAGACGCTGAGTGCCGATTTCTGTCATCACGTGTGAATAAAAGAAAAGGGTGGAGGAACAAGTCCTCCACCCTTGGGGGCATTGCCCTTAAGAATAAATTAGTTGCCTAACACACCCATGCCACCGATCAATGCACGAGTGTTGGGGTCTGTTCCGATCGTGGTATCACCACGCATCACACCGTCTTCGGTAATACCGAAACGACGAGTACCAGTTTGGGCTACGCCGCTGGTGGTCTCTGGATAGCACTTGGCGCCGTAAACAGCCGTCGCGCCAGTACCAGCCTGTTCAACGACAGCGAACAGATAGCCGCTCTTGGTGCCGGTGTTCAGGACTGTGTCGATCAGGTTCTGCCCGTGAAGGGCGGCGAGGGTAGTAGCGAACGCGCCGTTGCCGGCTGTTGCCTGGTAGGTGGCCTGTGCACTGTGGACGGTTCGGAGGGATTGCTGTGCGGAACCTTCGTTAGCCGCACGGCGGGAAGCGAGGAGGTTCGGGATAGCGATCGCGGCGATAATACCGATAATCGCAACAACGATGAGAAGCTCGATTAACGAGAAGCCTTCTTGGCGTTTGGTAGTCATTTGGATTCAGTTACTCCTTAAGAGATAGTTAGTCTGATTCTCGCGCCACCGGCTTTCGTCCCACTAGGTATGCCGCGCAGAGCGCGAAGTGTCTGCCATGGCTAGAACAACCGCCGTGCCAGTGCCGAAAAGGTGGACCAGCACGTGTAATTGCTAGGGTTTTTTTAAGGGCGTTAATTCTGGAATTAGGCGGTAGAGGTTCCTGACAATTTACGGCACACGACACTGACTGTTTGCGTCAGCGGGTGGGAATGAGTCGAAATCTAAGCTGTATTCGGCACGCTTCCAGTTTCAATCATTACCGCATGCCTGGGATTCGACAAACGACTGGTTCGATCGTGCTTACAAATACGACCACGTCGGTAGACTCAAGGAAGCCTCTACCTTCCGTCGCGCAATTCGATTGATGTGCCGGACAACTAACGGGGAGACCTTTTAGTTAGGTCCCGCTCTCACCGGCACCGGCGGCAAATTCACCTTCATCTTCTTCTCGGCGGCGAGGTGTGGGGTCAGCAGCACGGCGGCGAGGGGTTGAGTCAGGTGAGCGGCGTTCGTCGCGCATCTGAGCGGTGAGGCCGCGAATACCGTGCTTGTCGAGTAAGTGGCGCAACGAACGGACTGACATCTTTAACAGCTCCGCCGCGTTGGTTTGATTTCCACTGGTGCGGCGCAGCGCTTCGAGTACGTATGTCTTTTCCAATTGGTCCAGGTGCGCGGTGAGATTGATGCCATCTTCCGGAAACTCCATCGCATCAACGACACGAAATGGATTGTAGTCGGTGATCTTCTCGGGCAGCCGCTCAGGTTGGATTGTCGATGTATTCTCCAGCGCGACGGCGCGCTCGATCGTATGCTCCAATTCACGTACGTTGCCGGGCCACGAGTACCGCTCGAGCAGGCGCATGGCGGGGTCGCTGATGGTTAGTTGACGACCCGTAGGTCCACAGAACTTTTCTATAAAGTGCCTTGCCAGATCGGAAATGTCTTCAGCTCGTTCGCGCAGCGGCGGCAACTCCATGGGAATGACAGAGATCCGGTAATAGAGATCCTCACGAAATGTCCCCGCGGAAACCATGGTAGCGAGATCTCTGTTGGTTGCGGCGATAACGCGCGTGTCGACTGTGGTTTCTTCTGTAGCGCCCACCGGTCTTACTTTTCGTTCCTGTAGCACGCGCAACAATTTGACCTGCATCGATGGCGACATCTCACCAATCTCGTCAAGGAAGATAGTTCCTTTATTGGCGGCTTCGAATAGTCCTTTGCGGTTTGTGTTGGCGCCTGTGAACGAACCCTTTACATAACCAAAGAGTTCCGACTCGAGCAGTGTTTCTGTGAATGCACCACAGTTGACCGAGACAAATGGTTTTTCGGCGCGCGGGCTCATGTCGTGAATCGCCCGCGCGACGAGCTCTTTACCGGTTCCGGATTCGCCAGTCACTAACACCGTCGACTGCACCTGGGCGACAGTTTCAATCATCTGATACAGCGCCTGCATGCTGGAACTGAGGCCGATGATGTTGCCGAGTTTTCCCTTGGTCCGCTGCCCGTGAATGAGCGCCTGGTTCTCCTCAAGAAGCGCTGCTTTCTCTTTAACAAGTGAGATCTTTTCCAGCGCACGCGCAACCGTCTCTTTCAAAAGGTCGTTGTCGAACGGTTTCTGAACGAAGTCGTATGCGCCCAATAGAAAGGCTTCGCGAGCCGTGTCGACATTGGCAAACGCCGTCATCATGATCACTTCAAGCTGCGGTAGTACTGCACGTGCAGCTTTCAAAAGCTCGATGCCAGTCATGTCAGGCATGCGGATGTCAGACAGCATTACCTCCGCAGGTTCCTGCTTGAGCAGCGCCATCGCAGCCGCGCCGTTCTCAGCAACACGCACTGTATGACCTTCGCGTTGCAGGAGATGCGTCAAGAACTGCCGCATCCCCAGTTCGTCGTCGACAACAAGCAGATTAGCCATGTTTTTTTACTGTAAGACGAATGTTTAGCGTATATAAATGCAAGTGACGTCGTTGCTCAATCTCGTCTCATCGGGTCAATGCACCCGCGGTAACTGGTAGATGAGAAGCGATGAGTCAAGCTGCGGAAGATTGCAGGTCGGGAAGGGTGGTTTACCCC
>DATBSH010000189.1:0-17334 GCA_036559885.1 Pyrinomonadaceae bacterium
GCTGCCGAATGCCCAAATGTCTGCGCGCTTATCGACTGGTTTGCCCTTCGCCTGTTCAGGACTCATGTAGGCGGCGGTGCCAATAATCACGCCTGTGTGAGTTGCTTTGAGAAGTGTGGGTGAATGCGAGAAGTCTTCGGTTGGTGTTTCATCAGTAAAGACTTTCGCCAGTCCGAAGTCGAGTACCTTAACTGTACCGTCATCGGTGACCTTTACATTCGATGGCTTTAGATCGCGATGAACGATGCCGCGTTCGTGAGCTGCGTCAAGGGCTTCAGCAATCTTGTGAGCGATTGCCAAAGCCTCTTCCAGAGGTATCGGACCGCGTGCGATGCGATCGGCAAGTGTCGGCCCTTCGACCAGTTCGAGCACAAGTCCTCGAAGGTGATCTTGTTCTTCGACTCCATAGATAGCCGCGATGTTTGGATGATTGAGTGAAGCGAGAATTTGAGCTTCACGTTGAAAGCGAGCAAGTCTTTCCGGATCAAGAAGGAACGCCTGCGGCAAAATCTTGATTGCAACATCCCGGTTAAGACGCGAATCGCGCGCGCGGTAGACCTCACCCATTCCACCCACGCCGAGTTGAAAGTGAATTTCGTAGTGGCCGAGTTTTGTGCCGGCTTGGATCATGGATTCGTAGCTTGCGAGTGCAATACTTGTTAGGTCGCTCTACCGCGAAATTTGATATCCTCGACGTTACTACTTGTTCCGCTTCATCCATTCAATGAGCTTCTTACTAAATAGTGCGGGTTCCTCAAACATCGGGTAGTGGCCGCTCTTCTCGAACAGGTTGTAAGACAAGTTCGGGAAAGAATCTTTGCGCCCCTCCCACGTGGTATAAGGCACGAGGTAGTCATAGCGCCCCGAGGCCAAAAATACCGGCCTTGTCACGCGCGGCGTTCTCTTGCCCTCATCATAGTCTCTGAACAGACCGAAGACGTGCGGCATGAAATTCATATTTGGAGCAATGCCTTCCAACATCCATGAAGAATCATAGGACGGGTCATACCAATAGTGTGCGCCGTTCCTGACGAACAGCAGCCTCCACGCCTGCCCTGGTGGCGCTTTCTTCACATCTTCATCCGTAATCCTTTCGAGGTTGCGCTTATCAGCTGACTTCCTCGCTTGCGATGCATCCGACTCCCAAAATGCCTCCTGCTCTTTGGGCTGGATCATGGAGGGTGCCGAACCAATGAGGATGAGGTGAGATGTATGCTCCGGGTATTTGCGCGCGTACTCGAGAGCAATGAGGCTCGGCAGGGAATGGCCCATCACGGCCACTCGGTCGAAGCCCAAAGCTTTGCGCACCTGGTCGATCTCCTCAAGGAGCGTGTCCAGAGTGATGTCATCAACTTTCGCGGACGCTTCAGCCTCAGTACTGCGCCTGAAGTCCACGAAAACGAGCTTGAGGTGCCGGCGCAGCTCTTTTGAGAAGACCCGCCGATAGTGACTTCCATTGACGACGACACAGGGGATGCCGCTTCCTTCGACAACATAGCGGAGCTTTGTGCCGTCGGCAGCGACGATCTCTGACGGTCGCTTTTGTTGGGCAACTACAAGACATGAAACGCTAATAGAAAGGGAGATAGATATTGTGAAAAGTATCCTACGGACATAAGGTATAGAGAATTGGTTCACTCTCGACCTCCTTCAAAGACTTTAAGCAGAAGTAGCGACCTAACGACGTATTGGACTATAGCTGTACGGTAAATCCGCGGTGAGCGGATTATACCTCGCTCGCCTTCCTGTCTCGTAAGATTGATACGACGCAGATCAGGACATGGCCCTGCACGCGCCGTCTTGCACGTTCAAGGTGTTGGCGGTGACCAAAAGAGAATTCATAACCCCAAGGTCGGAGCGATCGAGTACAGCGGTAGTAGTAAACAAATCTTTTTGGCGTCAGCTTCACGCGACTCCGGGAAAATGTATCGCAAGCCGTAGGAAACTATGGAATGCAAATCATCTTTCAGACGGCTGCGTAGTTGAATTTAACGTAACGTATTAACGTGTAGTAGTAAATGGAACTGACTAGCTCGCGTTCGCAACGCGCCGGTCTACAGAACCTCTATTGTTAATAAGGTCGGATTGGCGGTCACGGTGATGAGGGTCTCAGCTTATCGAACTTCAAGCGGACGATCGATGACGTCGAAGCGAAAGCGAAAGGCTTTACAAATTTGGCCGTTTTCCTGTGACGGTATTGTGACGGGAATTCAGATAAGAGCACGCGCAGCCGATATAGCTTCATAAGGAATCATCAAAAACCTCTTGAAAAACCGCGGTGGCTGCAACCTCTTTTAGTCAATAGAGTTAAAAACTTGCGTGGGTTTGGATTATGAATCCCACGCTCTAACCATCTGAGCTACCCCGCCAATTTCAGAATCAACAACTTACAGACTCTGTGAGCATAACCTAAGACTCAACTTGTGACGGAATCTTATCATGGAGCACCACATTTGATGCTGGCACCGTCGCTCACCGCTTGAGAAGAAGTCGTTTTTGCTGTTTGTTTAGACGCTTCGAACTAGCGTGCGAGAGAGCGTGGGAGTTTCGACCCCATGGTCCATCGATGATTTAAGGCCTTATGTTTTATGCAGTTGGCGACGCGCGCGCACCAAAACGCTTCATGATGATAGGCTAACCCGCTGCGAGAGCGCTGCCAACCTCGGGTCCGAGCGTAGACTATCCAATCTTGGATCGACACCAAGCCAACTCAGTCCGCCGGAGCGTTCCTCGTATGCTCTGTCCAGCCACCTAAATGCTTGGTCTTTCTCGCCAAGGCCGATACAAAGCGTTGCCATCCAGTAAGGTGGAACATAACTTAGCTTCGATCGTTGCTCCAATTCATCACGGATCCTCATTGCATCCGCCTTTCTGCCGCCGATCGCATAGGTATGGCCCAGTGACGCCAAGTACACGGCATCGCCGCCGGAAAGGTCCACCGCTTTCTGAAACTCCTTCGCGGCCTCTTCGAATAATCCCTTACCTTCGTAAGCTAACCCGAGCCCCCAATGTCCCTGCTCAAAGTTCGGCTCGATCTCCAGAGTCTTACGTAATTGCTCAACTGCTAGGTCGTATTGTTTAGCCCAGTGATGCTGCCAGCCCAAATTCATGTTTGCGGCAAGCGATAGCGGGTCGAGTTCCACTGCACGCTTCGCCTCAACAATGGACTCGCCGGTTCTACCTCTTGCCATCAATAGGTGAGAGTACCATTGGTGCGCCGGCGCATAATTAGGATTCAGTTCGATAGCCCGCTGGAATCCTCTTTCAGCTGCTGACCAGTTCCAATCGAAGTACAAACTGATGAACGCTAGAGAGGTGTGAGCTTCGACAAGCGAACTATCAATTTCCAGCGCCTTAGTTGCTGCCGATTTCGCTTTTGGCATCGCCTCCCCAGGAGGAAGCACGGCAATGCCGAAGGCTCCGAGAAAGTTGTACGAATCTGCCAGTCCTGCGTAAGCCAGAGAATAGCCCGGGTCTAAATCAATTGCCTGCCGGAAATAGTCGATGCCTTTCCTGATCCCTTCTCGGGACCGCTTGTTCCAGAAATAGCGGCCCTTCAGATAGAGCTGATAGGCTTCAGCACTTCCGGTATAGCGTCTAGTCAAGCTCTGCTGTTCGGCACTGCTCAATCTCAGCCGAAGTTTTTCCGCAATGGCCCTCGCTATATCGTCTTGAATTGTAAGCAGGTCTGTTAGTCTCCGGTTATACTGCTCCCCCCACAGCTGCGACTCGTTGGTAACATCAAGCAGTTCTGTCTGAATGCTCAACGTTTCGCCGCGCTGTGCAACCTTTCCCACAACCACTGTCCGCACACCGAGAGCGCGAGCTGATGCCAGCGGGTCAACGTTTGGACCTTTATAGCGGAAGACTGTGCTGCGGGGAACCACACGCAGCTCAGGAACTTGCGAAAGGCGGTTGATGAGATTCTCTGTGATGCCCTCTGAGAGATATTCCAAGTTAGGGTCGGCGCTCTCATTAGTGAAAGGCAAGACGGCCACTGAATCTATGGCCTTGTTTCTTGTCACGAAATAACCCGCACCACCGAGGACGGAAAGGAGCACCAAAGCTAGCAACACATGAATATAGTGGGGCCGTATCAGTGTTTCACGCACTCTCCTCTCGGTGATGACTGATGGCTGGCTGCCGTCTCGCCTGAGGTTTCGCAGGTCAGTTAATAACTCGCGCGCCGATTGGTAACGGCATTCTCTATCCTTCTCAAGACACTTGCGGATTATTCTTTCGAGTTCTGCCGGAACCGTGGGATTGAGCCGCCCCATTGGCTCCGGTTGCGCGTGCAGAATACGATCAATCGTTTCCGTCGCCGTGGCACCCGTGAAGGGCCGTTTCCCCGTGGCCATCTCGTACAACGCGAGCCCTAAAGAGAAAATATCAGTACGGTGATCAACCTCGCGCCCTAAGGCCTGCTCAGGCGACATATACTGTACCGTCCCCAGCAATACGCCAGGACTTGTTTTGATTTGCGTAGGGAGCTCGCTCCCTGTTTGCTCAAAACCCGTTGCCGTCAATTTTGCCAAACCGAAGTCAAAGACCTTCACCTGGCCACGCTCAGTGATCATGATGTTTGAGGGTTTGATGTCGCGGTGCGTAATACCAGCATTGTGTGCCTCCTCAAGAGCGTCAGCGGTCTCGATACCAATGCGAAGGATCTCATCAAGATCTGTGGCGACGCTATTGATCCTGTCGTCGAGCGTCTGCCCTTCGACGTATTCCATAACAATGAAGGTCTTGCCATTCGCTTCGCCAATTTCGTAAATGTGAGCGATGTTTCCGTGATGCAGTTTAGCGGCGGCGCGTGCTTCTTGCAGAAAGCGGTGGGTCCGTTCCCGGTTAGGCGCAGCATCAACGGGTAAGAACTTTAACGCCACTTTACGATTGAGCTTCGTGTCTTCGGCCAGATAGACTTCGCCCATGCCGCCCGCGCCGAGCTTCTGTAGAATCCGATAATGGGACACTGCTTGTTCGATCACTGTTGTTGAGTTTCTAAACGGCGAACGGTTGAGTTGCCGCTGCGAATCAAGCAACGAAACCTACGATAAAAGAAGCAACCTCTTGGATCCGGAATTCTCGCGAGATAGTAAGACATTACGACCGGACACGCGATGTACAAAAAGAAATTATGGCGTAAACGGAAGCGACCGCGACTCACAGGAAATACGGGCCTCGATAAGGAGTGATCAAGTCGCTGGAATTGGCACCGCATTGTAAGTCTTAATGAAGAAGGCAGTTTCTTTCTATTGACACTCAAATTCCACCGAATCCCAAAATAAAGATTATGTACTCCACCCCCATGATGTTCCCTCTGGATCTCGACGGAAAGCTGCATCTAATTCAAGACGAGAATGGCAACACAATCGGCACTGGGAGCCGAAAGGTTTGCGAGGTTCTTCTTCACCTGATTACCAAACCAATCTCAACCAGCTCGGAAGCCTCAGCTTTCCAAGTTCCGCCACAGCGCTCAAACGTGCGTTCTGCGATTGCTCTTTAGAGCGTGCTGCCTGTCCGTTAGCCAATCTAGGTCAAATTCATCCACGGCTTATAAAAAAGAGAGACATGTGGTAACACGGTCGGCAGGTATTCTCCGGCCAACGCGCGTTCCCCATCCCGCTGCTTTCGCTTCTTTCAGGTTGAGTGTTGCGGGACATAACGACAAGCTGAAGCATATCGGACACTTGCTTGACCCATTCCTTTAAGCTTGAATCTGTCGCATCATAACGACAAGCTGAAGCGTATCGGACATCTGGCTCTCTTTGCTTCCTGCACCCACCTTGTTGCAAGATAACTGTTTACCGAAATGACCAGAACCAAGACTGAGCCGAACGACGACATCCGAAGGTGCATTCGCCGCGCTCTGGAGGAGGACATTGGAACTGGCGATGTTACTACTGACAGTATTGTCCCCGCCGATGCAGTGCTCCGGGGCCGAATAACTTCGAAGCAGTCTGGGGTTGTCGCCGGGCTTGAAATTGCAAGGGCGGTCTTTGAGGAATTGAGTAGTGCCGTCGTCGTTGACGCAAATTGCCGTGACGGCGGCGTAGTCGACGCAGGAACGGTGTTGGCCGAAGTTCGCGGTTCCGCTCGTGCCTTGTTAACAGGTGAGCGAACAGCATTGAATTTTCTTGGTCGTATGTCAGGAATCGCGACCCTCACTCGTCAATTTGTAGATGTTGTTGCCGGGACCAAAGCGGTGATTCTTGATACTCGCAAAACAGCTCCGGGTTTGCGCATCACCGACAAGTTGGCTGTGAAACTTGGTGGCGGGCAGAATCACAGAGACGGTTTGTTCGACATGGTCTTAATTAAAGACAACCACATCGATTTTGCGGGATCAATAACCGCAGCGGTGGACCGCGTGCGAGCAAGTGGAACGAAACTTGAAATCGAGGTTGAAGTAAGAACCCTCGACGATTTAGAGGAGGCTTTGGAACTCGGAGTCCAACGGATGCTGCTCGATAACATGACTATCGAATTGATGAAAGAAGCCGTGGCGATTAACCGCGGACGAGCGAAGTTAGAAGCTTCCGGAAATATCGGCTTGGGAAATGTGAGGGAAGTTGCTGAAACTGGGGTTGATTTCATCTCAGTCGGAGCTTTGACGCACTCGGCGCCTGTGTTTGACGTGAGCCTAAAATGGGCGACACCAGAAAACTAAAACCGCAGATGGATCAACTAATGATTGGGCGGAGCTTATGTCGATGTTGGAAGTAATGAACGATACAAACACAAGCGTGGGCATGTACGAACACCTGAAGGCGAAGCTTGCCGATACCGTGCCGGATTTCGAATTGAAGATGAAGGCGGAGTTGGCGGTTGAGATCAATCGTCTCAAAGCTCAAAAGAACGCGCTGATCCTTGGTCACAATTACATGGAGCCAGCCCTCTTCTATTCGATTCCCGATTACGTTGGCGACTCTCTCGAGTTGAGTCGCAGAGCCGCGGCTTCCCATAAGGACATTATTGTTTTCTGTGGCGTGAAGTTTATGGGTGAGACTGCAAAGATTCTCAACCCAACGAAGAAGGTTCTCGTGCCTTCTCCCAAAGCGGGATGTTCCCTGGCCGAAAGCATCACGGCGGCCGACGTGCGCGAGTTGAAGCGTAAGTTTCCCGGAATACCTGTGGTCACCTACATCAACACCTACGCAGATGTTAAGGCGGAGTCAGACATCTGCTGCACGTCCTCAAATGCCGTTGCCGTTGTTGAATCGCTACATACCGACACAGTGATTTTCATACCTGACGAATACCTGGCAGGGAACGTGGCTCGCGAAACAGGAAAGCACATCATCTTTCCGACGCGTGATCCGAGACATCAATTTCCGGAGCAGCTTGATTATCAGATGGTTGGGTGGCCAGGCCGGTGTGAAGTGCACGAGAAGTTCACAGTCGAGGACATAAAGAACGTGCGAAAGCAGTTTCCGGATGTTGTGATCCTGGCGCATCCTGAATGCAGTCCCGCGGTTGTTGAAGCTTCGGATTTCTCAGGCAGCACGACGGCAATGATTCGTTATGTCGAAAAGACGCAAGCGCCGCGCTATCTCTTACTAACGGAATGTTCGATGGGTGACAACGTGGCCGCGAGTAATCCTGACAAGCAAATGCTTCGGCTTTGCAGTGTCCGTTGTCCGCATATGAATGAGATCACTCTCGAAGACACCCTTCTCGCTTTGCAGAAAGAGCAATTTGAGATTCAGATCGACGAAGACATTCGACGCAAGGCGTACCGGTCAGTTGAGAGGATGCTGGCGATCGGATAGAAGAAATCATTGGTCAGTTATCATTTGACATTTGTCAGTTGTCATTTAAGAAACCACCGAATTCACGTCGGTGGACTTTTATTTTCAGCCTAAATCCCTGCTCGAGGAAGTCAACGCGCGAAGCGCGCGGAGGGGTTGGCGATCGGATTAGGTTGAAATTGATGTACCACCGACTTGAAGTCGGTGGTGTCTGAGAGACTTGGTGGCTGAAACTGAAGTTCTCATAATCGGTGGTGGAATTGCAGGAGCAACTGCCGCTCTTCGTCTCGCTCGCAACCGCTCGCGCCAAATCACCGTCATCACGCGCGCACGTGAACCTCAAGAGTCCAACACTAAATACGCGCAAGGGGGAATTATCGGCAGCGGTCTCGACGACAGCGCCGAACTTCTTCTTCAGGATATTTTGGCCGCAGGTGCAGGCGTTAGTTCGCCGGAGGCCGCTCGGATTCTCGCTACTGAAGGACCACCTCTGCTAACAGAGGTGTTGGAGAAGACAGCCGGCGTTGTATTCGATCATGCCGAAACAGGCGAACCTCTTTGGGGTCAGGAAGCAGCTCACTCTCGACGCAGAATACTTCATGTCGGCGATATGACTGGCCAAGCGATCATGCAAGGCTTGTCCGCTGCGCTCGATAAATGTGAGAACGTGAAGCTGGTGACGAATGCCACCGCGGTAGATCTGATCACATTTCCCCACCACTCACGCGATCCGCTCGACAACTATCGGCCTATCTCGTGTCATGGCTGTTATGTCTTCGATCGAACGGAAAACAAGGTACACAGACATCTTTCGAATGCCACGGTTTTGGCTACAGGAGGACTGGGTCGCATCTATCGCAACACGACGAACCCTCCGGGGTCGCGCGGCGATGGATTAGCTATGGCGCATCGAGCGGGCGCGCGCATCGCAAATGCAGAATATGTTCAGTTTCATCCAACGGCATTGGCAGCGCCCGGCGCCGAAGGATTGCTGATTAGTGAAGCAGTTCGTGGTGAAGGCGGCATCTTGTTGACCCCGGATCTTCGTCCCTTCATGGCTCAATACTCTCCGCAGTGGAAAGATCTTGCGCCTCGCGACGTCGTCGCTCGTGCTATTCACCATGAGATGGAAACGCACAGCTACTCTCACGTGCTGCTAGATCTTGCTTCGCATATGCCCAGCACTCACATTCGCAAAAGGTTTCCCTACATTTATGAGCAGTGCTTGAAGGTGGGCATTGATTTCTCGCGTGAGCCGGTGCCAGTGGTTCCTGCAGCGCATTACTTCTGTGGTGGCGTGTTAGTTGACGAATGGGGTGCGTCCAATATCGAAAATCTGTATGCCATTGGTGAGATAAGTTGCACAGGCGTTCATGGCGCCAATCGCCTGGCGTCGACCTCGTTGCTTGAAGGACTCGTTTGGGGCAACCGTGCTGCTCTGAAGATTGAAGAGCGGCTTTCTTCGAGTTCGACCGTGCGTCCAAGGTTCGAAGACATTCCGCGTTGGGATGAAAGTGGTCTCAGCGCAGACCCCGACCCTGCATTGATTCAAGGAGATATGCAGACGATCCAAAACATCATGTGGCACTACGTCGGATTAGTGAGAAATGCAGACCGACTTTCTCGGGCGATTCGTGAGCTTCGGCACTTGTGGAATGAAATCGAAACCTTCTACCGCACGACGAAACTGTCAGATGGTTTGATCGGGTTACGAAATGCGGTGGAGGTCGCGTTGATAGTTGCACAGGCCGCGCAACACAATCGACAGAGTCGAGGTTGTCATTACAGGCAGGATGCCGTCAACGAAGGTGATCGGCTGATTTGAAGGATGAAGGATGAAAAGGGAGCCTTCATCCTTCATCCCTCATCCTTAGAACTGGACCCAAGTTCCGCAACCTTCATGTTGAGCCTTTTCGAACAAAAACTGAGCACAGGCCAAATCTTCGACAGCCAGGCCAAGCGACTTGAACAGAGTTATCTCGTCACGAGTCAGTCGCCCCTGTTTAGTTCCGACCAGGACCTCACCAATCTCACCTACAATGCTCTCTTCCGTGATCAGACCTTCTTTAAGTGCAAGTATATAATCGCCTGCTTCATTAATCGCCGACTCACGACGATCGACAAACACTCTCGCTGCTGCCATGGTTGGGCCGTCGATCTCGCGTGATGCCGCAGAGTGTGTTCCAACCGCATTGATATGTGCGCCTGGTGAAATCCACTGCCGATCAATCACCGGCTCGTGAGAGTTTGTTGCAGTGACGATGATGTCTGCCCCTTCAACCGCCTCTCTGACAGTCGTGACCGGCTCGATTTGAAATGAAGAATGCTTCCTCATTGTCGCAGCGTACTCTTCCGCGTGCTGCCGATTTCGACTCACCACTCGAGTCCGTTCAATCTCTCGCACACAAGCAAGGGCAGTCAGGTGACTCCGTGCCTGAACCCCCGATCCAATAATCGCCAGTCGTGCAGCGTCGGGCCGTGCCAACAGTCGAGTGGCTACTGCCGAAACTGCAGCAGTTCGGATCGCGGTGATGGACGAGGCATTCATAAGTGAGAGCAACTCACCTGTTTCACCGTTGAAGAGCATCACGCTTCCCTGATGCGCGTCTTTACCTATCTTAGGATTCTCGGGGAAGACACCAATTGCTTTTAGCCCGTATAGCGGTGGCTCACTAATGCGATAGCTCGGCATCAGCCCTAACAACCCTTTTGCTTCTGGTGGGCGAACGACCATACGCAGTGGCTGATGGAAGTTTCCTTCAGCCAATTCAGCCAGCGTTTGTGCCATCAATTCAATGCACTCTTTAGGTGTTAACAGCTGTTCAACGTTAGCGGCATCAAGAACGAGAATTTGTGAATCAGTGGGCATGGACGGGTCGCTATCGACTGAGTTACCCCAAAAGGTCACTCTTATAAACGAAGACACACCGAATGGTCGAGAACCTTTGCAGTTGAGCAGGTACCTTCAGACAGAAATGCCTGGAAAACGTGGCAAGAAGCCACTAATTTAGCTCAGCACGCTTTGGCATGGTCATTGCCAAAAGCTCCAGTGTTCAAAGTTCGGTCACGCATTGTAAGATGAGTGGCCTTGACGGGGCTCGGATGTGAAGGGGAGAGCACATCCGGGCCCTGACATTTTGTATCGCCGTTAGCAACCGCCCGCGCATTTCTGTTATAGATATCCCTCTACAATCCAGCGCTCTGCGGAGAAACTATGCAAGTCCACGAAAACGTGCTGGGCCTAATTGGACGAACTCCATTGGTCAAGCTCGGACGGTTGGCGCGCGGCGTAAAAGCTCAGGTATTTGCCAAGATGGAAAATCTCAATCCGGGCTACTCCGTGAAGGACCGGATCGGCGTAGCAATGATTGAAGCTGCGGAACGCGAAGGAATACTGAAACCAGGTGGGACATTAATTGAAGCAACTTCGGGTAATACCGGAATCGGTTTGGCACTGGCTGCCGCAGTCAAGGGTTACAAATGCATATTCGTGATGACTGACAAAGCCTCAGTCGAGAAATCGCGTTATTTGAAGGCGTTGGGTGCTGACGTCGTGATTACTCCGGTATCCGCAAAACCTGGAACACCAGATCATTATGTTTCGACAGCGCGGCGTATAGCCTCAGAGACACCAAACTCCTTCTACCCGGATCAGTACTCCAACCCTGCCAATCCAGAGGCTCACTATCGAACGACGGGACCGGAGGTTTGGGAACAAACAGACGGAAGGATTACTCATTTCATTGCCGGTCTGGGAACCGGAGGAACCATCTCTGGTACTGGACGATTCCTGAAGGAAAAGAATCCTGCGATAAGAATCATCGGCGCGGATCCTTACGGGTCTATCTTCAAAACTTACAAGGAAACAGGAAAGATTGTTGAAGCTACTCCTTATTTAGTTGAGGGTATCGGACAAGAGATCGTTCCACCAAACGTGCATATTAAGTACGTCGACGAAGTGATCAACGTCACCGATCGCGACTCGTTTGAAATGTCGCGCTTACTCGGCCGTTCGGAAGGAATTTTTTGCGGTGGCTCTACCGGTACTAATCTAGCAGCGGCGTTGCGCGTAGCTGGGAGCCTGGATGAGAGTGCCGTCGTCGTCTTTATCGTTTGCGACACCGGCGAGCACTATCTAACTAAGCACCACTCAGACGAATGGCTGAAAGAGAAGCGACTCCTCGAGCCTCAGAGAATCACGGCCGGCCTAATAATTGGAACGAAAAAGCCACAAGCGCCGAAGGGACTCGTTTTCGTGAAGTCGACGGACAGCGTGGCCGACGCTCTACAGAAGATGGATGATCTTGGGCTAACTCAGATCCCAGTGCTTGATGAAGGACGTGCGGTAGGTTCGCTTCGAGAGAATCGTGTTTTGGCGAAAGTGGTGAGAAACCGCGAGTTGTTGACTTCTCCTGTGAGTGAAGTGATGGAAGGAAGTTTTCCGATTGTCGATGTTGATGCTAGTTCGTCCGAGGTAACGAAGAAGCTACAAACGAGTCCCGCAGTTTTGGTTGAAGAATATGGCAGGATTACCGGCATCATTACGCGGCATGATGTACTGGATCTGCGATTAACGACAGGCGTGTGAACCTGCTTCAGCTTGTCGTAAAGCAGATCCACCGATTTCCACCGATTACACAGATTAGAGACTAGAGTAGGCACGTTGAGTGGTAAAGGCCACGAGGTGTTGTGATCGGATGTGTTTTCCAATTCAACCCCAGCAGTGTTAGATCGAATCTGTGTAATCTGTGGAAATCGGTGGATCTGCTTTTACGACTTGCCAGATCCTCATCGCGCAACGTGCCTTCGATTTACCCCACTTGCGAGTTACTGATGCATGGCTAAAGAAGAGAAGGTGTTAGCGGCCAATCGCGCTGCTTTTCACAACTACCATATTTCTGACAAATATGAAGCCGGCATTGCATTGACGGGAACAGAAGTAAAAAGCGCGATGGATGGCCGAGTGCAGCTGAAGGAAGCATACGTGGCGGTGCGTGAAGGGGAGGCGTGGTTGTTTAATGCTCACATCTCGCCGTATTCTCACGGCAATCGTTTGAACCACGAACCGCTAAGGACGCGAAAGTTGCTGCTCCATAAGCGGGAGATTGAAAAATTGGATGATGCGGCGGCCAAAGGGGGTATGACGCTTGTTCCGACGCAGGTATATCTCAAGAACGGGCGAATTAAAATTGAGGTTGGAGTGGCGCGCGGTAAGAAGATGTATGACAAGCGCGAAGCAGAAATACGAAAGACCGTTGATCGCGAGACGAAAGCTCAGTTGAAGGAACGAAACAGATAGTACATTTAGGAGACGAGACCCACATGCAATTTGAAGCCAGCGGAAGTCCCTACGAACAAATAGATGTTCACGCCTTGGCAGTTGCTATTTTCAAAGATGAAAAGACAGGCGCATTCCTCCAGAAGCTTGACGAACTTTCAGGCGGACTAGTGAAGTCTGCTATAGACGCAGAAGAGTTTTCCGGCAAAGAAGGCGAAACGGCTTACTTCCACCTCGTGGGCAACAACAAGATCAAGGCACGGCGGCTCTTGCTGGTAGGGGCGGGTGATGCTGCAGAGTACAAGATCTCCAACGTGTCACAAATGGCGGGAACGGCTGTTCGGACTTTGCGGACAAAGAACGCCAAAACGATCGCCATCGTTCCGCGTTCCGAAGCTGACCCACAAGAAATTGCAGCATCCGTTGTCGAGGGTTCCATAATGGCGAGTTTCGATCCTGATAAATACCGGACTGTAGACAAGGAGGAAAAGGCTGTAGACCGTATCGTGATTTCAGTCGAGGGCGCTAAAACAGATGCGCTGAACAATGGGGTAAACATCGGGCGCATCATCGGTGAATCAGTAAACTTCACCCGCGATCTTGCGAACGAACCAGGTGCATATATGACGCCAACGGACATGGCTTCTCGTGCACGCGAGATTGCTGAAGAATTCGGATTGAACTTAGATGTACTCGACGAAGCACGCATGGAGCAGGAAGGGATGGGCTCGCTGCTCAGTGTAGCCCGCGGATCGGATCAACCAGCGAAACTCATTATTCTTAAATACACTCCGGAAAAATACAAAGGCGATGGAAAAGAGTTGCTAGCGCTTGTAGGCAAAGGTGTGACATTCGACTCCGGCGGCATTTCATTGAAGCCGGGGGAAAACATGGAACTGATGAAGTACGACATGACAGGTGGCGCTACGGTAATGGGTGCGATGAGAGCAATTGCTCAACTTAAGCCTCCGATCCCAGTGCTCGGCGTCGCGCCATGCACTGAAAACCTGCCATCAGGAAAAGCAACAAAGCCGGGCGATGTTGTGAGAGCGATGACAGGTAAGACGATCGAGGTTATCAACACTGATGCTGAGGGTCGGCTGATTCTGGCCGACGCTATTGCTTACGCGAAGAAGCTTGGCGCTACGCAAGTGATCGATATGGCGACGTTGACGGGCGCCGTTTCGATCGCACTTGGCGACGTCAACGCAGCGGTTCTCGGTACGGATCAGCAATTAATTGACGAGATCATCGCATCCGGGCACGAGGTGGGTGAGAAGTTTTGGCAATTACCTTTAGATAAGGAATATTCGAAACAGATCAAGTCGGATATCGCCGACATAAAGAACGTCGGCGGACGAAAGGCGGGAACAATAACGGCCGCCGCGTTTCTAAAGGAATTTGCGGATGGGATTTCATGGGCACATCTCGACATCGCAGGCACTGCGTGGGGAGATGAGGCGAAGCCGTATCGGTCGAAAGGCCCGACCGGAATCGCCGTGAGAACTCTCCTGAAGTTTGTAAATCGCGCTGCGAGTAAAGCCCAGTAGTAAGTGTCTAGAACTGAGTACACACTGTAGCCGCCAGTGAACCGTGGGACACGGTAAGACGCTCAGTTTCTTAGAGATTAGTGGATTAGGGGTGCTGGCATGAAGATTGTTACATAAGCGGATAACCAAAGGGCGCGAGCTTCCTCTACCACGTCCTCGCCCCTCGATTGCCGCTCGAGGTAATTTTTTCCGGCCGCCCCTTTGGATCCCCGCGAGGTCAATTCCTTGAGCGGGGCCCTGGATGGCCAGCTATCACCGCAGAATCTAACGCTGAAAAATCCCTTCGAGATAGTGCTATAATTTCTGCGGCTGCAGTGCTCCCCTCGGGTGCCAGATCACTTCATCGCTGTCTTTTAAAGAGTTAGGAAAGCACAGTGATCGACTACTACCGAATACTTGCTGTTAAGCATACCGCCTCGCAGGCCGAGATCAAATCGGCGTATCGGAAGCTTGCGCGCAAGCACCATCCGGACGTTAATCGCGACTCTAAGACTGCTGCCGAACAATTTGCCCTTATTTCGAAAGCCTACACAGTTCTCAGCGATCCTCAAGAGCGCGCGTATTACGACGATCAATTAAATACTCAGCGGACCCGCGGATACTCAATTCTCGACTCAGATAATCCCCACGCAAAAAGAGCACGCAATCTGGCGATTCAGGCAAAGTGGGATCGACTTGTAGATGAAGTCCTCGAAAAAGATCGACTCGAGAATCGAGAGCGCCAACGAGCAGTCTTTACGACAGTCTCACTGTTTCTGTCGACGTTCTTTCTGGCCTTAATTCGTCCACAACTGTGGTTGGTCTTCAATCCTTTTGGCAGGGCAATAGTGCTTGCGCTCTTCGTGCTTGGTATCTGGCATCTCGCTACACGGTTAAGAGAGTATTTCGCGCACTATACCTACATTCCGAAGACGATTCAGGACACGATCATCCGGGTGCAGGAAGCACCCGAACAGCCGTTCACGCGTTTGTCTGCGTACACATTTTTATTGGTCGGCTACGCGCTTAGCGCAGGCATTGGCCTATACATTGGTTGGCACACACAGGATTTTTTCATTGATCTCAACAGCCTGTTTCGTCATCAAGTAGCTGATGTTCAATCAAGTGTCGTTGCCTATGCGTCAGCCGCGCTACTAGTTCCTGATCTCATTCTCTATCCTCCCATTGCTGTTTTGATCATTGACACCGTTCACGGCATTGCTTCGCGCATCGACTAATTCCGTATCACAATCTTGCCTGCCACGTTTTCGGTCGTGTATAGTTCTGCCCCCAACAGTAGGTTCGCTGAACTAATCCTTTGATCACTGGCGAGCGTTAGCTTGTCGGTATTTCCAAACACGTCGACGACAAGCTAAGGCTTCGACGCGGCAAAGGAGTTTTGAAATGGGCAAGAGTGCAAGTCGGCGCCAATTTCTCGCCTTGAAGGTGGATTCGCTAACTGATTCAGAAGTTCAGGAAGTTTTGGATTACATTGCGATAATGGAATCAATGCGACGGTCGAAAGCTGTGCCATCGATTTGGGAAGACGAAGTTCTGTCGGTGCTGGCAGATGCTCGAGAAAACCAACGCGCGCGTCAAGCATTCGAATGGGAAGCGGTCCGGCGTAAAGCAGAGCGGCGTGCCGCGACAAAGGCAACAGCTATCTGAATGCAACGCCCCCCGCTTAATAAGGCTGCTACGCGTTTAGGTTCCCTGGTTTTGTTGCTGGCCTCTCAGGCTGTCTTTGCGCCTCATTACGCCCGCACTAACCAGTCGCCAGATACACTCACTCCGGTCCAACGCGCGATTCAAACCCAACGAGAACGGTTGAGTTCTTCCTCGGATGAAGAGCGAAGAGACGCTGTTATGCGTTTGGAAGCAATGCACGTTGCAGAAGCTTCGCGAGTGGCCCTGACTGGATTAACGGATTCCTCAGTAATGGTTCGCGCGGTTGCTGCAAAGGCTGTGTTGTCGCTTCCTGTCGCTGAAAGTGTTCCAGCACTTTTGCCGCTTCTGAACGATAAGGATGAATTCGTTCGGCGTGAGGTCGCCTATGCGCTTGGTCTAACCAGCAGCAAAGCGGCAACGGCAGCGCTTCTAGAACGGCTGTTGAGTGATAAGGAGGATGGAGTGCGAGCCGCGGCAGCAGTGGCGCTCGGCCGGATTGCAGATGAAACAAGTGTTGTAACGTTAGCAACGGTTCTGACGGGGCAGGCAAAAAGAAAAGGGAAGCAGGAGAAGAATGAGTTTGTGCTTCGTGCCGTTGCAGCAGCGCTTGGCCGGATTGGGACTTCAGCCGGAGTGCCGGCTCTGATAGCAACGTTGATGAATGAGAAGCTGCCCAGTGATGTGCGAAGAGAAGCTGCTGCCGCCTTGGGATCAATTGGTGACCGTAGCGCAATCGATGCTTTGAGCCGAGCAGCGACCTCATCGGATCCCTATCTTTCTCACATAGCGTTTGAATCCCTCAAAAAGATCCCGCGGTAAATGTCCGATACGCTTTAGAGCCTCTTGCAAAAATCGAGATAATGCCACGCCCTTGTGGCGTGGTGCTCACGTTTGTTGCTACACAAGTGGAGATGACCAGCTAAGGGATGCCACGCGCTTGCCGCGTGGAGGTTTACGTTTTACCGAGAATCTGCTCATTACCAGTCTCAACCGTGAGACTCCACGCGGCAAGCGCGTGGCATCTCAAAAATCGGTTCACGGCTCTTTCTAGTTGCAAACGTGAAACACCACGCCGCAAGGGCGTGGCATTGTCTCGATTTTTGCAAGA
>DATBSH010000190.1:0-10785 GCA_036559885.1 Pyrinomonadaceae bacterium
CGATCGAGTCGATGAACACCGTACTTGGAGGTGCTTTTATCTCTCGTCTCAACATGAACCTGCGAGAAAACAAACACTGGTCATATGGCGCAGGATCGCTGTTGTGGCCGGCTCGTGGTCAGCGAACGTTCCTTGCGTATGCGCCGGTTCAGACTGACAAGACGAAGGAATCGATGGTCGAGATCGCAAATGAGCTTCGTGCGATTCTGAAAGACCGAGTCATCACAGCTGATGAGCTCGCGATGGCGAAGGCAAATCTAACGCAAACTCTTCCTGGTTTATGGGAGACCAACGCAGCTGTAAGTCAGTCGATCAACGAAATAATTGAGTTCAAGCTGGCACCCGATTACTACTCAACATACGCCGGTCGGATTAAGGCTCTGGCAGTCAACAATCTCAATGAAGCGGCAGTGAAGGTTGTGAAGCCGGACAATCTGGTCTGGATAGTGGTTGGCGATCGCGAAAAGATTGAAAAGGGAATTCGCGAATTGAACATTGGTGAAGTTCAGTTGATCGACGCGGACGGCAATCCGGTGAAGTAGTAACAGGTAAGTAATAGGACACCACTGGCTTTAGCCATGTGGAGGGTCACATTCTCATTCTCTCCAGGCTTCAGCCTGGGGACCTGCGCGACGCTTTTTGGACCTAACGTCACCAATGACACGCACGCCGAGTATTATGCGCTGATGACTCGTCTCTATTTGTGCTCTCTTCTAGCTCTAGTTTTCTCCGCGAGTATTGTCCCAGCCCAGTCCGCATTCATCCGCATCAATCAAACAGGTTATCGTTTTTCTGACACAAAGATCGCAATCGCCTTCTCTAAAGTGCCGCTGCAGGGTGACTTTGTAGTTCAGCACTCTGGGACTCAGCAGATACTGTTTCGTGGTCCGTTGCGGCAACTTCCGGCGCCAAGCTGGGGTGGTGCCTTTCCATATTACTACGAGCTGAACTTCTCACGATTCAAACAGCCTGGCAGAGTTTTATTACGACTCGAGGGAACTGATACACGATCGAGGGAGTTCACGATAGGTCCCTTACCTCCGTATCAAAACGAGCTGTTGTTGTTCATGCGACAGCAACGCTGCGGATATAACCCATTTCTCGATATGGTGTGTCACAGTCGTGATGGCAGATCAGTTTACGGTCCGATGCCTGACGGGACCTTTGTTGATGCAAGCGGTGGTTGGCACGACGCCGGCGATCAGTTGAAGTATCTGATCACTGCGAGCAACGCGACCGCACGAATGTTGCTGGCCTTTGAGCTCGCGCGAAGCAGTTTTGCTGATGAGGTAGACGCGCTCGGACACGCGAGGTCAAACGGCATTCCCGATGTGCTCGACGAAGCAAAGTGGGGACTCGACTGGATACACAAGCTTCATCCTGCACCCGATCAGTTGTTTCATCAGGTCGCTGATGATCGTGATCATCGCGGATTCAAATTGCCTGATCAAGACATAGCGGACTATGGCTGGGGACCGAACAGTTATCGTCCCGTCTATTTTGCCAACGGTCAGCCTCAGGGATTACGAGAGTGGAAAAGCAAAGCGACAGGTGTTGCCAACCTGGCTGGCCGATCCGCCGCAGCAATGGCGATGGCTTACCGGATTTGGAAAACAGACCTAAAGAATTCAGTGTTTGCGGAAAAATGTTTGAAAGCGGCGATTGAGCTGTATCGAATGGGCAAACAACAAGAAGGGTATCAACAGGGAAATTCCTATGGTGCTCCGTACCGCTACAACGAAGATACATGGACTGACGACATGGAATGGGCGGCTGCCGAGCTGTTCAAAGCGACGCGGCGTCCCGCATATCTCAAAGATGCTCAACGCTACGCGAGGATCATCGGTGCGACCTCCTGGATGCAGCACGATACGGCCGAGCACTATCAGTTTTATCCCTTCATGAATGCCGCACACTTCGTCTTGTATCCGCTCGTCAACCCAAAGATGAAGGCAGAATTGGCCGCCTACTACCGAGACGGTATCGAACATGTGATCAGACGCGGGCACAGGAATTCATACGGGGTGGGCGTGCCATTTCTCTGGTGCTCGAACAACCTCGTGGTCGCGTTCATCACTCAGGTTCTGCTTTACGAACAGATGACCAATGATTTCCGATATCACTCCGCTATGTTGGCTCACCGCGACTGGTTGTTCGGACGTAATCCCTGGGGAACTTCGATGTTTTCTGGAATCCCGAGTGGCGGAGAGTTTCCGGAGGATGTTCACTTGCCGACAGTACAGATCCTGAAGAAGTTAGTTCCTGGTGGGCTGGTCGATGGACCTATCGCGGCAAATATCTACGCGAGTTTACGAGGTCTGCATTTGAGTCAACCGGACGAGTTTGCCGAGTTTCAAACGACCGAAGTGGTTTATCACGACGATGTTGGTGATTATTCAACTAATGAGCCAACTATGGACGGTACGGCTGATGCGATCTTGATGATGGTGTTGTTTCAAGCTCCGGCGCCAACCTCAAAAGCTGTTCGAAAATAGCTTCGTTCTCTTGAGCAGAGCCTGAAGGTTCAACTCTTCATTCAAGACTTAAGGAGACAGCTTACGCAGCCTGAATTATGACTTTGTCAACACCTGCTACCGCGGAGTGGTACTGATGACCTCTAACGGTGGAGTATGAAAAACGTAGTTTGCGCGAGACTTCCCAAGCCTTCAGCAGTGGTCCTTTCAGCATTTGAATTGCGCGTTATCAGGTAATGGGGACATAAACAGCATTATCACTGAAGGAACCTTAGGAGGTGTTCCACAGTATGAATCACGGATATACTTACCAATCCGCTTTGGCGGCATCAGACACCATTCACTGGCGAATCGAAGACATCATTGGCCGCGATAAGCGACTGGACTTCGCAAAGCCCTTCATGCCCGAGTCTTTGGCACGCGTGGAGGGGCTTTCGTTCCTAACTAACGAAGAGAAAAAGGTCCTCAACCAGATTAGAGGTAACGCTTACTTATGTATCTTTGGGCTCGTCGAAGAGTTCATTCTGCCGTTCGTGCTCGACCACGCACGACCTCAGCTGCAACCTGACGATTACCGGACTCGCGCGCTGTTGATGTTCGCCGGCGAGGAGGCGAAACATATTCAACTCTTCAAACGCTTTCGTGAGGATTTCGAAGCCGGATTTGGCACGTCATGTGGCGTGATTGGACCGCCCGACGCGATAGCCAACGCTATTCTGGCGCATGATCCTTTGGGCGTGACGTTTACGATTCTGCACATCGAATGGATGGTGCAACGCCATTACGTCGACAGCATCAGGCACAACCAGCAACTGGATCCGCAGTTCAAGAGCCTGTTGAAGCATCATTGGCTTGAAGAAGTGCAACACGCCAAGCTTGACACGTTAATGGTTGAAGCACTTGCTGAAGGCCGAACCGAACAACAGATCCTTGACGCTGTCGAACAGTACATTGAGATTGGCGGTTTCATCGACGGCGGGCTGCAACAGCAGGTCGAACTTGATCTTGAGAGTTTCACCCGCGCGACTGACCGTGAACTCAACGACAATGAGAAGGAAGAGTTTCGCAAGGTCCAACTGCAAGCAAATCGTTGGACGTATTTGGGAAGTGGCATGACGCACCGGAAGGTGCTCGAAACGTTAGAAAGCCTGACACCAAAGGCTCGTCAGCGAATCGAGAACATTTCGCCCGCGTTCTGCTAGATCGGTCGATTGGTCAATCGGATCAACAGAGGCGAGTGACTTCGGTCACTCGCCTTGGTCGTTTTTAATCTCTTGAGCTCGGATCTGCTTGTGCAAAATGATGGTTTTCTTCAGAAACTTTAGCAGATGAGCTGGTCCACACTGTCCACCCATAATTCGCGTACAGAATTGATTGACAGGGTTTAAAAGCAGGACTAAAATCTGCCGCACAAACTGAGAACCGACCGTCTAATAGCGCCCAATTATCGCTATCTCACTGTCGACTTCCCAATCGCTCTTCCAAATCCAAAATGCGCCGATACTTTGTTGTTGTCGGTGACACCATCAATGGATGCTTTAGGGAGCGGGGACCATCAACGTTATTTTGTTTGCTAACGGGTTCCGCACCCCTCTCAACTTAACTCACATTCTTTATCCCAATAGGGAAGAAGGAGGAACAGATGACGAAGCACGGTTTTATCCGTTTAACGGTAATCTCGGCGTGTGTTGCAGCACTGCTGGCGGTGATCGCGCTGACGCCGGCTGCGGGCAAAGCGCCGATGTCAGATAACGCGAGCGAAAAGATCAGCCTTCTACCTCTCCATCCGATCACGATGGGTGTGATCGGCTCAGATTTCGTGCCCACTTCCGGCACGGAGTTGATCCGGGGCAAGGACAGGGTCTTCATATCGATAACCACAAAGAACCTTATGCCTGGGTGGGTGTACACGGCCTGGTTGGGTATCTTCAACAATCCCGAGCTATGCGCTACTCATCCGTGTTCAGGAGCGGACTTCGCGAATCCTGCGGTGGAAGGTTCACGAGTTAACTGTGGAGGCCGTATCATCGGCCTCGATGGGTCCGCGACTTACGGTTCGGTCGTTACGCTTGGAGACACGACCAGCGCATTCGACGGTCCGGGTCTGCTTGATCCAGCACACTCGGAAATTCACGTGGTGGTTCGCTCACACGGGCCGGCTCTGATGGGCATGGTGCTCGCGGATCAGCTGTCGAAGTTCAACGGCGGTTGTCCGCCCAACACGTGCGTGAATGTCCAGATTGCAATGCACCGACCGCCTTCTTCCGACAAATAGTGGCGCGCAGTCTGTACGGTTGGCGACTCAGACACTGTTGACAGGGGCCTGGCTTGGCCAGTGCCCAGAACCACCAGGCCCCTGTTCTTTAGCTGTTAATCAACTTATGAGGAGCTGAGAATGAGAAGAAAACTGCTTTTACTCCCAATAGGCAGTCTGTTTCTTTTCGCACTTGCTTTCACTGCACAGGTTAGCGTTCAAAACGTTAGCGCGGCCGGTGCCAGTTCCGAGACGCAGCCGGTCTATACAACGCCTGACGGTTTTTTGCTTGGGTCCGTCGTGCCCGGTGCGTACGCGAGATTGGTAAGAAACCAGAACGGCATCACCACTAACGTGCATACATCTTTGGAAGGAAGTGGTGTCTACACCGTTTGGTGGGTGGTATTCAACCATCCCGAGGACTGCGAGACTTACCTGTGCACATTCGATTTACCCGACCTCGTCGTCAACGCGACCGGCCGCATTGTTCCTTCGGGAGCTCCTGCGAACTTCAGCGCTTGGCTCGGCATTGGTGGTCCCTATTCCGGAGAGGTCATCCCTGATTTCAATGGCAGCCTCACCAATCCCGAAGGCGCCCTGATAACACTCGTAGTACGTTTTCATGGACCGCCGATACCGGGCCAGGTCCCTGAGCAACTCTCAACGTTCTTTGGTGGCTGCCCCAACGGCGAAGGCTGTGTGGACGAACAGCTGGTGGTATTCCCAGGCGATTGTAGCGGTGATTGTCTGGTTCCATTTCCGTAAGAACTCAGATCGCCTCAAACCGATTAACGTCCGTTAGGAGTTTCGTATGAATTAGCAGTTTCAATTA
The DNA here is from genome assembly GCA_036559885.1 of Pyrinomonadaceae bacterium. GTDB lineage: Bacteria > Acidobacteriota > Blastocatellia > Pyrinomonadales > Pyrinomonadaceae > PSRF01. The sequence continues at coordinate 5,561 of DATBSH010000190.1, forward strand.
GTCCGATAACACTAAAAATGTGCAGCCCAATTAGTTCGACCGGCTCCCTCGTTGAAGACTAGTCCGCTTTGTGCCAGTTGAACTACTGACCCCGACCCTTATGTTATCCAGGAGTAAATGACTCCTCATTCTGTTGCCCATGCGACTTGCGCAGCATAACACCCAAAAGGAGACTAAGAATTATGGCGTCAAAACCTAAGAACCTCACAGGTTCCGCGTCCGAACCCGGCAAATTAAGCAGAAGAAGTTTTGTGAGAGGTGCCGCAACTGTAGCGACCGTCGCTGCCGCCGTTCCCCTTAAACCCTTGCTTGGTGGAAAAGAATCAGTGGCAGAGGCATCTGTCGTTGACTACAACTCTTCTACTCGCGCTAATGCGAGCTTCAACTATCGCAAAGGCATGGCCCAAGCTGAGAAGATAAACGTGGGAGGCCAAGCCGACAACGGCGATGCGGCGCGATTTACCGACTTTAGTTGCAGCCATAGCAAAGCGCTGCTACACGACGGCCTCGGCGTTCCGAATCTAGCCGCCATGCTCAGCCTAAAGAATGCCCTCGCTTCGGGCAACCACGCAGACTTTGAAAACATAGTTGTCGGCACTCCCGCGGGCGGAGGAAACTCGAAGCTGAATTGTCCTCAGGGCTCGCTTGCATTCGACTTGCAGGGCCTTGACTCACATGCGACCGTCATCCCCGCTTCTCCGCGAATTGACAGCGCACAGACCGCCGCTGAACAGGTCGAACACTACTGGGCATCTCTCGTAGCTGACGTTCCGTTCACCGAATACTCGACGAATCCATTAGTTGGGCAGGCTGTGGCCGACATGAATACCATGTCATTCCTCAGCAGCGCTGCCAATAATCAGTTTCCGTATCCGGTCACTCGGCAGAATTTGTTTCGCGGGCAGTTTGTTCCGGGCGACGGTAATGTGCAGGGACCGTACGTCTCGCAGTTTATGGTTCAACCGACATTCTACGGCAGCCAGCTTCTTAACCAACAGCACCAAACGTTTCTCCCAGAGGGTGGCGGAGGAGCCAACTTCATGACCGCTGTTGCCGAATACCAGCTGGTCCAGAACGGCGGCGACTCTGGGCTTCACCTGGCGTTTGATCCCACGGCCCGATATCACCGTAATGGTCGAGACCTCGCAGCGTATACGCATGTGGACGTCCTCTACCAGGGATACTTCGTCGCCTTCCTCCTTTTAGCGGGCATTGGTGCACCGCCAAATCCGGGTAATCCATATGTCGGATCACAGACACAAAAAGCCTTCGGCACGCTTGGCGGACCAGATGCTGCAGCGACGATTGCCGAAATGGCAACGCGTGCGCTCAAGGCGTCCTGGTATCACAAGTGGATCAAGGATCTGCGATTGCGCCCTGAAGAATACGGTGCGTTGGTGCATGCGCGGAAAACCGGCAGTAGCCCATTCCCGCAAGCGGCGGGTGCGCTGCATAACGACGTTTTGAATTCAGCGGCGCTATCGCTCACGTTTGCGAAGTACGGCACATACTTGTTACCACAAGCGTTCCCAGAAGGCTCGCCAACGCATCCCTGCTATCCAACTGGCCATGGAACCGTTGGTGGCGCCTGCATAACAGCCCTGAAGTTTTTCTTTGATGGAGGCCAAAAGATTCGACCGCTACTCCTTGGCGCTGGGCGAGATGTAAAAGTCCCAAGCACGGATGGTCTATCGCTCAATACCTACACGGGCGCGGACAAGGACAATCTCGACATTAATGGCGAACTGAACAAGCTTGCCTACAACGTCTCATTTGGTCATGGAATCCACGCCGGCATTCACTTCCGCAGCTCGACCTATTGGTCGATTCTTTTGGGAGAGCAAGTCGCCCTGAGCGTCTTGCAGGATCGGGCCAAGTCCTACAACGAGCCATTCACCATCCAGATCACCAAGTTCGACGGAACGACGGCAACCATTAGCAACGAATGACACGTTTAATGACTTCTGCCGAAGTTAACGGCACCACTCAACCAAAGCGGCAGGTTCATCAGGGAACCTGCCGCTTGTTCTTTCGGGGTATCTGGTAGATCTGCCGTAATTACCAAATGCTGCCTTAGGAGTTTCGCTTCTAGCTTAACGTGCGCCGCCGGACAATCAGCGAAATCGGCAACCCAATGCAAAACATGATTATGAGGCAGCCGTAAATCCTCGATGAGAGGGGCACGGGCCTTCTCGCAACTGCCGACAGCGGTAACACCACAAAGTTCATAAATAAGTAAACAAAAACTCCGTAGATCAATCCTGCGGGAATTGGTTGAGTCACAAGGAAGCGAAGTTTACGGCTTGCAAAGTAGTAAACTGCCGCCCAGGTCGTTGCGATGATGAAGTGCAGCACAATGCCCAAGACTGCCGTCTTCGCACCACCAGTGAATGCCGCAGCACCAAGCAATCCGCTCGCGACCGAATGGAACACGCGCACCGGACTAACGCCGGCGCGTAGCCACGAGTAGACGCAGGCGGCAGTCAGATCAAGAACGCCCGCGATGCCGCCGGCAAATAGTATTGTTTGCGGCGCCTTAGAGATTGGGCGGGCCACTGCTTCTGAAACAGCGCTCATAGGAGACTCCTCTTGAAAACTATCCAGAAACCAGACGAAGGCAGGCAAAACAGCGAGGAGCAGACACAGAGACGGGGTGACGCGGAGACGCGGAGATGGAGTTCCTTTTTCCCCGTGTCACCGCGTCACCCCGTCTCCGTGTCCAGCTTGCCTTATGTTGTCTGGTCCATTGATGCTCTCAATTGACGATACGGTTGTACTTCTTCATGATTAGTTTTAATCGATCATGAGGGATAGCGTAAACCGTATTTCCATTGACGCCCGTCATGGTCTCAGCAGCAATCATCGCGTTAATAATGGCTTCTTCGGTTGCTTGGACCGTCGCCAGAAAGATCGGATTGATTCTATCGTTGGCCAACATTTTCACGTTAGCCGCATTTTGTTCCTTACCTGCGCCGGAATTCGCAGTTGAAAATGCGATGAAGATGTCACCCGACGAATTGCCACCTATTCCACCATTCTTCGCGACACCAAGCGAGACACGCTTTGCAACTCGCTTGAGTTGATGCGGTAGCAAGGGCGCGTCAGTGGCAACAACCGCGATAATGGAGCCGGTATCTTGTGGCGCCGCCTTGGGCAGCAAATCGGTAATCTCCTGGCCCACCGGGACGCCGGCAATCGTCAAGGTTGGGCGACCACCATAATTCGCCTGCACCAGTACGCCGACCGTATAAGTTGCTCCAGCAACATCGAACTTCCTTGATGAGGTTCCGGTGCCGCCTTTGAACTGGTGAGCAACCATGCCTGTGCCACCGCCAGTGTTGCCTTCGTCTACGCGTCCGGAACTCGCAGTATCTAAAGCCTGCGCAACGTGTTCAGGCTTTACGTGAAAACCGTTGATGTCATTTAGAAATCCGTCCCACGTTTCGGCCACGATCGGCAACGACCAGGGTTGAAACGTCTTACCTTGTTTCTTCATCTGCCACGCAATGACAGCATCGCGGACTACGCCAACACTGTGAGTGTTGGTAATCATAATCGGTCCTTCGATGAAGCCCGATTCTTCAACCCACGTCGTGCCCGTCATCTCGCCATTGCCGTTCAACGTAAACCAAGCTCCGAAGACTTGTTCCGGGTTGTTTTTGCCGCGCGGTAAAACTGCCGTAACCCCTGTTCTGATGGGACCTTTTCCTACAATGAGTTTGCCGTCCCCTGAGATGAGCGTGACTTGCCCGACCTCCACACCCGCGACATCCGTAATGGCATTGAATTGCCCCGGCGTTCCGTCAAATGGAATGCCGAGATCGCGTGCGCGTGGTTTTTGCGCGGCGGCGATACCGAACAAAAAGAACAGACTGATGATCGGTATAAAGGATTTTACGAACATGGGTGTTGTTGTCCTTTCGTCGCTGTAGCGGGGCAGTAGCCCGACTGTCAGGGAGGGCTGTTGCGCAATCCGCGTAACTGGAAGCCCTTCCTCACGGTCGCCTACTGCCCTATTGAGATGGGCCAGTTTTCTTGGTGCTGTTTAGCGCGCTTGAACTTTGCCACGAAGTCCCATCGGCGTAATCCAGCCGAAGGATGACAACTCTTTCATTGAAGGCTGATCGGTTATAAGCCGTAGGTATTTTGGGACCGCTCTTCGGATTGACATGAGAAGAAACTTTGTCTGTCAGGGCCTTTTCTTTACCTGGCGGTATATTCGTTTTGCTCGTAAGGACATAACAGAGACTGTCGTGTGGATCTTTAGCGTCGAAGAAGTAAGCCCACTCAACAGCGACTATGGTTTTATTGCCCGTGTTTTTTATCGACGCAGTGAACTTGTAGTCGACACCTCGAATGGTGGTCGTGGGCGCACTTGAGGAGGCCGGCGCTGTGCCTGATGCATCTGCTATTGGCGGTGGACCAGCCTCACCTTTTTCCTGGGGACTGCCCAGCACGCGAGTACCGGTAGCACTTACGGGCGTCGAAGAAACAGAAATTGATGGCGATGAAGGCGTCACCAATGCCTGTGAAGCGCTCTCGCTCCAATTGAACTTCAAGACTTCTACGTCGTTAGGCTTTGTATGCTCAGCGCGTAGTGCGGCTTGTTGCTTCAAGCGATTGGCGGCTGCGACGAACTGAGATTCAAGTCTTCTGTCGAGCTCGAAACATTTTTTGAGATCCGATTCTGCGTCTGCCTGCTCGCCGCGCATAAGTCGAACAACGCCTCTATCGCCATAGGCCTTCGCATACTTCGGTTCGATCTCGATCGCTTTGTTGAGATCGGCAATGGCGCCGTCAAGATCGCCTTTTTGCGCGAGCAGGTTTCCGCGATCGTCGTAGAAGCGGGGATGCTGTTTCAGAGAGATTGCTTTTGTGAGATCCGCAATCGCGTCATCAACCTTGCCCAGCCGATAGAGGGCGATTCCCCGAAAATAAAAACAAAACTCGAGATTCTCTCCATTGAGTTCGATTGCCTTGCTGAAATTGGCGATCGCAGCATCGAAGTCGTTCCTTTCGAAGCTCTCGATGCCGCGCTGCGCGTAGTTATTGGCTGGGTTAGGATTCTGTGCTTGAGCGCAGTAAGTTGTAAGAATCAGGAGCAAAACCAGCTGGGGCGATATGTAACGCATTGTTCGCTTCGCTCACTTGCGGGCGAGGACGCCCGCGATCCCAGTGTCTAGTGTCTCTCTTCGCCCGGATGGTAAGACGCTTCGAGATTGGCT
>DATBSH010000191.1:0-17349 GCA_036559885.1 Pyrinomonadaceae bacterium
CGGCAAATCACCCATCGGTCCCCGAAGAGTCAAATCAGCGTAGCGCTGTTCGCGGTTCAAAATCAGATTGACGTACTTGTACTCGACACCCGCGGGCTTCATTTCAACTTGAAGCGGATTGAGCTTAATACCGTAAAGCAAACTGTTAGTTTGCGATGGTTCGTTAGCACTCAAGCCGGCAGCTTCCGAACCGGTTCGCAAACTATCAAGCACCCCAGCCGAGCTGCACGGCTGGGGACCCCGCACAGTTTGCTTTAAGTCTGCAATCTCGCGGACTCGCGTATCGATCGATTCCTGAAACTTGCTCGTCGGAAAATAGTCGTCAATAAGTCCCCACTCTTTCGCACGTTTTCCCTTCAGCCCTTCGGCGAGCGTGGAGAAAACATCGGCACGGTCGCGACGAATCTTTCTCTTGTCGACGAGACGAGTTAAGCCACCCGTACCCGGCAACACGCCGAGCAGGGGAACTTCGGGAAGGGAAACAGCCGAATTGCCGTCGTCCACCAAATAGATCTCATCGCAGGCAATTGCCAATTCATAGCCGCCGCCGGACGCTGTTCCGTTAAGCGCTGCGATGTAACGCCGGCCTGAATGGTTTGAATCGTCTTCAATGGCGCAGCGCGTTTCGTTCGTAAACTTGCAGAAGTTCACTTTAAAGGCGTGTGACGAAGTACCCAGCATGTAGATATTGGCGCCGGCGCAGAATATGCGAGGTTTGAGACTGGTGATGACGACTGCTTTGACCTCGGGGTGTTCGAAACGCAACCGCTGCACCGCATCGGCGAGTTCGATGTCGACACCGAGGTCGTATGAATTGAGCTTCAGCTTATAGCCTTCCGCCAGTGTCACGTCCTCCTGAACATCCATTGTGAGCGTCGCCAGCGGACCTGCGACGGACAGCTTCCAGTGTTTGTATTGGTCAGGGGAGGTTTGAAAGTTGATCATGCGTGCCTCTTCTTGTTACCTGCCATACCGCGTCTTTCCTCAGTGAATACAGGTATTTTAGCGCCGCGGATTATCATCGTTCGAACGTTCGTTCGGGTTGAATAGGATAGCTCCGGCTGGCGGTTTGAGTCAAGTTTGAGGCGAATCAGCGTGAAGAAAATCTGGCATCTTCTCGGAGCAGGCTCAGTTTGGGCCTTGCTTGACAGTCTCGCAGTTTGGCGCGTAGGGTTCTCGCTTCCGAAGCCAAGTTGGGATCTCGACAGGTTTGACCGGTTGGGTTAGGCCTTTCGGGATCTGCGACGAAGATTTTGAAATTTGGGATCGAAATTCGAGAATCGAGCTTGCGAGAGGAGGCGAATCTGTTCTGGTGAACGGCGCGGTCTTCAAAACCGTCAGTGAGACTGTGAGAACAGGCTCAGGTAGGTTCGATTCCTACACGCCTCCGCCAACCGATTGCGGATTGCGGATTGTGGGGATAAGCCTTTGAATGCTGAAGAGATGAAGACTAGAACGCGTGCTTTTGGGTTGCGCATAATTCGACTTGCCGAAAGTCTACCCGATACGCCGACAGCGAGAGTGATTCCGAAATCAGATGCGGCGTTGCGGCCCAGCTGTAGGTGCTAACTACCGTGCCGCCTGTCAAGCGAAATCAAAGCCAGATTTTATTTCGAAGATGGGAAACGTTGAAGAAGAAACTGATGAAACAATTTACTGGATGGAAATGTTAATTGATGCGGAGATCGTTAAGTCTAACCGGATAGCAGACTTGATGGACGAAGGTGCTCAGATACTTTCGATTGTAATCGCGTCCATTAAAACCTCGAAGGGTCTGCGTAAGACTAATCCGCAATCCGCAATCCGCAATCAGAAATCGTATGCGTGACTGGGTTGCCCTCAACATGACCCCCGGCATCGGACCACGCGCCGCTGCCAAACTCCTCGAACGCTTTGGATCTGCCGAAGCGGTCTATCGCGCCACTCGTGCCGAATTGGAAAGCGTTCGCCTGCTGCCGGAAGCTGTCGACAGCATCATTGCTCACGACATGCATGAGAAAGCACGAGTTGAGATCGAAAAGGTCAGAGAGCTAGGCGGGGATATTCTGGTTCTTGACGACGGTGTTTATCCGTCATTGTTAAGAGAGATTTACGATCCCCCGATAACTTTGTACGTGAAGGGCGCCTGGTTTGAATGCCTCGAACAGCCTTGCGTCGCAATCGTTGGGTCGCGAAAGTGTTCGACGTATGGACAGAATGCTTCATCGATGCTGGCCCGAGACCTGGCGCAGCGGGGCGTCACGATTGTTTCTGGTTTTGCACGCGGGATAGACGCGGCGGCGCATCGCGGCGCGATTGAAGGCCATGGCCGTACGGTAGCCGTTATTGGTACCGGCATCGACGAAGTTTACCCGCGGGATCACAGGAAGCTTGCGGATGAAGTTCTCGGTGCAGGTGGCGCGATTGTGACGCAGTTTCCATTGGCGACTCCGCCCGCCTCGGAAAACTTTCCTTACCGCAATCGCATCATTAGCGGGCTGAGCCTCGGCGTCGTTGTGGTCGAGGCGGCAGAGAATTCAGGATCATTGATAACGGCGCGATTGGCTATCGAGCAGAACAGAGAAGTGTTTGCGGTGCCAGGAAATATCACCTCGCGGAACTCATTTGGTACCAACTATCTAATCAAAGGCGCGGGCGCGAAACTGCTACAGCAATGGCAGGATGTTGCTACCGAATTGCCACCGCAAATTGCCGCGAAGATTCTGCCACCGCCACTTAGCGATGAAAAAAAGAAGGAGAAGTCTCTGGCCGATCAACTTTCGCTGGTGCCACAGGGGCTAACAGGCTTTGAACAATCAGTTTTCAAATTGCTTTCGCCCGACAATCCAGCGCACATTGACTTACTGGTGGATCGAAGTCGGCTGACGATTTCGGACTTAACTTCGGCATTGTTAACACTGGAAATGCGAGATCTGGTGCGGGCGCTACCAGGAAAGTGTTTCGTACGGAAGATGTAAAAGGACCGATGGGGACTACCTTGGTAACCGAATCAATCTCAACTCAACAGCTTCGGGAAGCTGGAGAAGAGTTATATGGCGATATGGTAAAGGCTGTAGTGGATGTCGAGAAAGGGATTATGGCGATCGGTGCTGAACTACACTCCGACGAAGAGGCGTTTTTGCTTCAACGTAATTCACGGCAAGAGAACCTATGGGGAATTAACTTGTATACCGATCGAGCATTACCCGATATGGTCGAATTCGATTCAATGATTAATATCCGGCCGAGGCAAAACAATCGGTCGCGTGGCGTAGAGGACACAGCCCTGCAGGAACGAATAATCAAGGTCGTTCGCAGACTCGTGCAATAGGAGGGAGATGACGACCTATCATCCGGATCTGGCCGCCGGTCGTTGGTTCACACTGTCTCTTGCGTCACAACTGGGCAATGTGGGCAGTGAGTATTACCGGGCGCTTCAGTGGAAAAGTCGCGGAGACGCGGTTCGCTTCGAGCACGCCTTTAATCGACTGCTTGAGCTTATTGATCTCACCATCGCCGATCCGCGGTGGAAGAATCATCGACTAAGGGAATTGACGCGATTGAGAGAAGTAATTTGTGATGAATTATTCAACGAAACGCGCGAATTTGATGCCGCGGTTGATTTAAACAATTATTTTCTATACTTTGGAATTTTGGCTCGGACCGAAACAGACAGAGCCGTAAGTGGAGTTGTTGAGTAACAGAATAAGATATGGCGAAGCATTTAGTAATAGTTGAATCGCCGGCTAAGGCGAAGACGATAAACAAGTATCTGGGAAAGGACTATCTGGTTAAGGCCTCGATAGGCCACATTAAAGATCTGCCTTCCAAAGGTTTGGGCGTTGATATCGACGACGATTTCAAACCCACCTACGAAGTAATTCCCGATTCCAAGAAACGAAACAACAAGAGGATTGTTGCCGAACTAAAGCAAGCCGCCAAAGCTGCTGACGCAGTTTATCTAGCCGCTGACCCGGATCGAGAGGGCGAAGCGATATGCCAGCACCTGGCAGAAGAAATTGTGCCGAAGCGGCCGGCGAAACCGCATTTCCGCGTGCTGTTTAATGAAATCACCAAGCGCGCGGTAAACGAAGCTTTCGAGCACCCGCGGAAGATTGATGAAAACCTCGTCAATTCTCAACAAGCCCGGCGCGTTTTGGATCGTCTGGTGGGTTACAAAGTTTCTCCGCTGCTTTGTCGCACAATTGGTGGCCGGCTAAGCGCGGGACGAGTGCAGTCGGTGGCGCTGCGAATGGTTGTCGAGCGTGAACGCGACATCGAGAAGTTCATCAAGACGGAGTATTGGACCATAGCGGCGAATCTCAGTGCCGCGCTGCCGCCGGCTTTCGATGCGCGGCTCTTCAAAATCGACGCCAAAACGGTCAAGACCAGTGGTTTCGATCAAGACATAAAAGCCAATGAAATATTGATCGGCGACGAAGCGAAGGCTGGCGAGATCGTTGCCGAAGCAAACAGCCAGGCTTTTGTAGTCAATGAGGTAACGAAAAAAGAGCGTAAGCGTAACCCAGTTCCACCTTTCATTACTTCAAAGCTGCAACAAGAGGCCGCCCGCAAACTTGGTTTTGCCGTGAAACGCACGATGATGATTGCGCAAAAACTCTACGAAGGCGTGGAGCTTGGCGCTGAAGGCTCGGTGGGGTTGATAACCTACATGCGAACGGACTCCACCCGCGTTGCGGACGCGGCATTGGGTGAGGTGCGAGAGTTCATTAGCTCGCAATATGGCGCGCCTTACTTGCCGGCAAAAGCAATTCACTATCGCTCGAAGAAGGATGCGCAGGATGCGCACGAAGCGATTCGCCCTACCGAAGTCACGCGCACTCCAGATTCACTGGCAAGCTATTTGAATAAGGATGAGTTGCGACTGTATCGCTTGATCTGGCAGCGCTTTGTTGCTTCGCAGATGACACCCGCTATCTTTGATCAGACGACGATCGATATTGGAGCGGGACGTTTCATATTTCGTGCCACCGGCTCGGTGCAAAAATTTGACGGCTTCCTGAAGCTTTACCAGGAGGGCCACGACGAGAAGACGGAAGAAGATGAAGAGGCTGAGCGCACGCTGCCGCCGGTAGAAAAGGGCGAAAAGCTTAGGCTCAACAAGATCACACCGGAGCAACACTTCACCGACCCTCCGCCTCGCTTTACTGAGGCCACGCTTGTAAAGGCCCTGGAAGAAAAGGGAATCGGACGACCGTCAACCTATGCCGCCATCATGACGACGATCCTGGCGCGTGAATATGTGGAAAAGGTCGAAGGCCGCTTCCACCCGACCGATTTAGGTAAAACGGTAAACGATCTGCTAATCGAAGGCGGTTTTGACGATCTCTTTAACGAAACTTACACGGCGCGAATGGAGGAAGAACTCGACTCAATTGAGGAAGGAACACTCAAGTGGACAGACGCGCTGCATGAGTTTTATGGAAAGTTTAAAGACGACCTTATTAAGTTCACGAAATACACCAAGGGTATCAAGGACGCAGAAACACCCACGGATGAAGTCTGTCTCAAATGCGAGACGAAAGGCATGGTGCTGAAGTTTGGCCGCTTTGGTAAGTATCTCAAATGCTTGAACTGCGGTGCGTCGCGAGATGCTGAACCGAAGGCTGGGTCAAATGGTGGCGCGAATGGAACGGAGGCTGCCACCGGCGGGGAAGAGGTTGCCGAACCGGAAGCGTGCGAGTTGTGCGGCAAACCAATGCAGTTAAAGCGCGGGAGGTTCGGACCATTTCTTGGCTGCACCGGTTATCCTGAATGCCGCAACATCCGCAAGATTGCTAAAAGTGGTGTGGCCGCGCCGGCGCCAGTACCTCTCGATGAGAAGTGTCCAGTGGACGGCGCTCAGCTGGTAAAGCGTTTCGGAAGGTACGGAGAGTTTATCTCGTGCTCAAACTATCCGAAATGCAAATACATCAAGCAGGAGTCGACCGGTGTTAAGTGTGTGCGGCCGGGCTGCAAAGGTGAGCTGGTCGTCAAAAAGTCGAAACGCGGCAAAGTGTTTTATGGTTGTTCTATGTATCCCGACTGCGATCGGGTCTATTGGGACAAGCCGGTAGCGGAAGCTTGTCCAAATTGCAAGGCGCCGTTTCTCCTGGAAAAGACTACGAAGAAACAGGGCACATTTCGATATTGTGCCAATGAAGAGTGTGGCTATAACTCCAGCGGACCTATACTTGAGAAGGAAAAACCGAAGGCGAAGCCCAGGGGCAAAAAAGAGGCTATACCTGCCTAGCTCCCAAGTTCGTACTGAAGCGTCAAAAATACGCCGCATCAATTCAGTCTCGCAGGCTTGCGAAAAAGAGATGCCTTCGGCATTCGCGGTTTGCGCCAAGTATCCGTTATCATTCACCCCTACCGTCATCCTTTAAAATCAGAGGAGAAGTAAAATGTTAAGACGCAATGCGACTGTATTGCTTTTGATTTTCCTTGTCTCGCCGAGCGCAACCTTTGCGCAACAACCTGCCGCATCACCAACCCCGCCCGCAGCCGCGTCCCAGCAATCAACGACGCCGGCAAATGATCCAATTGAGCGCATCAAGGACGAAGGTCTGAATCGTTCGCAGGTAATGCAAACCTTGAGTTATCTCAGCGACGTCATTGGCCCACGTTTGACCGCGTCGCCAGGCATGAAGAGGTCGAATGAATGGACGCGGGACCAACTTTCGAAGTGGGGCCTGCAGAATGCGCACCTTGAAGCGTGGGGACCCTTCGGCCGAGGTTGGTCACTTAAGCGATTCTCTGCACAAGTCTCACAACCACTGAACATTCCGCTGATTGCTTATCCGAAAGCATGGTCTCCGGGCACCAATGGCCCACTCACCGCTGACGTTGTTTATGTCGATGCAACCAATGAGGCAGACCTCCAGCGCTTCAAAGGCAAACTCAAGGGCATGATTGTCTTGACCGGGAAAATGCGGGAGGCTAAGGCGCATTTCGAGGCGCTGGGCACACGGCGTGATGAGAAAGACCTGCTGAGTTTGGCCGATGCGCTTGAACCGCGGCCGGGAGCGTCACGCCGAACGACACCTGAACAACGCGCCGCGCAAGTATTCACCTGTAAGAAGTATCAGTTTTTCCATGACGAGAATGCCGCACTCTTAGTTGACGCAAGTCGGTTCGGCGATGGCGGTACGATTTTTGTTCAATCTGCAACGGTGCCACAACCATGTGTTGAAAACCCATTTGCTCCCAACGCTCCCCGTCAAATCCAGGCCTATGACAAGACGGCGCCGAAAATCATTCCCCAGCTGGTGCTCGCTGTCGAACACTACAACCGCATCGCGCGAATGATTGAGGCAGGGGAAAACGTGAAGATGACTGTCGATCTCGCAGTGGAGTGGCAAGACGCCGATCCGATGGGCTACAACACGATTGCTGAGATCCCCGGCAGCGATTTGAAGGATGAAGTTGTCATGCTTGGGGGCCACATGGACTCCTGGCATTCGGGAACTGGCGCCACTGACAATGGCGCTGGAGTGGCCGTGGCGATGGAGGCGGTGCGAATCCTTCAGGCGCTTAACTTAAAACCACGGCGCACGATCCGGATTGCGCTTTGGACCGGCGAAGAACAAGGCTTGCTGGGATCGAAAGCTTACGTGGCAGAGCACTTTGGAAAAATTGAAACTCCTCCCGCGGTGGCCGGCGCACAACCATCAGCAGGTGTGTCGCCGTCGCCCAGTCCTACCCCTGGTGTTCTTGTCACCAAACCTGAATATGAAAAATTTAGTTCCTACTTTAACCTCGATAACGGCACCGGAAAAATTCGTGGCGTATATCTTCAGGGCAATGAAACGGTACGTCCGTTGTTCCGTCAATGGCTCGTGCCTTTCCGCGACATGGGTGCAGCGACACTTTCCATCTCAAACACGGGCGGCACGGATCATCTCTCTTTCGACGCCATTGGTTTGCCGGGATTTCAGTTTATTCAAGACGAAATTGAATACGACACTCGCACGCACCATTCGAACCAGGATGTGTTTGATCGCATTCAGGCTGACGACTTGAAACAGGCGGCGACGATCATGGCAGCCTTTGTTTACAATGCTGCAATGCGGGATCAGAAACTGCCGCGCAAGGCGATTGCAGGAAGGTAAGCAGTAAATCAGAGGTCAGAGATCAGAGGTCCAGCGTCAGAACTCAGGAGTCAAAGAAGATGACAAATGAGAAATGTCAAATGATATATGGAAAATTTTTCATTTCACATTTCTCATTATTTCTCATTTCTCATTTGTCCTTCCTCTGATCTCTTGGGTCGAATCTAGTTTGCGCCGACGACGAATTTTTGCCAGTACTGTTTGAGTTTGTCTCGATGGGATTTTCTGTAAGCGACGTAATCACGCGCAATGCCATCATCCGGACGCACGAAGAGGATATAGGCTTCAATCAAGCCTGCGTCGTTAAGCTCCATCAGATTCTCAAGAGACGGTGTTAGCTTCTTTACGCGCTTTTCTTTCGCTTGCACCTGAACGGATTCCACCACTCCTCGTAAAGCCTCAGTCTCCTCTGCCAGGCTGTGTCGGTAAACCGGCTCGTTGGGATAGGCTTTGGCAAACTTCTCACTTCGGCCACCGCCCTTCCTGTCCATCCAGTTTGCTCGAATAATACCGTACATCATCCAGGCAGCAGACCCATCTTCACTGGCCCCTTTTAGTCCCAGATCGTCCACCGTAATGTTGATTTCGCCCGGCTTGTTTGATGTCACATTGGTAGGAATCTCTATCTTGCGATGGCCCAACGACACTCGATGACGATTGCCCCATTGACTTAGACCAACATACGCCTTTCGGCTATAGGGTTCTGCAATAATTGCATCGATAAATTTGTCGCGCGCTTCTTCGGATCTACCCTCCGCGTCTAAAGCGTCACCCCAGTATCGATGGGCTGTCTCGATATTTTCGTCGATCGCTATAGCTCGGCCAAACCATTCAGCAGCTGCAGCCATCGCTCGCTTTTTCTCATCAGCATCCTTGGCCTGAAAGCCCTTCTTAAAATGCATATCGCCGGCGAAGAGAGCCGCCAAGTACAGCTTTGGATCAAGCTCCAGGGCGCGCTGGTAACCTTTGATGGCGTTATCAAGGTCACCACGCGAATGAGCCTCTTCACCTTCTCGCATTGCGGCGTCGGCTTCTTTGACGGATGAAAATGGTTGCTCCGTGACGTCTGGCTGGGAAAGAGCTTCCAACCCGGCTCGCAGTAACTCACTATTGTCTCCCAGGTCTTTTGCCCTCTTGAGAAAAACACGTGCCCGATCCCGTGCGATCTTACGTGCCTCCGGGTCCTTGATTGATGCAGAAACTACAAACGTCGCCCAACCGAGCCGCTCGAGCAGGCCTACGTCGGACGGATTGACAGAAACAAGTTTCTCGAGGATAGGAATAGCATCAGCAAACTTGCTTTGCTCATAGAGCTCAAAGGCCCGTTGTCTTTCTGTTTTGTAGTCCGTGGTAGTCTGAGCAAAGGTTTGAAGGGGCAGAGCAAGGGCAAACGCCATCAGCAGGATTGTGCCCAGTATTGAAGTCGTAGTCTTCGCCGCATTTGGCCAGTTTCTAAGCATTACGTTGTTATCCTCAAGTTTCATCTTAATCCGGGAGAGAGACTAGTCGCAGTCTAGGTGCGCTGACTATTTTAAGTCAACGCTATCTTTGGTGATTCGGCCCTTGCAAGCACAAAAAGGCGAGCCGAACAGGCTCGCCTTTAAGGTCCTACTTGTTCCGTCTAACTAGCTGGATGTCTCAAGAGAGGTCTTGTAGGATCCGCTCTCCCTTACTTGATTAGGTGTCATCGAAGAACTTTTGCCTGAAAGGTCGAGACCGATCCAGTTTTTAATCTTCTTCAATACTGCCGGCAACACGACTTGCTGCGCGGTGGTGGAGAGCTCCTCAATGAGACGGTCACCCAGCTCCCCAGCCTCTTTGCTAAGCCGGTCGTAGGCTGAGGTTTTTTTGAAGCGCTCCAGCATGCCTGGACCTCCGTTAGCATTGGTTTTGGCGGAGCTTTCTTCAGAAGGTGTTCCAATCACGGGTCGGCCCGCATAGGGTCGTGAGTTTGGCGAATATGGACTTTGGGAATCGGGGTAGCCCTCATCGTTGTCCTTGATTGCTGCGGCAATTCCGTAACCAACAAAGAAGCCAACGCCCGCCGCCCCCAATGACCAAGCCACTGGTTGTCGTTTGAAGTGTTCGCGCCAATCGAGCGCGTCTTTTACGTTTTCGTATTGTTGCACCACAGTTTCCTTAATCTCCGTTACCGTGTTTGTAATTGAATCCCGCGCTTCGCCCATGCGACGCTGAAGCTCTTCTTTGGACGGCGACTGGTCAGCTTCCCGCGCACGTGCGAGTCCTAGAGTTCGTTCTTCAGCCATTGCTTATCCTTTCTAAGCTCGGCGACTGTTCTGCCGGGAACGAGCTTTTGTTTCGCCAAACGATTCTTCATCATGGTGATGATAATTGCGCCCACAATCAGGTAGAGCGCGCCCGCGGATACAAAGCCAATGGCATACCTCGCTGGTTGGCTTAGATCTGCGCTGGCAAAAAGCGTCGAGATTCCAAAAGCCAGTGCCACGTTCAGCAAGGCAAAGCCGATTGCGGCAATAAGGCCACCAACTCCAATTAGGAGGCCGTCTCGCGCATATTCATTTGCCTCTTCTTTGAGTTCGACTTTCAGCAAACTCAACTTGGTATCGAAGAGTTGCATTACGTCGTCTCCCAAACGACTGAATAACGACGGAAGACTTTCGTTGTCCGCCTTCGGTGTCACCTCGGGTGTTAACGCGGCTGATGCCGCACTTGAAGCTGAGGCCGCCATCGCGTGTATCTCCTTTCGAAATGAGACTTCCTATTAGCTTGTCGGGAAGCTAAAGGAGCTGTAGACAATCCTAGCGTCGGCCGCGAATGATCAAGCCAAGCAGTAGACCGGCGGCTGCCGAGATCAAAATTGTCTGACCAGGGTTTTTCCGCGCATAGTCTTTGGCGTTCTCAGTGATCTCCGACAGGTCGACATTCTGAAGATCTTTAATCTTGTCGCCGACAACAGTCATCTTTTCGCTAACGAAATCCTTCGCCTGACTCGCGGCGTCCGAAATCTTGCCGCCATATTCCTGGACTAACGCGGTTGCTGTTCCGGTTGCAGTTCCGCCGCTGCCGGTTGATGAGCGATCACTCTGGTAATCCGTTTGACCAGGTGTGCCGGTTGTCGAGCGCTCACTCTGGTAACCAGGCGTTCCCGTTTGACCGCTGGTGCCAGTTCCGCTTGTATTCGGAGTTCCGGGGAAATCGGTTGAGTTTCTATTCTGCGACATGCTTATTTCTCCTTTGAAGTCGTCGTTAAAGTTTCTGAAAGTCTAATCCACACACAAAATGACAATTGAGTGAGGAGCAAACGATGTGCCGAGTGAGTCCGCGAGAGTTCGTTAGCTGCATGTCTCCAAGATCGGCTGCGGAATTGTCTTCAAGATAAGTCAGGAACGCAGCGTTGTTTTTGCGGCGACTTGTTGCGAAAGGGTACAAGTCGAATTCGCTTAGGTCGGGATTAGTACAAATTTGGAAGGAGCTCAACTTCCGCCAATTCGCAGGTTCAGCAAGGATAACTCAAGCCCCGCCAATTCGCAGGTTCAGAAGGAACGAATTGGAGGGGCTTGAGTTCTCCTTCCTTACCTGCGAATTGGCGGGACTTGAGCTGGCCTTCCTTACCCTCCCTTGTCTTGACAAGCGACCCTACCGATGGTAAGTAAGTACTTACTTTGCCCGGGTGCACATCCCCTGTCCAGGACAGTCAGGAATGCTTAATCTTTGAGTAAGGAAATCACTATCAGCAAAGCCCCACTGCCTGCGAATCACGTCGCCGGCGCAGCGCGAATGAGTGCCGAAGACCGCCGGCTGCAAATCCTTCGCGTGGCGGTAAGTCTCTTTTCTCAAAGAGGCTTTGGCGGCACTACCACCAGGGAAATCGCGCACGCGGCTGGCGTCTCAGAGGCGATGGTCTTCCGGCATTTCGCCACCAAGCAGGAACTTTATGCGGCAATCCTCGATCATAAAGCTGCCTCAGGCGATTCGATGGATCCGGAGAAGATGGTCGCCGAGGCCCGCAAAGAAAAGGATGACCGGGCAGTGTTTGAGCAGTTGGCTTTAGGAGCTCTCGAACACCACGAATTCGATCCGGAGTTTCAACGACTACTACTTCATTCGGCATTAGAAGGTCATGAACTGGCGGAGATGTTTTTTGAAAAGTTCATCCGCCGCGTCTACGAAATTCTGGGGGGCTATATAACAGAACGACAACGTGATGGCGCGATGATCAAGATCGATCCCTTAATTGTGGTTCGCGCTTTCATCGGGATGATCATTCATCACTCGCTGAATAACAATCTTTGGGATCCAAAGCGCCGGCTGCTGAACATCTCCAACAAGGAAGCAGCAAAGCACTTTACTGACATTCTCTTGAACGGAATCTCCACAGGAGAACAATCGCCTACCAGAAAGAGAAACGAAGGTAAGAGTTCTGGCAACGGCGTTTCGAGAAAGAAATAGTTAATGTCCTCTTCAAGGTTACAAGCTTTACAACTTTTGGCTCTGGTGGTTGCGCTGTCGAGCCTTCTGCTCCTGGCAACGTCGTGCGGAGGTTCAAAGGCGAATGTCAGAAAAGAGGAGACCACCTCTACACAGCCGGCGGCGGTGGAAGTAACAACTGCGCCGGCAATCATGAGGGAATTGCCCCGTTTTTTTGAAGCCACGGGTAGTTTAACGGGCGATGAGCAAACCGATGTTTCGCCATCAGTTGCCGGAAAGGTAGTTGCGATTGGCGTTGAGATGGGCAGTTATGTCAGGCGCGGCCAGACGATCGTTCGTCTTGATGATGTCGATTCAAAACTCCGTGTGGAACAAAGTCAGGCCCAGCTTGACCAGGCAAAAGCATCACTGCGGCAGGCCGAAGAGAAAGTCGGGATTCGGCCGGGCCAGTCGTTTGATCTGAACAAACTCCCGGAAGTGTTGAATGCTCGAGTGGCTCTAGAGCTCGCCGAGAAAAACTTTCGTCGATCGGAAAAGCTTATTGAATCGGGAGATATTTCGCGATCTGTGTACGACCAGCAGAAGGCGCAGCGCGATCAATTGAAAGAACAATACGAAGCGGCCCTTTCGCTAGCGCGCCAAAACTATGCGGCTGTGATGACGGCTCGAGCAAACGTAGCCAACGCGGTGAGCCAGCTGAATCTTGCGCGACGAAATCTGTCGTACTCGAATGTTTATTCACCGATCGATGGTTTCGTTTCAGACCGTCCTGCGGACCTGGGCGAATATGTATCTACCACAACCAAAGTTGCAACTGTGGTCCGCATCAACCCTTTGCGCTTGCGAATCGACATTCCAGAGCAGGCGATTCCAGCGGTTAGTGTTGGACAATCAGTCTCCGTTACCACGAGTGCGTGGCCAGACAGGAATTTCAGCGGCCGTATTGCGCGCATCTCGCCAAACGTAACTCCGACATCACGCACGCTGACGGTAGAGGCGGAAGTTGAAAATGGAAGCGGTATGTTGAAGCCGGGACAGTTTGCGACCGTGCGTATCCTGGAGCCCAAAGCAGCCCCGGCTACGCTCGTTCCAGGCCGGGCCGTGCGCACCGAATCGGGAGTCAGCCGCGTGTTTGTGATAAAGGACGGCAAGGCCCAGGAGCGATTGGTTCAATTGGGACAAACCGAAGGCGATCTGGTTGAAATCAAGAACGGTGTTACCGCCGGAGAAAACGTCGCCACCAGCAATATTGAACAATTGAGCGATGGGACCGCAGTTAGACAATAGAAGTTTCGAGTTCCGAGTTTCGAGTTCGCAGTTCTGGGCCGTTGTGCTAACTCGAAACTCGAAACTCGAAACTCGAAACTCGAAACCCGAAACCCGAAACTCGAAACTCGAAACTAGAATTAGATGCAAAAGTTAGCTGAAATTTGTGTCCGGAGGCCGGTCTTTGCGACGATGCTCATCCTGAGTCTAACCGTCGTTGGGCTCTTCTCTTATAAATCGCTGGGCGTGGATCTTTTTCCGAAAATCGATCTGCCAACAATCACTGTTACGGTTGTCAACCCCGGCGCATCGCCGCAGGAAATCGAGACGGAAATAACCGATAAGATTGAGGGCTCAGTAAACACCATCAGCGGCATCGACGAACTTCGTTCGACTTCCGTCGAAGGCGTTTCTCAGGTCTTTATTACTTTCCTGCTCGAAAAGAATCCGGATATCGCAGCGCAGGAAGTCCGCAACAAGATTGACCTGATCGTCAACGATCTTCCCGTCACTGCCGAACAACCTATCGTTCAGAAACTAGATACAGATGCAGCCCCAGTCGTACGCATCGCAGTCTCCGCTCCACGATCGCCACGTGAAGTTACGGATATCGCCGACAAGAAAATCAAACAACAAATCGAATCAATCAGCGGCGTAGGCCAGGTGACAATCATCGGCGGACGCACGCGCGAGATTCAGGTTTGGGTCGATCCCGACAAACTGCGCGCCTTTAATGTGACGGTCGCACAGGTGGCTGATGCGGTTCGCGCTCAAAATTTGGAGCTTCCCGGCGGGCGAGTTGACGAGGGTACTCGCGAGCTGACTGTCAGGACAATGGGCCGCATCGTTCAGCCGTCAGACTTTAATGATTTAGTTGTCGGCAACCGTGGCACTTATTCCGTGAAGCTCAGCGATGTTGGCTATGCGGAAGACGGCGCGGAAGAACCACGAACCGAGGCGCGACTGAACGGCCAGCCGGCCGTCACCCTGATAGTTTCCAAGCAATCGGGCCAGAACACCGTCGCTGTTGCTGACGCCGTAAAGGAGCGGCTGCTTGAGATTCAAAAAACCTTGCCGCCGGGTTTCAAGACCCAGGTCGTCGGTGATCAATCGATATTCATCAAAGCTTCAATCGAGTCCATACAAAAGCACCTGATCGAGGGCAGCATACTAGCCGCGATTGTGGTGTTTCTATTTCTTTGGAGTTTCCGCTCCACAGTAATTGCTGCACTCGCCATTCCCACCTCTTTGGTCGCCACCTTTGGATTGATGGCAGCTATGGGATTCACGTTGAATCAGATCACGATGCTGGCGCTGACCCTGATGGTTGGTATCGTGATCGACGACGCGATCGTGGTGCTTGAAAATATCTTTCGTTTTATTGAAGAGAAGGGCATGCCTTCGTTCCAGGCAGCTATCGAAGGTACACGCGAGATTGGCCTCGCAGTTACTGCTACTACGTTGTCTCTGTTGGCTGTCTTCCTGCCGGTAGGATTCATGGGTGGCATCGTTGGCCGTTTCATGTCGTCGTTTGGTTTGACCTCATCGTTTGCCATCGCTGTATCTCTGCTTGTTTCGTTCACGCTGACACCGATGCTGGCTGCGCGTCTCATCAAGCGAAGCAACGATGCTCACGAAGGGCCAGTTGAGCGTCTTACGGAACCCGCTGACCATGGTTCAAAGGAATCGCGATTTTACCGTCCCATCGACCGCACTTATACGCGGATGCTGAGCTGGTCGATGGCCCACCGTTGGATAGTAGTAGCTGCTTGCGCTCTGGTGATCGTTAGCATTATTCCGTTGTTCAAGTTTGTCGGGAAAAATTTTCTGCCGGTCGATGATCAGTCACAGTTTGAAATCAACGTACGCGCGCCGGAAGGTTCAACGCTGGCGGCAACTTCTGCGCTGGCTGAACGGATTTCCGCGGACGTGCGGAAATTGCCTGGGGTTACCGACACGTTGACGACAATTGGCGGGGGAGCGCAGGAGCAAGTAAACGTCGCTTCGATATACGTCAAGCTGCAACCGCTCGAGGAAAGGACCATCAGCCAAAATGATCTGATGGTGCGCGCCCGATCTGAAGTTCTTGCCAGGTACCTGAAAGAGTTTCCAGGCCAACTGCGTACCAGCGTGCAACAAGTAGCGGCAATCTCCGGCGGTGGCTTCCGCAACGCGGACATTCAGTACGTCATCGGGGGCCCGGATCTCGACAAACTGACGAAATACTCCGAAGCGCTCTTGGCGAAGATGAAGACAATTCCCGACGTCGTAGATGCCGACTCATCGCTCGTTACAGGTAAGCCGGAGTTGCGAGTGGAAATTGATCGCGCGCGAGCGGCAGACCTCGGCGTTCGTATAGCTGACGTCGCGCAAGCACTGAACACTCTGGTGGCTGGTCAGAAGGTTTCCACCTTCAATTCCGGTACGGACCAATACAACGTTCGCGTGCGCGCGATCGGTCAGGCCCGTTCCAGTGTCGAAGGTCTCGAGAAGATGATTGTTTCTTCTTCGAAGATTGGCTGGGTGAGTCTCGACAATCTGGTGCGGGTAGAAGAAGGAACCGGCCCCTCTGCGATCGATCGACTGAATCGCCAGCGCCAGGTGACATTGTTGGGCAACGTGAAGGCGGGCGGTTCGCAAGCAGCGGTGATTGACAAAATGAACGCTTTTGTGAAGGAAGTGGGCATTGATCCTTCTTACAAGACTGGACTGGCGGGCCGTTCAAAGGAACTCGGACGCGCGGCTTACTACTTCTTACTAGCGTTTGTGCTGTCATTCGTTTTCATGTACATGGTGCTCGCGGCACAGTTTGAATCCTTCATACACCCGATTACGATTCTGCTGACGCTGCCCCTGGCAATACCCTTCGGTATCCTGTCGCTGCTGCTTACCGGACAGACAGTAAATATTTTTTCTGGCCTCGGACTGCTACTGTTGTTCGGCGTCGTTAAGAAAAACGCTATCCTCCAGATTGATCACACCAACCAGTTGCGCGGGCGAGGTATGGAGCGCCTGGAGGCCATCATTCGGGCCAACCGCGATCGTTTACGTCCCATCCTGATGACGACGATCGCGCTGGTCGCCGGAATGTTGCCATTGACAGTCTCAAGTGGTCCTGGTTCCGGCACGAATCGCTCGATAGGTGTACTCGTGGTTGGTGGGCAGTCTCTTTGTTTATTGTTGACGTTGCTGGCGGTCCCAGTTTTCTATTCACTCTTTGACGATCTCGGCAAGAGCAAAGTTTGGGGTTTGCTCGGTGCCCGAGCGAGCGAGGCATTTGGTTGGGCACGACGCAAAACGGCCAGCGCTACCGCGTCGTTGTTCAGTTTGGTTTCGAAACACTAGTTGAGATTCGGCGGTACAGACGCAGTTTGGTTTCAGTCTCATTTACACCACGCCTTTAGCCTGATGGTCAAAAACCGCCTTCGATGCCAAAAGGGGCTTCACATCGATCGGAAGCGGACGAATTCGTGCTGGGCGTGGCATTCAACATCAGTACCGGGAGCGGTAGCGACCGGCCGAAGAGTCAAGGCGGCTCATCTGATTCTTCAACGTTCAGTTGTCCAGTGCCTCGTATCAA
>DATBSH010000192.1:0-4826 GCA_036559885.1 Pyrinomonadaceae bacterium
GAGTGCGGAAGACGGCGCCCACATTATTCGCCGCATTCAAGACTTCGCCCGGCAAAGACCGAGCCGCGAGTTCGAGAATGTTTCTGTTTCTGAATTGTTGAAGGATGCGTGCGAGATGACGCGCCCGCGCTGGGAAGCACGCGCCGAATTTGCGCCTGTTCGCTTCACCCTTCACGCTGACTCGAAAGCCTTTATCAAAGGCGACCCCGTGGAGCTACGGGAAGTCTTGGTAAATATGATCTACAACGCGGTGGACGCGATGCCGTCAGGCGGCGAAGTTCGTTTGGCAACAGTTGAAACTCACGACCATATCATCTTGACGATTACCGACACCGGTACCGGAATGGGACCCGAAGTTAAGTCCCGCTTATTCGATCCTTTCTTTACAACTAAAGGGCGTAAAGGTACGGGAATGGGGTTGGCAGTTAGCTTCGGTATCATTCGCCGCCACGAAGGATCGATAGACGTCGAAAGCGAGCCGGGTCGCGGTACAACGTTTAAGATCTCACTACCAAAGGTTGCAAACACAGCGACTCGTATTGCCGAACACAGACCGACCGTAGATCTACCTGAACAAGAAGGTAAAGTTCTCGTGCTTGTGGTTGACGACGAAACGCATGTTCGCGATGTTCTAGTGGAAGCTTTGGAGGCTGAAGGTTGTGAGGTCATGTCGGCTCAGAGCGGCGACATTGCACTTGCGCTTTATGATCAGCACAAGGCAACAATCGATGCTGTCTTCACCGATATCGGAATGCCGGAAATGACTGGCTGGGAACTGGTGCGCGAAATTCGAGCCCGATCAAAAACGGTACCGCTCGCGATCATTAGCGGCTGGGCCGACGCTATAAGTGTCGACGTGCGCAATTCGATCAAAGCTGACTGGGTGGTAGCGAAACCTTTCGATATCGATAAGATTTCTGCCATCGCTCAACAGATTGCTCAACGCAAGATCCGCTAAACCCCGCTCGGTATATCGCTACAAGTAACCCAGATGATTCCGAAGGATCGCGCCAAGTCGATCTATATCCAACGGCTTTAATAGGTACTCGTTACATCCCGCCTCAAGCGCTGCCTCTTTCATGCCGAAAGTGTCGAAGGCGGTGATGACGACGATAGGTATACCAAATCGCTTTTCCCGATATTGTCGAATGCGCTCAGTTGTCGAAAGGCCGTCGAGGTGCGGCATGTTCAGATCCATAATTATGAGATCTGGAGTTTGCTGGCCAAACTTTTCCAGTGCCTCCACGCCGTTTCTTGCCTCGATCGGGGCGTAGCCTTCGCCTTGCAGCATCCGCGTTAACATCGCGCGAGTTTCATCAGAATCCTCAACAATCAAAACACTCTTACGCATGACGCCTATCCGAGAGAATTGCGTTAGCAGTTCAGATTTTTGGAGGGGGGAGCAGGGGTTAGCACAAGGTTAGAACTAACTGGCGTTACAGTCAAACGCAGGAGGCCAAGCACGGGCGAAAGAGCGGTTGATTTAGGCGCTGGCGCTCAGATCGTGGCGCTCGAGCTTTAAATAGAGACCGCGCCGAGTGAGACCAAGCTCACGCGCCGCACGAGAAATATTCCCGCCGTGACGTCGCATTGCGTCCGCGATCATCCGCCGCTCAACTTCTGCGAGGGCGTCGGCGAGTGTTCCGCCAGTCTGCACAGTGCCCGCCGGCATTGCGGCAATCGCTGCTCCAGACGGGGTGGTGGGTGATGAGGTCCTTTGCAGTTCTGGAGATAATTGTTCCGGTGTTATCAATGCGCCATCCTCAGCTCGCGCGACTACACGTTGGATCTCGTTGCAAAGTTGACGTACATTGCCGGGCCAGTTGTTTACCATCAAAAGGTCGACAGCTTGCGGCGTGATCTGAATATCTTTCCGACCAAACTTCGCTGAGTAGTGATTAATGTAGTAATTGACGATCGTCGGAATTTCAGAACGACGTTCACGCAGTGGTGGAACACGCAGACGAATAACGTTTAGACGATAGTACAGGTCTTCACGGAAACGACCTTGGGCCACCATCTCTTCAAGATCGGTATTAGTTGCAGCGATGATGCGTACATCTACCTTGGTCGGTCGCTGTTCTCCGAGAGGCTGAATTTCACCTTCCTGCAAGAACCGCAAAAGTTTTGGTTGAACATCGAGCGGGAGATCGCCCACTTCGTCCAGGAACAAAGTACCGCCCGCAGCCGTTCGAATTACTCCCTGTGAATCAGACACAGCGCCGGTGAAAGCGCCGCGACGATAACCAAACAAATATCCTTCTGATAATTCCTTTGGGACGGCTGTGCAGTTGAAGGGAACGAAGACTTTGGCGCGGCGCGACGAAATCGCATGAATTGCTCTGGCGACCAATTCTTTACCGGTGCCAGATTCCCCCGTCACTAAAACAGTCACGTCTGACGAGCGAATCTTGTGAACTTCTTCGACGAGTTGCGTCATTGCGGGACTCGAGTGAATGAATCCCGGCATCAAACTCGTGCCGGCAAGTTCATCGGACTGTTCACTGCTGCCCGTGCGATTCGCGCCGGCTCGCAATGCACAAACGTCCATACCCAATTCGACAACTCTCAAGAGAGGATCCAGCGAAATACCTTTGGGCAGTGAGGCACGATGTCGGGGTGATAAATACAGCATTGCGTGCGCGGCATTAGCTGACTTCAGGACAATAAGTTCAGCATCATGCTTGCGGCAATATCGATCGCGGGCCTCTTCATCTTTCAGCGCCCCAATCTCCTCTGCAATCCGAGTGTTGTCCGCAGATGAGGTCCCGAACGACACCACAACTCGCTGTTCGTTGTGTTCAGCCCGCTCTGTAATTAGAACGTGTTCAGCCCCAGTTTCCTGGCGCATCACGGCGGCTAATTCTCTTAAGAGTAGTTCACGCGAGGCAACGGCCTCCGCCAGGCGTAATGTGAGGAGTTGCGTTAGCGCAGACTGCTCCTGGCTGCGCTCCGGTGTCGACCGATCGAGATTAACCAGGGCTTCTTCTGCCAGGGCCAGGTCAATTCGTGCTCCCAACTCTCGGAAAGTATTGAGCGCTCGCGACAGGTGCTCTCCTGCGCGAGACGGGACCGTCGCCGCGTACGCTTTACCCAACTGAAAGTGGGCTCGTGCAGATCTATAACGATCGCCGAGCATGTCGAAGATGGAAACACTGCTACCAAAGTGCTGAGCGGCAGCTGCTTCATCCGAACGTAGCATCCCAAGCATGCCCGCCAGCCGGTGCGCCTCTCCAGTAATCCCAAGATCGGTCGCGGAATCTGTCGTTTCCGAGGTAACGCGTTGCAGTTCCTTCGTGCAGGCGTCCAACTCCTGCATCAGCAAATGAGCTTCGGCTGCGATCAATCTCGACTCACAGATCGCCTGGCGGTCCCCGATACTTTCTGCCAGTGTCAAAGCTTCTTTCGCTTTTGCCAGCGCCTTACCAGGATCCTTCGTTGCGAGATAGCAACGGCCGAGCGTTCTCAGAGCTTGAGCGGCGTACCACTTATTACCGTTTTCCGTAGCCAGTGCTACCGCCCTGCGCAGATAGTTTTCCGCGTCTTCAAGATCGCCGCGCAACATATGGAGCTCGCCCAGCGAATCCAAGATCATCGGGACCTTATCGCCACGTTCATCAACTTCAGTTGCGAGAGACAACGCTCGTTCGAGAGCTTCTTGCGCACGATCCCATTGGCCGATGAGAATCAGATTAATCCCAAGATTGTTATAACCATCGGCGGCGTTGGTTTTGTGGTCTGTTCGTTCGTAATAAGTGATGGCCTTCTTTAGATAGTCAATCCCCTCTTGAGGCCGTTTAAGAAACCAACAGGCGCCGGCCATGTTCGCGTATGTGCGACCTAGCAGATACGCTGCAGGCCGATCGCCAATAAGTTTTTGGGCTTGCGCGAGGTTTTCAAGGCCAGATTCGTAGTCGCCTTCCTGGATATCGGCAACTGCAACTCCGAAATACGACTCAGCTAGACCGCGCCAATCACCGGTTTGTCGGAAGTTCTCCAAGGCACGCTGGGCGTAGTCGCGTGCGATTGGAAACTCGCTGATAGTTCGGTAGATTCGGGACAACGCAGCATAGATTGGACCGAGACTCGCTGGGCCACTTTCTGAGTAGTCGCGCAGAGTCGACTTAAGCATCGCAATCGCTTTTGGATGGTCACCTGTGTAGTTGTAACCAAGACCAATTTGGACGCGCAGTGAAACGGTCGTCTTATCGTCAAGTTTGGTGCGCGACTCAGGCGATTCATACATCGATACGGCGGCTAGCGAATCGCGATAATGTCCTTGCTGCTCAAGTGCTGTTGAGAGTGCGCAACGCGCCAGGGCCAATGCAGAAGGGTGGTTTCGGGCGCTGGCGATGATGAGAGCGAGTCGATCTTTAGCCTCGGTTGATAAACCTTGATCGAGTAGCGACCGAACGTCATCTAATTCGGCTAAGAGCGATTCGTTTGAAGGGCGTGTGCGTGTGCGTAGTCTGACGCGAGCGTCGGCAAAGTCCACCACGCCTCTCTCGTTTGAGGATTTGGGCTGGTCGGGATTGCTACCCGAGCCTACACTCTTGTCCATTCAGTACCATTAAAGGGCCAATTGCAGTCAGTTTTCACGGAGCCTTATGTGGGAGGGAATCGTGCAAAACCAATTATGGAGTTGAGCTACGCAATTCGGTGGAGAATTTAGCATAGTAATGCCGAGCCGTACAGCATATCGCCGATAACAATGCATAGTTTCAAACGATTTATAGTGTCATTAATCGACCACGCCATCACGGAAAGTAAGTTCACGTATAACAGAAGTTTACGAAGAAAAGCGTTCGCCTTGACACCCCTGTTGG
>DATBSH010000193.1:0-10989 GCA_036559885.1 Pyrinomonadaceae bacterium
ATGTCAGGTTCAACTGGAGCAAAGCGAGGATCTGAAGGATCACGTACTGGTGGAAACAACTCCTCGAAGTACAAACCGTAAGCCGCCCGGAACTCCCCCCATTTTGCAAGATCCTTTCGTTGCATTACGCCAGGCTGTCGCTCATTCGCAAAGATGCGTCGAGCCAGCAGCAAATTGTTCGACACTATTGTAGCCAACTCAGGATCATAGTCCCGCGCCCAGGTGAGCAAATTTTCCATCGCCTCTTCGGTGGGGAGTTGCGCGATAAACTCGCGACTGATTGATTCCAGTTTCACGAGATCGAAGATCGGGCCGGCTACTCCGCAATCACTGAGGCTGAGAGCGGATGAAGCAGACTCTTCGAACGTCATCTCAGCAAACCTGCTGTTGGCGAGTCCTCTTAAATAGTGCTGCACCGCGGCTGCGGGATAACCCGACTTGATATAGAACTCTACATCAGCCTCGTTATCTCGCTTACTTAGCTTCCGCTTGCTCGACCCGTCAAATTTCATCAAGGGAGCGATATGAGCATAGGGTATTGGTTCGAAACCGAGAGCCCTAAATAATTGCAGATGCACTGGCACCGAAGAGATCCACTCCTCGCCACGAAGCACCAGGTTGACTCTCATTAAATGATCGTCAACGGCATGCGCAAAGTGGTACGTTGGAAGCCTTGGAGATTGGTCGCTGCTCTTCAAGAGCACGATATCGTTTATGTTGTCCTGATGTTCGATTCGTCCGCGGATCAGGTCAACGAACTCAACTCGCCTCGGTGGACCATCTGGCGAACGAAAGCGGATCGTGTACGGCTGCCCAGCTTCGAGACGACTGATCACCTCAGCCTCTGAGAGATTCCGGCAGCGCGCCCACTCGCCGTAGTAGCCGGTGTGGGCCTTTGTCGCCAGTTGCTGTTCCTGCATCTGAGCCAACTCTTCACGAGTACAAAAACAGAGATACGCGTGACCGCGCCGCAGTAGCTCTCGCGCGTACGTGTGATAGATCTGCTCGCGCTTTGACTGTTCGTAGGGCCCCCACGTTGAAGAGTCGTTCTCGTCTGACTCTATATCGAAGTACTTGAACGCGAGTGCAAACTGCTCGCGCGAACCGGCGACTTCTCGCGCCTGGTCAGTGTCTTCGATTCTAACGAAGTACACGCCACCAGAGTGATGGGCCAGATTCTTGCCAAGGGTTGCGATATAGACTCCGCCGGTGTGCAAAAAACCTGTTGGGCTTGGACCAAAGCGAGTCACGATCGCACCCGGCGGAAGGTTGCGCGGAGGAAAATGTGACTCCCAATGCGAGGGCTCTGGCAGTTCAGCGTCAAATAACGTATTAATGAACTCAGCAGTAAGCATAGATCCCATAAAGGCGGCCCGAAAGGCTAACACTCCGACCTACATTATTACCAGAAAATGGCTGGACCTTGGTTTCCGCGTGCCGAAGTACGAATTGATGTAAAGAAATGTAGGCTGATGCAATGAGCAACTTTAGTCGATCCAAACAAAGCGGGATGTTTCCCGTTCTTTCCGCACACGATCTATCGGGAAGGCTTGATTGTGCATTACGACATAAATACCAGGACCGAGTATCCGAACAGCAAAGAGGCTCTCCGTAAGGTTTTGCAAACCATCGCTTCCTTCAAACCCCAGTGGAGTCATCGCGCCCGTTAGCACAATAGGAACTTTTAGTTCAGGTAGAGATTGCTTCAAATAGCGACCCGTCTGAACCATTGTATCGGTACCGTGAGTGATTACGACTGGCGAGCGCTCGCTTAATATCTGCTCGATGAGCCCAAGAATCGCGCTGCGGTCCGCATCAGTCATCTCCAAACTGTCTTTATTCATGAGCGGCACCACTCGGACATCGCAGTCAGGAAGCCGCAACCGACCGAGATATCGATCGATTTGGTTATCCAAGTTTTCTACCGTGCTAGTCTGCTCAGAATAAACTTTCTCAATTGTGCCACCTGTAGTGATCACGTTGACCTTCAGCATATTCGAATTCTTCCTTGCATACCTGGCGTTTATTTCGGCTCATCACCATCTTAACAAATCATCAGCATCCAATTGTCTGCGAATGCCCAAAGTGTGCGGAAAAAACAATCTAGTGTCTCTCGTGTCAGATAAGCGCTTGCGGCAAGATCGTGCGAACGCGTCGTTAGAGACCTTCATTTTCATAACCGAGGAGCGATCCGTTCCGCCGCCTCTTTTGAAGTGATGACTGGATGAATCTCAAATTCGACGAGATCGCTCCAGTTCGCCAACCACTGTTCGAGCAGCGCTCGATCGTGCGTCTCCATGATTTGATAACACCGCGTCAAATCTGGCGTTACCCAGCTCCCCACGTAGCTCAGACCCTCCGGCGCCATTCGACCACGTTCGCGAAACCTTCGATACACCGGGACAGCGTCACCATTTCGAAAGTGCTCGATGACCATGTATGTCATTTGCAGCATATTAGTTCCTTTGATTTTTTGTCCGTATTGCCTGACAACGGAGCGTGATCGGCTAGCTAACGAGAGCAGCGTTGATTAATATGATGCGGTGCAAGACGGGGCTGAACAATCCCGCATCATTGGCAGACCACGCGGTTACCTGAATCCGACTTTGGTCAGAAGTATCGCTTTCTGGATTACCAGCGCCTGCATTTTAATTGCCGTCGTTGCGTCGCTCCTGGCGATATGGCAGTTTACCGGAACTGATGTCCTCTGGCGCACGGTCGCGACGTGCATTGTGGTAGCGGGTGGTACGATTGCCTTTGCTTTTCTTAATTTCCTGTTCGCCTGCCCTCCCGAATAAATTAGTTCAATCAGTTCTTGC
Organism: Pyrinomonadaceae bacterium; assembly: GCA_036559885.1. Classification (GTDB taxonomy): domain Bacteria; phylum Acidobacteriota; class Blastocatellia; order Pyrinomonadales; family Pyrinomonadaceae; genus PSRF01. The sequence goes on from DATBSH010000193.1 coordinate 2,820, forward strand.
GCATCTCAACTGCTTGCCGAGCCGCACACCAGTCTTCGTGCCTGAGCGGAGTCTCTCCACCTTCACCGAGCGCGTTGACGTCAGCATCGCGATTGATCAGCAGTTGTGCGATTTCCAGATGGCCAGCGACGGCTGCTGACCTCAGCGGCAATGCTCTTAGAAAATTATTAGAAGGCACATTAATGCTTGCGCCTTTGTCCAGGAGTAGTTCGACCGTCTCGAGATGGCCAAAGAAGGCTGCTAATCCCAGAGGCGTGAATCCGTCGGGTGAAAAGCCGTTCGCTAACTCAGGTTTACTTTTGCGAAGCGCCCGTACCCGAGCAGTCGTACCGGTTGCTGATGCCTCAAAGACGTTCAGCTTAATAACTGAAGCGTACCCCTTGGCTTCCTAGTTCACGGAATGGGTTGAACTCTGAACATTATTGATTGGCAACTTAGCGCCGTGACCTCAACCTTGGTCCAATTCGCCAACGCTGCCATGATCTGGACATTCACAATCAGCGCTACTTATTATCTTTGGCATCTGCGCACACTGGACGGCCGTGGTTGAGCATCATCCAACACAACATTCTTTTCAGTGCACTGAGTAGGAGGACTCCATGAAAAAGTCGGATCGCGTAAAGACGATCTGTTTCCTGGTTTTTGGGGCGCTGGTCATTGCGGCAACGTCCTGCTCGCAGAAGCGTCCGTCCGTTTCGGAACAGACGCCCAAGACCTCTGCCTCCGCTGTCGAACAGATCGCCAAGACCTATGGCGTTGATTCGTTCGGGCAAATTGAAGCGATCCGTTATACGTGGAATGCACAGTTTCCCGGCGTGAATATCTCTCGTGCGTGGGTTTGGGAGCCCAAGACCGGGCAAGTCTCCTATGAAGGAAAAGATAAGGACGGCAAGCCGGTAAAGGTTACCTATCTTCGCTCTCAACTGGACAGCCAACCTGCCAATGTAAAGGGTGAAATCGACCCAGCTTTCGTCAACGATAACTATTGGCTGCTGTTCCCGTTCCATGCTTACTGGGACAGCAGCGCCACGGTGACAGATCAAGGTGTGAAACAATTGCCGCTGGGCAACGGTTCGGCCGAGCTGGTCGCGGTGAAGTATCCCTCGGACGGCGGTTACACGCCTGGCGACACCTGGGACCTCTACGTTGGCAAAGACAACCGGGTGGAACAATTCGTCTACCACCGCGGCGGGCCCAAGAAGCCGAGCGTCGTCATCGCAACGTGGGAAGCCTACAAGAAAGCTGGTCCTCTCCTTATCTCGACGGACCACCACGGTACGGCGGACGGAAACCCGTTGCGGATTTTTATTTCGGACGTGTCGGTTAAAGTGACAGGATCAGAAAGCTGGATAAGTGCGCAATGAAGATCGCAAAGTGAAGACTGACATCGATCTGGACATTGGCCGAAAAACTTTTGCGTCTGGCGTCTTGCCGGAGTTGATTGCTGTGCTGCGCCGCAGCCGGCCGGGTGATTTGGTCGCAATGGTCGGTGACGAAGAGAGCATTGGACCGGAGTTGGAAACGTGGTGCCGATTCACCGGGAATGCACTGTTAGAGGCAACGACCGAAAAAGGACGGATGCGTTGGGTTTTCCGTTGTGGGCCTCTTGCGGCACAAGGCGAAGACAGTCGGCCGGTGGGCTCGCGGCTTTGGCTCTACACGAATTTCGACTGTAACCTGCGTTGCGACTACTGTTGTGTGCGTTCCTCGCCGACCGCGCCGAGAAGAGAACTGGGGCTCGCGCGTGTACAGCGGATCGCTCGAGAAGCGGCGGAGCTTGGCGTGAAGGAAATCTTCATCACCGGAGGGGAGCCGTTTCTGCTGGAGGATATCGGCGAGATTTTGATGTCTTGCGCCGCCGCTGCTGTGACTACAGTGCTGACCAACGGAATGTTGCTTACCGGCCGTCGTGCGGAAAGCTTGAGAGCATTACCCCGCGATCGGATTGTGCTGCAAATCAGCTTGGACAGCGCGACACCAGACCGTCACGACCTCCATCGCGGACCCGGAACATGGGTGCGAACACGAGAAGGTATTCAGCATGCTCGGGCGGAGGGGTTTCGAGTGCGACTGGCAGCGACCGTTTCGACCGATACCGAGGCCGAAGAATTTCGTCAATTCCTCGACGAGGAGAAGATTGCAGCAGAAGATCGAGTCATACGCCGGATCGCGTTGCGTGGTGCCGCCAACGAAGGTGTCGCTGTTACTCGAACCGATCTAGTGCCGGAAGTCACGATTACTGCTGAGGGTGTGTACTGGCATCCGGTTGGGGCTGAAGATGATGATCTGCTCGTTACGCGCGATATTTTTCCTCTCGCTGAGTCGTTCACTGCCGTCCGACGCGCCTTCGACCGCGAACGCGAACACGCGAATAAGCTGGCAAGAATCATTAACTGCGCATGAACATCGCTGGCTATAATCTGTTTGGCCGGAGCTAAGGTCACCTTAGTCTGAGGCCGACTTAGCGAATGTCTGCGTGAACAATCCCTGTTGCGCCGCGGCTTCTCGCAAAGCAGCATAACCATCGATGTGAGGCGTTAGCCAACGCTGCAATCCTTCGGCCTCGAGTATCGGGCGATGAACCGGGTTTTCGTAGCTCATAGCTAAGAGCGCTTCGACAAACCGATGCTCTTGTGCGAGGTCGAGATCGGGCCTTGCTGTGAACATGCAATGATTGTAGGCCGGAGAAGACCATATCTCACGAAGGCCGCCCTTGGGCACGAGGTGTTCACTTTGCACGGTGTTCCAGAAGGGGCTGCCGATAGCGCCGGCGTCGGCTCGCCCGTCGAGGACGGCGCGCACCACTTCCACTTCGCTGGTTCCCGTATCACCATGTTTACCTACGTCGCTGTCGAAGCGCAGCGTCCGGTAGTCTCTTCCCTCACGCATGCCTTGCTGCTCTAAAAAGTAAACGGGAAGGATCGCTGCATGTCCGCTGTCTCGGCTGCCAACCGCGAGCGTCCGATTCTTCAAATCCTCGATCTTAGAAATTGGGCCACCAGTAACCGCAACGATCTTGGTCATCCAATCCAGATCGGTGTCGCGCATCGCGATTCCACGACACGCGTGGCCGCTCCACTCATCCGCTTGGAGGTAGGCAAGGTTTGTGTTCCAGGCAATATCGATACGCGGCACCGCCTCGCCTGGTTGGGCCAGGAGTGCGAGGATCTGCGCCTCGTAGCTTTGAAACAATACGACCTCAACAGGAAGATGCGCTTCCTCGTGAAAATAGCGTCGCATCCCTTCCCAGATCGTAACCACTTTCGGATTGTAAGCGACAGCTCCCACCCAGATTGTTTTGCTCATAGTGTTCTTCGTCTCAAAAGAGTGGCATTCCCAACAGCGACTTCCCAATGAATTCACGCAGAACATCACCGGTTGGCGCCATGACGGCTCCCGCGTGCGCGTCGCGGAACAGGCGCTCGATATTCAAATGTTTTGAGAACGCCGCACCGCCGCATACGCGCATTGCTGCTGACGTAACGGCGATAGCGACGTCGCCTGCAGCGGCCTTCGTTTCAAGCACGCGCAGCATCGTGGTCTCGCGCGGCTCTTCAAGATGATCAATCAAATCGTCGATGCGCGCCGATAGCCCGTCGGTCTCGATTTGCATCGCCGCCAGTTGCGCGCGTAGCGTAGGCAGGCTCTCGCCGAGGGTCTGGCCGAGATGCTCGAACTTAGCAATCTTGAGGTGCGACGTGGTTTCCGAGATTGCCGCTCGGCACAATCCCAACGCGACTGCTGCTGTCCCCAAATTAAATAAAGGGAGTACCACGTTTAGCATGACGGGCAACCCAGCGCCGTCATCAGTGAGCTGAAACTCGGAAGGGACTTGGCAGTCGTCCAGCACAATCGGCGCCGAGGCGTTGGCCCGAAGTCCCAAACCATCCCATGGCCCGGCAACTGACAGACCAGGCGTCCCCGCTGCAAGAAGATAAAGCGTCGAATCCGTAAGTCCCGCCCCTTCAGGGGCAAGGGTAGAAACGACATAGCTCTGCGCATAACCCGCGCTAGTCACCCACGATTTCTTCGCGGTTATGCGCACGCCGTCACCATTCCGATGTGCACGCGACATAGGCGTCCAGAAATGACTGCGAGAGCCGGCTTCACTGAAGGCTAAAGTAGATAAGTGACGGCCCGCGGCAATTTCCTTGAGTATGGGCGTGAGTGCGCGCGCGGCGCTTGGGCGCGCTGCCACGATAGTCGCGGTGCCGAGGATGTGCATAAGATAGACCATGGCTACAGAACCATCTGCCTCGGCGAGCGTCGCCGTCACAGCCGCAAACGTGCGGGGACCTAACCCGGCACCGCCAAAATCGACGGGTAGCAACAGCCCGAGCAATCCAGACTCACCAAGCGACTGGACAGCCTCGGTCGAAAATCTGCCTGCGGTGTCGTTTTGTCTTGCGGACGGCGCCAGAACGCGACTGGCGCTCTCGTGGGCTTTCAAGATGGCCGACTCATGATTCATGATCGCACCTGTCATCTGCAAATGTGCTGGAATGCATGAGGATTTTCGCCGAGGATGTGCGGTGGGTCAAACGGTTTCTGGAGACTTGCGCGTATACTTGCTCTGTTTTTGTCAATGCACAATAGGGATCGCCTATGACAGCCTCAACACACGTTTGTGCGCTCGGACTAATGGCCAAGGCGCCACTTGCAGGCGAGGTGAAAACACGACTCGTGCCGCCTTTGACCGCGCGGGAAGCCGCGGACCTCAATGTTTGCTTTCTCCGCGATATGGCCGTGAACATCAAGAGCGTGAGTGAGACAGAAGCAGCATCAGGCCTGGTAGTTTACACGCCAGCAGGTTCAGAGTCCGCGTTTGATGGCGTCTTACCTGGAGGATTCAAGTTGCTGGTCCAACACGGTATATCTCTCGGTGAGCGTCTCTGCAATGCAACTGACGATCTTTTGAGAGAGGGTTACGGTGCGGTCTGTCTCATCAATTCAGATAGTCCAACTCTACCGAAGTCGATCCTGATTCGAGCCATTGAGTTGCTGACGCTCGACGGTGATCGGGTGGTGCTTGGAGCCGCAGAAGACGGTGGCTACTATCTAATTGGCTTGAAGCAGGCGCACAGGAATCTCTTTAATGGAATTGCCTGGAGCACTTCGGACGTGCTTGCTCGCACGAGACAACGCGCAACAGAAATCGATCTACCGGTTGAAATGTTACCGCCCTGGTACGATGTTGATGACGCAGAAACACTAAATCGACTGTGTGAAGAGTTGTTCTTCGCGCCGTCGTTAGACGGAGCTTATTCCGCACCTCACACACGCGCCTTCCTGGATTCGATAATTAAAACGGAAGGACTGCACCGTATCTGTCCTAAACTTTCAAACCGCATGTCGATATGAGCGAACAATCGCCCGCGGCGTTCAGGTTTGTACGTACGAACTGGGCCGTGCTGACGCTGAGCGCACTTGGTGTCGCAATGATGGTGCTGTATCGCATTGCCGTTCACTCCAAAGGCGTTGCGGATATCGCTTGGTTTCTCAAACTCGTCGTCGTTCAGATAGTCATCTATCTTCCCGCTGCCTGGCTTAGCTTACGCACCAAAGACTCGCGTCCACTATTAGTACTTGGATTAATGTTCGCAGCGCTTTTCCGCCTGAGCATAATTTTTGCGCCGCCGTATTTATCCGACGACATCTACCGTTACGTGTGGGACGGCCGAGTGCAGTCAGCCGGCATAAATCCTTATCGATATATTCCGGCCGACGAATCGCTCGCTGATCTTCGTGACGAGAAGATCTATCCAAACATCAACAGGCGCGACTATGCCCACACGATGTATCCATCTGTCGCGGAAGGTGCGTTTCTTTTGATAACTCGCTTTAGCGAATCCGTGACGTGGATGAAAGCTGTCATGGTGGGGTTTGAAGCTATCGCAGTTTGGGCCCTCCTTCAGTTGCTTATTTCATTTGGTTTCGCAAGGCAACGAGTTTTGATCTACGCGTGGCATCCTCTGGCGGTGTGGGAATTTGCCGGCAGCGGGCACGTCGATGCACTGGCGCTTGCGTTTATTGCGCTGGCCCTGTTGGTCCGCCGCAAGCATGGCCAAACCTTAACTGGGGTTTTGCTGGCGTGCGCTACATGTGTGAAGCTCTTTCCGGCGGTGTTGTTCCCGGCCGTCTATATGCGGCGGAGCTGGAAGATGCCGCTGGCGTTTATGGCTACGTTACTAATCACGTATTTGCCGTATCTCAGTGTCGGCCCAGTGGGAGCGCTCGGGTTTTTACCGGGTTATGCGAGTGAACGCGGCATGGTAAGCGGAGACCAATTTTTTCTTCTCACCGTTGCGCGTCAATTGTTGAGCGTGCACGTGCCGGCTTCAGGATATCTGATTTTTGCGGTTGCCGTGCTCGGTATCTTGTCAGTGTGGATGATGCAAGATCAACGAAGCGATGATATGCGCTATTTACGAAACGGTTTGATTATCGCCTCTGTGTTCATGGTTCTTCTTGCGCCACATTTTTCCTGGTATTTCTCATGGCTGATACTTTTCTTGTGCTTCATTCCAACTATTCCAGTTTTTTATCTAACCCTCGCGAGTTTCGTCCTCTATCTGACTTGGATTAATGACACTCCCGATCGCGTCTTAATGTTAAAGACTTTTATCTTTGCGCCCTTTCTGATTCTCGCTCTCATATTGATCAGGTTGCGTCGAAAACCGACTATTCATTTGGCACATGAGTAGCAACAAACCAAAGTCATTTATCTCAGTGATCATCGCCGCACTTAACGAAGAGGTAGCGATCGCGAATGTCATCAACTCCGTCCCGAAAGATCTGGCAGACGAGATTGTTGTCGTCGACAATGGCAGCAAGGATCGAACCGCTGAGATTGCGACCGCAGCAGGCGCGCGGGTAGTGAAGGAGCCCATTCCTGGATATGGACGTGCCTTTCGTGCGGGACTGTGTTCAATCTCGCCTAAATGTGAAATCGTAGTATTTCTCGATGGCGACGGTAGCGACTGTCCAGAAATGATGGATCGTCTTGTCACACCGATCATGGAAGGAAAAAGCGACTTTGTAATTGGGTCGCGCCCCCGGGGCAATCGCGAAGCCGGCAGCATGAACTTTCACCAGGTCCTTGCCGGATACATCATCGGGTTTATTCTCCGAGTTTTGTACGGCGTTGGTTCCACCGACATGGGACCTTTCCGCGCCATCCGTCGCGATACGTTAGATCGACTGGCACTGCGCGAAGAAACTTATGGATGGCCATTGGAGATGCAGATGCGTGCGGCTCGGGCCCGTGTGCGCACAATAGAAGTACCTGTGGACTATCGACGACGAGCGGGTGGTCATTCAAAAATCGCCGGAACAGTGCGCGGCTCCGTGTTGGCATCGACTCGCATTCTCGTAACGCTAGCGCGCATCGCGATACAAAAACATTGAGCGAGACATTCTAGTCTCGCCTGATAACGCGGACTTACAACCTGGTCGCTCACTTCTACCAAAGCAGGGATCCCGGATACCGACTCGCTATTACCGCGTCTATTCCCCATTTGCGCCCTGCCGCTCCAATCATCAGCGCTAATGCGACCATCATCGGCATTAATAGCTCCCAAATCCACGCGGTTCCCATCTCAGCAATCCAGAGTGTGCTCAGAAACAAAAAAGCCGCTAGTGCGACCGGACGAGTCAAGAGTCCGATCAATAGCAGCACTCCGAGCGTGATTTCAGTCATGCCCTGCATTGGACCAGCAACATTAGCGTGACTCGCCATGAGAGCCATAACGCTTTTTAGTAGTTGTGGTGCGTGGCCTTTTTCAATGTAGTAATTAATTAACCCGGAATAACCTGAGGGACTATAAAGACCCTTTCGAAGATTCTCGAAGAACACCCAAACAAAAAGACTTCCCAACGCAAGACGCAGAATGGCTAGCGCACATTGAGCACGCTCGTTCCCAGATTGTTTGTTGTGTAGTGAACTACTCATTCGTCCTCCTGTCGGATAAGGGGCGTCCCTCCGTGGGCGCCCCATTGCTGCCGAATGACGCGATGATCGGGCGCCCACGAAGGGACGGCCCTACACATCAGATTCTGTTTTGGTCAAACGAAGGAATGCTTCTTCCAGGTTTTCCTGAGCCGGACTTAACTCATACACCTTGATTCCATTAGCGACTAAAAGAGCGTTCGCGGCAGAGATGCTTTCCGC
>DATBSH010000194.1:0-4433 GCA_036559885.1 Pyrinomonadaceae bacterium
CGATGCAAGACAGCCACATTGGGAACAGTCAGGTTGTCCGCCGAACTGGCAAGGACTGATTCTGCTCGAAAGATCGGCGGTGAAGTTCACGGTCGTTCGAGCAAATATGCATTCGGCGGGCGACTTCGGCGGTTGGTAATAGCCGGCTAAAACGCTGTCGGGTAAGTATGCTTTGGGAAATCTCTGCCGTAGCTGGACTAGCTGTGAAAGCACTTCTGTTCGCTCGGTTCTCGAAAGCTTTTCCTTTGCTTGCTCGCCGACCTGAGGAGTGAAAATGCTAAACCAGATCCTTTTGATCTCGGGTCGCGCAGACCAAAAGTCCAGGAACTGTTCAAAGTAATGATCCCGACCGGTCATCTGACGAGTGATCGTGCAATGTACGTTGATCCGATGACCCTCGATGTTCTTAAGGATGCGTTCGTAAGTCGCGGGTTTCCGTCGTTCATCGTGTTCCGGCTGAAGGCCGTCGACGGACACTGATAGCGTTAGATTGTTAATTCTGGACCATGCAGCCGGAATCGTACGAACAGCACTTGTGACTACTTGTACTGCGACGCCCATGTTACTCAGGCGCGGTAACAGCACGTCCAGCTCACGGAATCTTACTAACGGCTCACCACCGACGATCGAAACATGTATTGGACGATAGCGCCGTACAAGATCGAGGACACCTTCGATAAGGTCTGTTCCTTTTCGATCGGAGAGGGAGCGCAATGGGCCAAGTTCGCCAAGGTGTTCGGGTTCGTAGGCGTAACATCCCGGGCAGCGCAGAGGGCATTCGCGAGTGATCTCAACAGAGATAGAGGGATAGTACCCGGTGAGGATACGGCCCCAGGCTCGGAAGAGCTCCGATTTGTTCATTATGGACCTTTCAAGTGCTAAGGCTTGGTCCCAACTTATACAGCAAATATGTTTTTTTGACGACGTTTTGGGCTGTCCCTGGTGACCATCTCGTCCAGAGCCAGCGGAGTCAAATCTGTGTCTTCTTGGTTGAATTGTGTTTGGACCTATCAAAAGCACACAGACACAGAGAACACAGAGGCTGCAGAGAGAACTTGACTTTTGAGTTCCACCTTTCATCGCTGCTCTAGCACCGTCAGCACCTGCCGTATAAAATAAGCGGGCTTTTCTGTCATCTTATGAAGGCAGCCCACCCAATAGGTGTGCTGTCCACACAACTTCGGAGTAGAAACTCGCACACCGCGTGATCTCTTCCGTGTCGCTTATCTGGCGGAGAAATTGGCAAAAAAACATTTACCGCATTCGGAGCAGGAGAGTCCCTAGGTCTTGACGCTCGCATCAGGAGTAAAACTAGGCCGTTACGAGATCCGCTCCAAGCTCGGAGCAGGCGGAATGGGCGAAGTGTACTTGGCCGAAGACACCAAACTCGCACGCAAGGTAGCTATCAAGTTCTTGAACGAAGAGTTCAGTAAGGATCCAGACAAATTAAAGCGTTTCATCCAGGAAGCGAAAGCTGCGTCTGCGCTCAACCACCCGAACATCATGACGGTTTATGAAGTTGGCGAGGTTGAAGGTAAGAACTATATAGCGACCGAGTTCATTGACGGGTACACGCTGCGCGAGCACTCGCCTCAGCAGGAAGCTCTCTCGCTGAGCAGAATCTTGAAGATCGGAGTGCAAGTGGCAGAGGCTCTGTCAGCAGCGCACCAGGCCGGCATCATTCATCGCGACATCAAACCCGACAACATAATGATCCGCCCTGATGGCTACGCCAAAGTTCTGGATTTCGGCGTGGCGAAATTATTGCAGGCGCCAGAGCCGGCCATCGATACACAAGCGGCGACCAGGCAGCTGATACAAACTGAGCCGGGCAAAATCATCGGAACGGTCACGTACATGTCGCCAGAGCAGCTGCGTGGACAGAACCTGGACGCGCGAACGGATATTTGGAGTCTTGGCGCAGTGCTATATGAAACGCTGGCCGGGCACGCGCCGTTCAACGGTGAAACATCGAGCCATGTGAGTGTGTCCATTCTCGAACAAGAGCCGTTGCCGCTGACACAATCTGTGCCTCACGTCCCTTCAGAGTTGCAGCGTATTGTGCGCAAAGCCCTGACCAAGGACCGAGACAATCGTTATCAGACTGCGCGTGATCTGATGATCGACCTCAACAATTTGCAACGGGATCTTGAGCGACAAAATGAACTGGAACAATCGTCGCCTGCGCGGCACACTGCTGCCGCAACCATTCAGGCCGTCACGCCGCCTTCACTCTCAGCAGTTGTGACTGAACCTGATTTACGGCGCGGGATCTCGCACAAGCTGCCTTTAACCGCCGTAATAGTTCTTCTGCTGGTTGGTCTAATCGGTTTAGGTTATTGGTCCTTTGGACGACATGCATCCACCGTCGCCACACCGATCGAATCAATTGCTGTATTGCCGTTTGTCAATGAGAGTGGCAACAGCGAGGTCGAATATCTTTCAGACGGCATGACAGAGTCGCTCATCAACAGTCTGTCGCAACTTCCCAAACTCTCGGTGAAAGCGCGCAACACAGTGTTCCGCTTCAAGGGTAAAGAGACTGAGCCGCAGAAGGTAGCAGCAGACTTGTCAGTGCAGGCGATCCTGAGTGGGCGCGTGGTCCAGCGTGGCGATGATTTGACGTTATACCTATCCCTAATTGAAGGACGAAGTGGAAATCAAATCTGGGGTGAGCAGTACAATCGCAAACTCGCGGATCTGGTTTCCTTGCAGAGTGAGATTGCGCGGGATGTCTCTCAAAAGTTGCGAACGCGGTTGTCAGGCCTCGAACAAGAAAAACTCACAAAGACGTTCACATCGAATTCCGAGGCTTATCAACTATATCTGAAAGGGCGTTACCATCTCAGCAAGTTGACGCCTGCCGAGCTGCAGACCGCTATCTCCAACTTCCAAAAAGCAGTCGAACTCGATCCTAACTATCCGCTGGCCTATGTAGGACTCGCCAACGCTTATCGTGCACTTACCCTCTCAGCGGAACTGCCCGCTAGGGAATGGTCGCCGAAAGCAAAAATAATGGCCCAAAAGGCAGTTGAGCTTGACGACAGTCTTTCTGAGGGGCACGCCATTCTAGGGGTTGTTCTCTATTTTTACGATTGGAACTTTAGTGAAGCCGAGCGTGAATGCAGACGTGCGGTCGAACTCAACCCAAACAGCGCCGATGCCCATCAGCTATACAACATCGTACTTATGGGTTTGAGACGGTTCGACGAAGCGATCATTGAAATAAGACGCGCCCGAGAAATCGATCCGCTCGATGTACTAATCAACGCTCGTGAAGCACAGACTCTTGCATATGCCGGACGCAGCGAGGAGGCGCTAGCCCAGGCGCAGAAAACTTTAGAGATTGATCCGAACTATTGGTTTGCATATTTGTGGGCATCCGAGGCTTACATTGCGCAAGGAAGGTTTGACGAGGCACTGACCGCGGCACTCAAATCACGGCAAATATTGCGTGTGGGGAGCCATGCAACTGCTTTCATTGGGTATACTCTCGCGAAATCCGGCAAAGAGGCCGAAGCGCGAGCGGAGCTCAATGAATTATTGAGATTGTCAAAACAGCGCTATGTTTCACCTTATAACCTCGCAATCATTTACAACGGCCTGGGCGAGCATAATGAGACGTTTGCTCTGCTAAACCGTGGAATCGACGATCGAGACCCCAAAATGGTGCTCCTTGCTCACGATCAGAAATTTATTAACCTGCATGACGACCCGCGCTTCGCTGTCCTGGTAAAGCGGATTGGTCTACCGTAATAGTCGCATCAAGCATTCTTCCCAATGGCCGTAAGCACCGGCACAAAACTCGGCCGTTATGAAATCCGCTCAAAGATTGGCGAAGGCGGTATGGGAGAAGTTTATCTCGCCCGCGACCTCGAAATCGGTCGTGATGTCGCCGTCAAAGTTCTTCCTTCAACATTTTCTACGGATAAAGACCGGCTGCAGCGATTCCAGCAGGAAGCGTGTGCGGCGGGAGCACTAAATCACCCAAACATTCTTTCGATTTATGACGTCGGCAAGCACGACGGCTCACCCTACGTTGTCTCAGAACTGCTGGAAGGCGAAACACTTCGCAAACGCATCAGTGGCACCGGGCTGGGTCAGCGACGCGCGATCGATTACGCCTCACAAATTGCCAACGGGCTCGCAGCAGCGCATGAAAAGGGAATCATCCATCGCGATCTGAAACCTGACAACATCTTCATCACCAATGATGGACGAGTGAAGATTCTTGACTTTGGTTTGGCGAAGCTGACGCAGCTGGACGGTAATCAAGCACAAACAGATGTGCCGACGCGTCGTGTCGATACTGATCCCGGTGTGGTGATGGGAACCGTCGGCTACATGTCGCCTGAACAATTGAAGGGACGCGCGGTTGATCAACGTTCAGACATCTTTTCCTTCGGCGCAATTCTCTACGAGATGCTTTCCGG
>DATBSH010000195.1:0-4801 GCA_036559885.1 Pyrinomonadaceae bacterium
TCGGAAAGAGATGGCGGCGGAGCTCGGTTTTCTCTGATCGCGCCGCGAACAGGGGAGAACAACACTTCGCTGGAAGCTACGCTCGACAGGGTAAACGCCGCGACAGTGATAAACGCCTTCAAGCTGACGGGTGAATCAACAGCCGCAAATCTGAGCGACACACAATCGGATGTTACGGGCCAAATCAAAATCAATGGCATTCCTGGTGCCATGAGTGGCAGCGCTGATCTGAGATTTGGACCAGGTCGGTTAGCTGGTGAGCCGCTGGAAAGTTTAATTGGACGAGCTACTTTTAGTGGCTCGGTCGTAAACGTCGAAACCGTTGATGCGCATCTTGCTGCCGGACGGGTTGTCGGAAGCGGCACGTACAACATCAGCAGTAAGGATTTTGAGTTTCAGGGCAAGACCGAAGGAATACAACTAGCACAACTCGCCGCGCTCACGAATCGTGGTTTTCCAAATGTGACGGGAACTGCCGATTTGAATGTTCACATCAAAGGCAATGCTGTGGCAGAAGACCTCAGGTCCTTCGAGATTACTCTCGACGGGCGTGCAAGTAACGTCGCGATCAATGGCCGCCGTGCCGGTAATATGACACTTGTTGGCCGAACTCAAAACCACATTCTGGATATCACGCTCAACAGTGATCTCCTCGGTTCACAGCAGGTAATAGCCGCTCAAGTCGATCTTGCAGGAGAACGTCTGCCGGCAAAGATCCACACGACGCTGACGAATGCAGATCTAACCAACCTCTTTGGCATCCTGTTACCAGACAGTCACGTTACAGTGTCGGGTCGTGCGACTGGAACGCTTGAAGCATCGGGTGATCTGCTGGACGAGGATAAAAATCCCTCGATCGCTGGTCTATCTGGGAATGCGACTTTCTCCGAACTAAGTTTCCGAGTCGAAGACATTCAATTGACCGCCACAACTCCGTTCTCTGTCCGCTTCATCCCGGGCGAGATGGTGTTCGATAACACTCGCTTCACAGGTCCCGGAACCAACATTGTCTTGAATGGAACACTGGCCACAGCTCAAGGCGGGACTGCGAATCTCAACGTGAACGGCACCTTGAACTTGCGGGTTCTCAATGGACTTTCACCCGACTTCTTCTCCTCGGGAGTCGCTGATGTTGCGGTCAGAATCAGTGGGAGCTTTGAAGAGCCTCGGGTTGTCGGCACGGCTTCACTCAATCAGGCGTCTGTCTCATTGCTCATTGGCAACGACCGCTGGACTGTTAATAACCTCAAGAGTCTGCTTCGTTTTACAGCGAACCAGGTGCAGATAGATACGCTGGAGGGGACCTTAGGTGGAGGTCGGGTTACAGCGACCGGCGGAGCATTGTTTGAAGGATTTTCAATCGCGCGTTTCGTCGTAAACGTCCAAGGCGATGATGTCACAGTGCCGTTCCCCGAAGACTTCCGATCGACACTCGATGCTCAGATTGAAATCAGAGGCTCCCAGCGCGAACAACTAATCAGCGGGCTCGTAAACCTCCGCCGTGCGGAGTACACCGAAGATATAGAACTTGCCGACATCATCAACGTGCGCCGCAGTGAGACGATTGAGGAGAGCAAACTCGATTTGACGACAGCGATCTTCAACGACCTGAGAGTTGAAGGAAGGAACGCGCTTGTAGTTAGAAATAATCTTGCGGATCTTGTTGGCTCTGTGTCTTTGCGCCTGGATGGCCCTGTAACCGATCCAATCATAGCTGGAAGAATCACTGCGACCAGTGGCACCCTGAATTTTAGGAATGATCGTTATGACATCACTCGCGTTCTTCTCGATCTACCGGCGTCACGGAATGCCGATCCGATTCTCAATATCCAGGCCGAGTCACAGATTCGAGGCTATCGTGTGATCGTTAGCCTGACGGGTCCGTTATCGCAGCCGCTGGCGGCAGTGCGCTCAGAACCAGCTTTGCCGCAGGAAGACGTAGTGTCGTTGATCACTACTGGGCAGCTCGCGTCAGGTGACACGAGTACTTCGATACTTTCGCAGTCTGGTTTGGGGACAGCAACCAGTTTACTGACTGATGCGCTGATTAATGCTCCGGCACAACGTGCGACGAGCAAGCTGTTTGGTCTGACTCGCTTTGAAATCAATCCAATTATCGGAGGCCGCACCGGCTCGACTCCCGCAGCTCGCTTAACTCTGGGCAGGCGAATTAGCAAGGAGGTGACGGTTACCTATTCAACTAACGTTACCTCTGATCCAAATCAGATCCTGGCGCTCGAATACCGCGTTTCAGATCGGCTCTCTTTCCTAGCTCAGTATGAACAAGGGTCAACCCAGCGTTTGAGTGCACGTAACAACAACTTCAGTTTTGAGATTCGTTTTAGAAAACGATTTTGAGCACGGGTGGGGTACGGAATTGTCGTTTACAGCGCCGGAAGTGGATAGCCGAATGCAGAGTCTCGTAATTGCGAACCGACAAGCGCAAGCTCTGCGTTTCCTGACCCGCCTAATTAGCCTGAGTAAAACTCTACCTTTTCTGCTACTTGTATTCTCTCTGGCGAATGCGACACGTCCTGACGTTCGCATGGAGGATTATGAAGGCCGGTTGATAACAGCTGTCGAATTCACCTTCGAAGGAAGCGTCCCGGATCCAGCTGTTGAAGCGGAGCTCATTTCGCTACTGAAGATAACCGCAAATACGGAATTTTCTGCGGTCCGGATTCGTGACTCGCTTCAGGCGCTGTTCGATTCCGGTCGCGTCGCGAATGCTCGCGTCGAGATTATTGAGGAAGGTCTCACCAAAACATCTCCTGTTAAGTTGCGGTTTGTAGTTCAACGCCAGATTCAGATCGCCGACGTGCGAATTGAACTGGGTGCTGTTACGGGCGCTCCCATCTCCACCGATGAGCTGCGCGCTCGATTGAACCTGGTTCATCCTGGAACACGACTTTCGAAACAAGTAATCCTTCGAAATGCCGATGAGATTCAGGTCTATTTGCGCGATCGAGGTTATTTTCAGGCCACAGTTGAACCAGTTGAGCAGCTGGACCCGTCAGGAACACGGGTGACCGTGACTTACAGGGTTATTCCGGGTGAACCGGCGCACGTTTCTAACTTCGTAATTGACATACCGGCTTTCGATCCAACCTCAATCAAAAGTCAGCTCGCATTGCAATCGAATGCGCCGTTCACGCGGGATGCGCTCTCGTCGGATGTCGCTCGTATTCGTAATGCGATCATGGCGCAAGGCCATTTGGCGCCAGTTTTGGACGATGCAAGAGTTCAGCGTGACGCCGAGCGAAACACAATCGCGATTTTGTTAAAGGGAAACAAAGGGCCGAAAGTAAGCGTCGCCGTACAGGGGTACCAAGTTAGCGAGAAGACCCAGCGCACGTTATTCCCCGTCTTAAGGGAAGGAAATGTCGACTTCTCTGCAATCGTTGAAGGTGCGCGAAGACTCAGCAATCGACTTCAGGAAGAGGGATATTTTTTTACGGAGGTCACTCCGGTCTGTTCGGTCGCCAATGCCCCACCCGAAATCGGCCCGAATGGAACCTATGAGACGTGCCAAAATCTAAATGCTGCGGCGTTGAACGATCGCGTCGTCACAATTACCTACCAGGTTGAACAAGGCCGGCGTTTCCGTCTCTCAGATATTCGCATCACAGGCACAAACAAACTTTCGTTGGCGGATGTCGAGAGTGAGTTGAAGACTCAGAAGGCATCGCCACTCGGTTTGATTCCGTACCTTGGATACGGTCGTGGTTACACCAGTATGGCACTGTTGGAGCAGGACCGTCGCACGATCGAGGCTTTTATGAAGGACCTTGGATACAGGCGTGCGCGGGTTGATGTTCTGCAGGGTGTCTCGATTAACGGCGAAAATCTGATCATCACTTTCCAGGTCACTGAAAATGCCTTGACACGTGTCGCCGATGTCGAGGTAAAGGGCAACAAGATCTTTACGGACAAGCAACTGCACGATGAGATGCGAACGATTATCGGTGGGCCCTTCTCGCGCAGTGAAGCGAGATTCGATAACGACCGATTGATAGGATTGTACACGCGACAGGGCTACCCAAATACCCGGGTTGAATTCTCAGTCATTGAGCTTCCGAAGAAGGGTGAAGATGAACAAGTGCGTCTCGTTTACGACATCGTCGACGAGAGCGACAAGGTGTTCATCAATCGCATCATCATCAATGGCGTGACCGGAAGTGCCGGGACGCAGGAGAGAAAACGGCGAGCGATTTTGCGAGCGATACCGCTCGCGGAAGGAGATCCTTTGCGTGCCGATCGAATCGCCGAAGCTGAGCGTGAACTGTATCTGACGGATGCATATCGTCAGGTAATCATTCATCGTGAGGCAGCCGGAGAAACGGCATCGGGTTTTAAACGTGAAGACATAATCATTGACGTTGAAGAGAAGAAACCACGCGTCATGGATTACGGTGGTGGCTTTTCGACCGATTTCGGAGTATCAGGTCTTTTTGAAATCAGTAATGTGAATCTGATGAATCGTCTACGCCAAGGTGCCATGCGCCTGCGTGCGAGCAGCCGACAGCAACTTATTCGTTTTGAGTACTTGGATCCGAGATTTGCTCGCTACAGCAAACACGACTTTGCGCCGTTAGCAGTGACGCTTGAATACAATCGCGATTCGACAATCACTCGCTTTTTCCGATCAGCCGTTGACCGCGGCACGATGGGAATCGTTCAGCGGCTAGACGAAGACGGTAACCCTATCGATCAATTTGGGAATCAGGTAAGTGAGCCCAGCATCAATCGCTTCACTGTGGCGGTCGAAACTCGAAGAGTTTTAGATCAAAAATCGCGAACG
>DATBSH010000196.1:0-4620 GCA_036559885.1 Pyrinomonadaceae bacterium
AGGAGAACCAATCCGATGTGTGCAAAGTGTCCAGTGAGAAAAACCTGCGAATATTACCGCCATCTGATTCAACCTTGAATGTGACAGTGCGGAAGCTGGGGCAAGCCAGCCTTCCAACCTGCAATACATAGCTTTGAACCCAACCGCCAGCCAACACGTTTTTCTCATTCGAACTGTTTCTTAAACATATCGAATTGTTGCTGCAGATCTTCAACCTGCGACTTCAGTGAGGCGACTTCTTGTTCGAGTATTGAAACTCGGTCGGACGAGGGCTGTGGCGGGCGACGCGGCATTGGTGTGTCAACAATAGGCTCAGCAGCAATATCACCATTCAGCAAATGCATGAACCGAACTTCTTTCTGTCCGGCTTGGCGCGGCAATCTGCCAACAAGTGGCTCGGGATCACGTGAGCCTAAGAGATTCAGTGTCTGTTCGACTTCCTCTAATCCTGAGAATTGATACAGACGAGACGCGTTGCCGCGTAACTCACCAAGGGTTTGGGCCCCGCGCAACATCAAGACACACATGATCGCCATTTCAGGGTCGTTTAGATGTAACACCTCGGGCACGACGTGCTTGTATTTCGGAACTCGACTCGTACTCCCGTAGAAAACGTAGGTCAGGTTTTTCTCTCGCAAACTCTCGAGCGCTTCTGCCACCTGCTCCTCTGAATAAGACGTCACGGGGTTTCGGTTGTTCTTCTGGTTGCACGCCGCAGTGAGCGCATTGAGTGTCAGCGGATAGTATTCGGGCGTAGTCACTTGCTTTTCAACAAGTGAACCAAGCACACGCGTCTCAGTGTCAGACAGAATCGTCGCCATAATCAAAAGTGGCGAAATCATTTGCCATATATCATTGGACATTTTTCATTTGTCACTTAAGAAGGAGCCGTGAGATCAACGTAGATTCACACAGATCAAAGCGCAAGCAGCTTCAGTATGTCTTATCTAGTCTGCGTCGATCTGTGCAAACTGCGACTCCTTCTTAAATGACAAATGAAAAATGTCCAATGATATATGGCAAATGATTCCGCCCTACGCGCTATTGATCCTCACCAGAACTGCTTCGCGGTCCTGTTCCTCGTCCTTCTGAACGGCCAACGCCGAGATTGTTGTAGTTCAGGGCTGCATTAAACAACAGGAAAAACTCTCCCTGTGTTTGGTGACGCCACATCGGATTCGTTGCAAACATCACAACGTGACCTCGGCCAACCGGCACATCAACTACAGCTGGTCGATTCGCTAAGTCAGATCCATTCGCCAGCATCCCGCTCACAAGTAAATTCTTTTCGTCGGACGCAAACCGCAATACGACACGTGGTCTTAGTTGCGGCGGCGTGAAGAACGGACTCTCACGCTGCTCGTCTGCGGGCTGATCACCACCACGATCCGGCGCAGCCGGACGCGGTTGGGGCATAGCTTGAATCACGTCCGGATCATTGACACCACCACGGCCGGACGCACGGTTTGCGCCTCCCTGTCCGCCACCTGGACCACCAGCAGCGCCACCGCCTCCACCGCCGCCACCGAATCCACCGCCGCCTCCCGCCGCGACCTGGAACAGCGGTGCCTGATTGAAGTAAATCGGCAGTCCAGTGTCGTAGCCATACGCGATGGGACTCCTCCGATCGCTGAAGCTGGAATTGTAGATAGATCCGCGTGCTTGAAGTCTTTCAGACGTTTGCACGGACACGCCCGTAGTTATTCCGTAATCGATCGGAACTTGCGAAATGCCGCCAATGGTGATGAATAGCCCGCCGTCTTCAATGAACTTCTGCAGATTCGCTACTCCATTCACACCCATGCCGCCCCGCATGTCGTCGGTTTGATCGGGCGATTGGCCGAAGTTCGGAGTCAGAGTGGAAGCTTTCCAGGGGATCGGATCGCCGCGCATCGGCATTCCGTTAACGATGGTCTGGGCTGAGCCACCCACCGGCGGAAAGATCAACACATCAAACTTCTCCCGCAGATTTGGCGTGTTGCGAATGACCTGATCAGAGATATAGGTATACGGGATCTGTAGGCGGTCAAACTCAATTCGGTACCAGCCTTCATTTTGCGTGTTGGTCCACGTATGAACAATCGCTATCCGCGGAACAGCAAGCTCATGTGTTTTTACATCCGGTAGCTTATCGACGCCCTGCGCCTTGAGTCCCAACTCCGTCACAGCATTTTCCAGTTGCCGCTTTAGATCTGTCGGATTTTCTGCGGTCTTGATAATGAAAGAACCAGTATTGAACTGCTGCTCACCAATCTTGAATGAGTCTTCTGCAGCACTCATCTTCACATCTTTCAGTTTGAATCGCAGCGTAGCCAGCGTGTTATCTGTGTTGTGATTGATGACAAACGCGACCGGAGAGGCTGCACCCGTAACTTGTCCGCGAACTCTTGCATCGCTCGTTAACAATGTCATTGGCACGTCGAGCACGCTCTTGTCGGTGACACGAAACGTTTTGACATTCCGCATTGCGCCCATGGTCCAGCCTGTATCGTCGTACGGTGCCGGGTCACTCGCGTTGTAATACTGCGTGTCGAGCAACATATCCGCCATGCGCGAGTAAGGTTGATCCATGCGCACAATGTATGAGCCTGCCGAAAACTTTTGATCCTTTACAGTGAATTCCTTATTTGCAGTCTGTACTTCAATGCCGCGCAGTCGCATCAGATTCACCATATCTGCCGCTTCAACCGGCCGCGAGTCTGCGGATATCACCCAGGCAGCAGGCCCTTCGTTCATGGCCTTGTCGACGGCGCGCTTGCTCTTCAAATAGAAGTTGTTCAAGAACCTCTCGCGGCTGTTCGCTACGAAATTCATCGCAAACAGAATTGCCGACTGTTGCATGTTGACGTTGTTGCGCATCGACCACATCACCCGCGGGAAAGGCGGATTTGGTCGATACCAAACGCGCGAGGTTTGATTCGCGGCAAGTGTGCGTTCACGTGTATCCGCGCCGCCATTGCCAAACGTCTCGTAGAAGCGACCAATCGCGTTGTGACCTGTTGCGATGTAAAGCATGTAGTTCGGGGCCCAGCCGTCGTAGAACCCATGCGTCCAAACGCCAGGCACACCGCGCTTCGTCATCTCTTCAATCTCGTGATAGGCGAGCAATTGGAATTCATCAATCGCGAGGGGATCGAGCCACGCGTTATACGGTCCCGTACCGGTCATTGTGTAGAGATAAGGCACTGACTCGTGGAGGTCATGAAGCACAGTCGGATGGTATTCAAGGAAGGTACGCATCTGATTCCGTGTCAGAGCCAGCGCCAAGCCGAGACCATCACGATTGTTATCGTGAGCTACATACTTCCCCCAATAGACTAGTGGCGGCACGGGTTTCCCTGGATTCGCCTTGCGATAGTTGTAGAGATCGACCATCCGATCGCGGCCATCGACTTCCAACGCCGGTGTGATCATTACGATGACGTTCTTGCGAATGTCTTCAATGAATGGCGAATCTTCCACAGCCAATCGGTACGCCATTTCCATCAACATCTCAGGTGAGCCCGTTTCGGGAGAGTGGATAGAGCCGGATGCCCAGTAGAAAGGCTTCCCTGCAGTCACCAACTGCTGCGCCTCAGCTTCAGTAATCTTTCGAGGATCGGCGAGCTTAGCAGTGATCTCTTTGTAACGGTCCAGCCGCGCCAAATTCGCTTCGTCGCTCACAAGCACCAGCAACTGTTCGCGACTTTCTTCGCTCTTTTCCGGAGCTACCAAAACACGAACACGCGGAGATGCATCGGCCAGCGCGCGGTAATAACGATAAAGATCTTTTGTGTACGTGAGCTTGTTTGGAGTGCCAACGGCGTATCCCAGGATCTTTTCAGGCGACGGCACCTTGTCTGACAGCGGCACGTGATCGACGAGTTCCGTCAAAAAGTATTTCTCCGTTGTGTACTCGGCGATCTTCACGCCGTAGGCTGTGTCGAGCTGCGAAGTCGGTGTTGTGTACTTCGGATTCGGTATCGGGCGAGTCGCGGTTCGCGCCGAAGTCGCGGCATTAGCGTCGGAGTTAGAAGAATTCCGTGCAGGTGTTTGTGCGAGCAAGAGACTGCCACAACTCAGACTCAGCAATACAGACAGAAAGAATGATCGGATCGGGACAGGTGTCGGCTGGGACATTGGCTTTTCTCCTTAAAAAGAAACAGGTCTTGAGGGCTGTGAGATATCAGTCAATCCAATATCATCAGCTCGGTACCAGACACTACCGAGCGAGGTGGTATCGACCTCATATCACTAGAGTGAAGCGTTCTATTTGGCTCTATCGGCGTAAATCCGGGCTTAGGCTCTTTACAAGTCCTTTGCGCACCTGAAGCCTGAGATCATCCAGCGTTCGTGCGCGTGGAAGAAATTTCGGTACGTTGATCTGATGTGCAATTGCGGCGTCGCAAAGGAACCGCCACGCAGCACCTTCTGATTCACGAACCACTTGTCGTTATACTCATCAAACTCCGATTTGAATCCCGGATAAGGAACGTAATCGGAAGTAGTCCACTCCCAAACGTCGCCAATCATCTGGTGACAACCATTGGCTGTCGCGCCTTGAGGGAAGGCACCAATGGGTGCAACCGACCAATGCCCGTTCTCAAACAGATTTGCCTTTGCGATATCGGGCGATTCGTC
>DATBSH010000197.1:0-7165 GCA_036559885.1 Pyrinomonadaceae bacterium
TCCGCTCAGACAGTGTTCCTGAAATGACGGTTGGGGTTTCCCTCCAATCGCTTACAAAACATCCGCCTTCAAGAACGATGCTCATGGTGAATGGTGAGTTGTCAGATAGGACGTATAAGACCTATAGGGGCTTTGCCTCAAAAGTCGATTTCGGTGGTAACGAGTTTCGTGTTTAGTTCGTGTGACTTCGTGGATAGTTCCTTTTGTACAGAAAAATAAAAACAATACACGAAGTAACACTAACCAACACGAACCAAAACACTCCTGCCTCGAGCTAGATCCGACTTTTGAGGCAAAGCCACCTACAGGACCCATCAATCACAACCTCTTATCGAACATCCTTGCCACTTAGATGTTGGGTCGTGTGTTCGGTAACTGACGAGGCTGGCAACGATTGATACGAAGCTGGCAGCGACATGTTTTGGGTGGTTGGTCGTTGAACGAGTTCCGATTGCTCCGGGGGCAGGTTTTCCCAATCTGGTTCTGGCAGCTGTTTCCGAGGCAGAGTGAACCAGAGGCCGTTAATCAGCACTCCCACTCCGACTAAGAACAAAACCAGCATCGGCGCGATGAGAGGAATCATGTCACTCTTGTTGAGAGCAAGCATGAATGCTCCGATCGTCGCGCCTAGACCAATCGCAGTCGTAATCAACCCAGCTCTTATCCGACGGAGCCTGCGTTCTTCAGGTGATTCGAGAAACTTTTCAATCTGAGGCAAAACGTCTTCTGCAATGTGTTCGAGATCTTTCGCCTTCTGTACCTGCCGGATTCGATCAGCGATGGCCAGGCTGATTTGCTGACGCGCTGAAATGGCAGAGGCCGTGATGCTATCGGGTTGTTCAAGGGAAAGACGAACGGCACGTAAGTCCGTGCCACAAACTCGGCAGTATTGGCTTGGTTGACGCTCGTCAGACCCACAGGATGGACAATACATATCGGAAAATCATACGGCCGATTAGTTGATGATGTTCCAGCCACATTAAAACGCAGGTGCAGGAGCAGGGCTGGAGCAGCAATCATTCGTCAGTTATCATTTGACATTTATCAATTGTCATTTGCGTTTACTGTCATTTCCGTCTAGTGCCGGGGTCCTCCCCAGATGCCGTGGAGCGTTCGGTAAGGGACAATTGATAAATGTCAAATGATAACTGACCAATGATTACTGCCTCCTGCCTGCTGCTTCTGCTGTCTTATCACGGCAGAATCCCTTCTGGCACCATCCAGGGATGCAAAATTAAAGCAAGTCTTCCGGCTTTCACTGCCGGATCAGTCTCGGCTAGTGCGCGTGCCTCTTCTATCGATCCGACGCGAAACACAAAAATGCCTCTCAGCTTACCGTTGTCGCCAAATGGTCCAGCTACGACAAGCTTCTTCATCTCAGCCAGCCGGTTGATGTTTTCGAGGTGGGCCTTTTGTATTGCTTCCGTTTCGGGTGTCTGGTCAGGCGTCCACTTTTCACCGCGAACGAGGAATGCCAGATACACAGTGGTCAACTTCATCGGAGTCGACATCTTTTTCATAACATCTTCTGACCACCACGGATGCATTTCCACCGTAAAATGTCCGGCGACGACTGCAGGATCAGCCATGGCCCAGGCTTTCGCTTCGTCGGCAGTGCTAGCTCTAAAAACATAAATACCTGTTATTTCCGGATCGCCGTCAATTGGCCCAGCAATCGCAGCTTTGCCAGACTGAAGAAGTGACATAACATAATCGACGTGTTGCTGATGAACTGGCGAAGCAGCAGAAGATGAAGAGGGCGACCACTTAGGCCCGCGTTTCACCAAAGCTATATGAAACTGAACCAACTTCGACGCGGGGTCAGGCTTGGCTGACGTTTGAGCGAACGTCGGCGCCGCCAAAACAATCGCTAATATCAAGAACGAGAGTTTCATTTTCGTATCTCTACTAATAGTTCGATTCCAACGGCAAAAGAACGCCCGACCGTGCATCGACGTGGCTCCTTTAAGGCATCTGAAGACTCCGGATGGAATCGGGATTTGGAAGGGATTATAAAGAGGGAATCCTGTAAACGGGAAACGTGAACGTCTGATGTTCGTATCGTGGCGTTCGACAGCTTAACAAAGAGACGCGTGTCGGACATAATTTTCTCGCCTTCCTCGCCTTTTCCGGCGTCAAATTGGTTGGTAACATTCAGCCTAGAGGTACGAAGAAATGAAGCAACTGGCCCGTCTTGTCGTCTTCTCGCTGTTTGCGTGCATGTGCGTCGCCGTCGCACAGGAACAACCGGCACCGCAGCAGCCTTCCGCTGAGGAATTGGAAAAGCAAAAGGAAGAGTGGGCGAAGAACGCCTACCGAGTACTGGATCAGGTAGTCGAGGAATCACAATCGCTGCGACTGACTGACAACCGCGTGAGGATTCAAATTTACGCCGCGGACATGTTGTGGGACCGCGATCAGCCACGCGCTCGCTCGCTGTTCATGCTGGCCGGTGACGCTGTCGCAGAAATGATGCGCGCGCCGGATAACACTACACAGCGGATGGGGCCACCAAACCAACCTCGTCGTCCAGCACAGCTTCGTCAAGAGCTTGTACTGGCTGCAGCGCGTCACGATGCGCCTTTAGCGTATCAATTGTTAGCGACGACAAAAGCACCGACCAACACACAGAACACTGATGCGGTGACTCAGGGACGAATGCCGCAAATAAATCCCGAAGAGGTCCTTGAGCAGAATCTTTTGGCTGCAGTAGCGGCATTAGATCCTAAGCTCGCCGCACAGAATGCTGACCAGATGCTCGAGAAGGGGCAGTTTCCCTACTCATTATCAGAGGTAATAAATCGACTCCGACAGCAGGATCAGGAAGCTGCTACAAAACTTGCCGACAAAACGGTGAAGCGACTTCAAGGGGCTAGCATGCTTACGAACACCCAAGCCGGCACGCTCGCGCTAGCGCTTCTGAATCCCGGCCCACGGATTCCCTCAACGAGTACGACTAACACAGACTCTGATACTAAGCAGGCACCGCAAGGACGAGGGCCGATATTGGACCAAACTGCATATGTTGACCTTCTCGGAAGTGTGATTGATTCAGCCCTCAAAGCGACGCCGCCAGCGCAGAACACCCCAAGGTCCTCACGCGCCGCGGGCGTTGGACCCAATGTAAGGGCTGTCGCGACGAGTCAGACTCCACCGACGGACGCGCAGATCGAACAGGCCAACGCTCGCCGTATGTTGGGTGGGTTGCAGCGACTACTGCCTCAGATAGATCAGAATCTTCCCGGTAGGTCTCAAGCCGTTAGGCAAAAGTTCACCGAGATGGGCATTGGCGACAACAGCCGCGCGGCAGCAGGCCAGACTTTCTATTCGTTTCCAGGGGGGAACGTTACTACCGATGCGTTAATGCAGTCAGCTGCAGCGGCACCCGCTCAGCTGCAGGCGAGGCTTTATCAACAAGCTGCTTATAAAGCTCTTGATGAGGGCGATCTCGCTCGCGCAAGACAGATTGCCACTGACCACCTGGATGCGCGTCAGCGCGATGCGGTCACGCAACGAATTGATTTTCGCGAGCTTGCAACAAAGGCTGAGGGAACAAGGATCGAAGAAGTGCGGCAGAGTCTCGCACGTTTGCAATCGGATAACGACCGCATTGCTCTCTTGATTCAGCTTGCCACCGACGTGCAGTCGAAGAATCCTAAACTTCAGCGGCAGTTGCTCGATGAAGCGCGACAGATGACAAACAAGCGTGCTACCAGCTACGAGAATTTCGAACAACAGTTACAAGTTGCGCATGCATTCACATTGGTTGATCCAGGCAAGAGTTTTGAGATTCTTGATTCAGGGATCAGCCATTTGAACGAATTGTTGTCGGCCGCCGCGGTCTTGAATGGATTCGAGACGAGCGTATTTCGCGATGGTGAGCTGCCCCTGCAAGGTGGCAATGGGTTGACGATGATGATAAACCGATATGGTCAGGAAATCGCTTTCCTTGCAAAGACCGATTTCGAACGTTCGGAAACATTGGCTGGTCGGTTTCAGCTTCCCGAGTCACGAATCATGGCCAGACTAGCAATCGCGCAGGGTTTATTGGGAGTTAAATCACCCCAGCCGAGTAATGCAGGGTTTCGGTTGACTGAGAACTTCGTGGTTACTCCGCGACCTTGATCCGCTCTGTTCTCATATAGCGCTATCTAGAGTGTCAAACAGTCAGTACCGAAACGCGGTAGCGTCGGGTCTCGTTTAAATCTGAGGCAACTAAGATTTAAACAAGACCCGACGCTACCGCGTTTCGGTACTGACTGTTTGTGCCTGAATTGAGCAATTGCGCTTAACACCTCCTAGCATCCGAATTGCCTACCTCTCTTTCTACTTTCATTTATGCATCGTTTTCGGGCAAATAGAGTTCCCGCATTGGATGGCCTGCGCGGCATCGCGATACTTCTCGTACTCAGCCATCATCAGTTAATACCTTACTCACTCAGCGGTGGCTTTCTCAGCGTCGACTTATTCTTCGTATTAAGTGGTTTTCTAATTACGATGCTCTTGTTGCAGGAATTCGAGGCGACTCGAGCAGTCTCGCTGAAAAACTTCTACTTGCGGCGTGCGTTGAGGCTTGGACCAGCGCTCGTCCTGTACCTTTTGGTGTCTCTTGCGGTCACTTACTACCTCAATCGCGAACAATTTGCGGCAGAGTTGCGGCTGGTTGGATTGGCGTTGGCATATTCGACGAACTGGCGAATGGCTTTCGGTTGGGATCATTCTCTCGATCCGACTGCGATAACCTGGTCGCTCTCCATTGAAGAGCAGTTTTATCTCATCTGGCCAATGTTGCTAGTGCTTTGTCTGGCCGCAGGAATAAAGAGGAAGCAACTATCAAGTGCCTTGATTCTAATAATTTTTGCGATTCTGCTACATCGTCATGAGCTATGGACCACAGGTGCTGAACACAGCCGACTCTACTACGGAACAGACACGAGGGCTGACGCACCGCTGATGGGTTGTCTGATCGCATTGATCCCTGTTCGTCAACTGAGCGACACGACGCGGCGCATTCTGAGGTTAGCAAACTTAGCGGCCGTTGCCTGTTTCGCGTATTTGATCTGCACGATTCATTTCACGGATGCCTTGATTTACCGGTGGGGATATACCGCAATTGCAGCCCTCTGCAGCGTCATTGTATGGACCGCAGCAATGGAAGGTTCTTCGTTCATGAGTAAATTGTTTGGCTTCCCGCCATTTCAGTGGTTCGGGAAGGTCTCTTATGGTCTTTATCTCTGGCACTGGCTTTTATTGAAAACAACGACCTTTTACTTCTGGGTCGGTCCAACATTGGATCCCTGGGCTAGGTTTGCAACCGCGGTGTTCATTTCTGCTCTGTCGTTCTATCTGATCGAGGCGCCATTCAACAGACTAAAAAGCAAATTCTCCTTCAATTCAACAGCCGCGAATCACAGAACTCGCAAATCACTTGAATTCCAACCGGACAAAGCGTTACCGGCAACTGCCGTCATCGTTCAACCTACGGAGCAAAATATATGACGATCATTTCTCAGCAGGAGGACCCTAAGCCAGAGACGCCACCTCGCACTCCATACGATCCATTGGATCCAGATCAGCCGCGTCCCGCACCTGTGCCGCTCCCGCCCGATTCAAATCCACAACCCGGCGCACCGGTCACTGAACCTGATCTTCCGACACCAATAGTAGATCCCACTCCCGCTGAACCGACTCGACTTACTTAGTACAGGTGATTTCCAATTGACTTATCTCCATATCGCGTTAGCTGGTTCATGGGCCTATTCGTTTTTTAGATACTTTCGCCGTCTCGGTGTGTTTGGATTGTTCATCTTAAGCACGCTCGACTCATCGTTTCTTGTCTTGCCGTTCGGGAATGATGTGATGCTGATCGCGATCGTCAGCCGCAGCCGCTCTTTACTTGCCTCTATGGGATCGGTATTCGCTGCAGTCGCAGGTTCACTTCTCGGCGTTTTCATAGTCGACGCGTTGATGCGCAAGACTGGGGAAAAAGGTCTGCAACGGTTCGTCAGCAATAAGAAGCTGGAGAGTCTGAAGACAAAGCTAGAAACCAAAGGTTGGCTTACATTATTTGCCGCTACCGTCTTGCCGCCACCATTTCCGTTTACGCCTGTGGTGATGACAGCATCGGCCCTGCAAATCCCCAAACGCGCTGTATTCAGCGCTGTATTGGTCGGCAGGCTGATACGCTTCACATTTGAAGCAGTGTTGGCTATTTACTTTGGGAGGCGGGTGATTGCGTTTTTGAATTCTCCGGTCGTCGAATACTTTGTTCATGCGTTAATGGTGATTGCTGTCATTCTGAGCGGCTTATCCGTCTGGAGATGGCTCAAGAAACAGCCGCCTGAGGAAAAGGCGTTATCCAATGCAGCAACTTCCAAGAAGCCTTGCAAGCCGCCATTCCGGTAATTTCACTGTTCAGAGCTTTCGCTTCTGTGTAGAATCCGCAGATTGAATTTCTCAGAAAGGGCCGGCAGCCATGCCCGAACAACGCGGTAAACAAGCGACTCCCGAGGTCAAGGCGGAATGGACTTATGCTTACAAACTTTACCTGAAGGCGCCCGGTGATCGTTACGACAAGAAAAAAGACCGGACGACGCGCATCGATTTTGTGGCCCAGGAAATGAAACTCACACGTAAACAGGCCAAGCGGAGGATCAGAAACTACGAAGCGTGGCAACGTAATATCAAAAAGGGATTAGTAACTCCTTAGCCACACCGAAGACCAGCCTGCATAGATCCCGACAAACTATCGATCCTGTCACTGAGTTTGTAATAGCTTGGTCCACTTGATTAGCTCGCCCAGCAGTTGTTGGATAAGCCTCTTGGCAGTCTCGTCCGTCAAATTACCCTGATCGTCAAATCTTTTCGGGGCGTTACTAATCATCACCTCCGGTTGATTGACAGCATGCATGTTCAGAAAGACAAACATCTGGCGCAAGTGGTATTGAGCTCGAGCAGTGCCTAGCATACCTACCGAAGCACCCATCACCGCAACGGATTTTCCATTCCACGCGTTGTCGCCGTAGGGCCGAGAGGCCCAGTCGATTGCGTTCTTCAATACGCCCGGAACTGAATAGTTATATTCGGGAGTCACGAACAGGATTGCATCAGCTTTCCGGATCTGTTTCTTCAGTTCAACGACCTTTGCGGGTGGTTCTTTTTCATC
>DATBSH010000198.1:0-9941 GCA_036559885.1 Pyrinomonadaceae bacterium
TGCTTGGAACAGGCTGAACTCCTTCCGGCACCAGGAACGGTTCCTGCTCATCACCTCGAAGAACGGTCGCCGCGTCCTTCTCACCAACGTCGTCTACTCGAGTAACGAGAAGAGCGGCACACGCCAAAAAGACTCCACCCATCATTACCATATAAAGAGGAGCGTTGTGGTTCTCTGCGCCGAACACGGCTCGAATAATCGGCCCGAATGTTAAAGCCTGCACAATCTCCGGAATGACTATGAAAAAATTGAAGACGCCCATGTAAATTCCGATTCGCGCCGGCGGCAAGGCGCCAGACAGGATCGCATAAGGCATGGAGAGAATTGATGCCCACGCCACACCAACGCCGACCATCGTGAGAAGAAGAACGTACTTATCATGAATCAGGTAAACCGACAGTAGACCTACACTCCCACAGAGTAACGAAAGCGCGTGGACGATCTTCCGGCTCGTAGCGTTTGCTACTTTTGCGAGCACGAAGGCGACTAGAAAAGTGACAATCGAATACACGGCGAAGCAGATGCCGCCCCACTCCCCTCCCAATGCAAAACGCGGATCCTGTGGACTTGTAGCGCCGAAAATGTGATACGAAGTTGTCAGCCCAAAAAATAGCCACATGCAGAAAAGGCCGAGCCAGGTGAATAGCTGAACCAGGGCGAGCTGTTTCATCGTCGCCGGCATCTCGCGAATCGCAGAGATGATTTCCGCAACTAGAGACTTGACTAGTGCCGGCAGTCCGCGATGTTGAGCGCGCATGCGTTCGAAGGCAGCCATGTCCTCAGGGGGATACTCCTTCGTGGTGAAAATCGTCCACAGGATTGCCAGAAGAAAAGCAGCCGCACCGATCTTGAAAGAGTATTGAACCGTGAGAGGTATACCGCTGGCCGTCCTTCCACTGACCCCCGTGTAACGAAATAGGTATGGCAAGGCGTTCGCAAGTGTCGCTCCGACTCCAATGAAAAAGCTCTGCATCACAAAGCCGACTGTTCGCTGCGCAGGATTAAGTTTGTCCGCGACGAATGCGCGAAATGGCTCCATGCTGATGTTGATGCTGGCGTCGAGTACCCAGAGAAAAGCCGCTGCCATTCGCACGCTTGTTGAGTCGGGCATGATGAATAGTGCAATGCTCGAAAGAATTGCGCCCACAAGGAAGTAGGGACGACGACGGCCCAACCAGTTCCACGTACGATCGCTCATGGCGCCAATGATTGGCTGAACAATCAATCCTGTGACTGGTCCAGCGAGCCAAAGAAGCGGAATATCTGACTCCTTCGCGCCAAGATAGCTGTAGATTGCGCTCATGTTGGCCAGCTGCAAGCCCCAGCCAAACTGGATGCCTAGAAAGCCAAAGCTCATGTTGCCGATCTGCAGCAGACTCAAGCGTGGTTTTTGCATCAGGAATCCTTTCCTCGCGGCAGGTCACTTCGCGTAGAGGTTTATATCTTCCAGCACCACATCTCGATCGAGTGATAACGCATAGATCAGTGTGCGCGCGAGGTTTGACACATGAATGAATCCTGGACGTGGCTCCGTCGTCGCATCCGTATTCTCAACGTCCACCAGACCGGGACAGAAGTTAAATACCCTGATATTCGCTTTTGTTTTTCTCACATGATCTCGCAGCGCTTCGGCATAACCGAGCAATCCAAACTTCGAGGCGCAATATGACGGCACATCCGCGTATCCGTGTTTGCCCGCCTGTGAAGAGATATTTACGATGTCGCCGAAGTCTTCTTTCATCATGTGCGGCAAGACTGCCCGACAAAGCTGCATTACGCCTCGCAGATTTGTTTGCAGCACCTTTTCCCAACCGGCGTCGGAGATCTCTTCGACCGTTTCAGGTACAGCGAGGCCCGAGTTATTGATAAGAATATCGATTGACCGATGACGTTCTACGACAAAACTAACAAGCCCTTCAATTTGTTCGTTATCTCGAATATCGAACGCGCAGGTCGAAACTCTCTCAGCACCAATTGATCTATTGATCTGATCCGCGGTCATTTCAAGTACTTCGCGGCGTCTTGAAGCGATAACGACTTGCGCTCCTAAATCTGCGAGTGCTTCAGTGAATGAACGGCCGATTCCGGTTGCACCGCCCGTCACGATCGCTGTCTGTTGCGAGAAAGGCTTTGTCTTCATGTAGCACGCAGGGCTATTAAGTTTTATTTCCCTTCGTCGTATCTTCTGGCGCCCTGCCGTACAACTCCGTCAACTCTTTCAACCGCTTCCCAATGTGCTCCGTCAGCGCGCCGCGTCTGAAGCGCCACGACCAATTGCCTGATGTTGTATTCGGCAGATTCATACGTGCTTCAGTTCCTAAACCAAGCAAGTCCTGCAAAGGCACAATTGCAGTATTGGCTACGGAAGCCATGACGGTCCGGATGAAGTCCCAATTGATCTCTTTGCCGTCCGTGTTCAGATACTCGAGGCAAAACTCGCGCTCTCGCTCGATCTGTTCGGCATCTCGCGTCGATCCTTCGCCGGCGACACTATTGAACCACCCAAGGGCGGTGTCGTTATCGTGCGTGCCCGTGTAAACGACTACGTTGCGATGATAGTTGTGAGGCAGGTCAATACCCTTTGCATCACCACTGAAGGCAAACTGAAGGATCCGCATGCCAGGAAATCCAAAATCGTCTCGCAGACTTTCCACATCCGGAGTAATGACTCCAAGATCTTCAGCAATGATGGGCAACTCGCCGAGCGCCTTCCGAATCGCTGCGAACAGCTCCCTTCCCGGCGCAGGAACCCACCGACCACGTTCGGCCGTTTTATCGCCGCCGGGAATCTCCCAGCAGGCCGCAAAGCCTCGAAAGTGATCAATGCGAGCAATATCAACCGTGTGGAGTGTTGCGCGCACGCGTTTGATCCACCATTTGAATCCATCAGCCACCATGTGCTGCCAGTCATAAAGCGGATTGCCCCAGAGTTGACCAGTCTTGCTGAAGTAATCGGGAGGCACACCCGCAATCACGATAGGCTGACCGTTTGGATGTAACTTGAACTGGTCCGGATTGGTCCAGACGTCAACAGAATCCTGTGCGACGAAGATTGGAATGTCGCCAATTAATTTGATTGCGCGATCGTTGCAATAAGTCTTCAGCTCAAACCACTGCTTGAAAAACAAGAATTGATAAAACTTCTGCGCCTCAATCTCGTTCCGCAGTTTCTCTTTTGCACTGCTCAACGCCGCCGGGTCTCGCCGTACCAGCGTTGTTTCCCATTCGTTCCATGAGCGTCCGTCGTGCTCGTCTTTGAGCGCACGAAACAACGCGTAATCATCCAGCCAATCGCGCTCTTTTACGCAAAAGGATTCGAAGGCTGCGGTCGTCTCCGGACCAGGTTTTTCTTTGAACCGCCTGAATGCGATTGAGAGCAACGACTCTTTAAATCGATGAACCTTTTCGAAATCTACGCGGTCGTCAGGAAATGACGGCGCATCCGCTAGATCAGTTTGGGTGAGCAGATTTTCCTTTACGAGCCGTTCGGGGCTGATTAATAACGTGTTACCTGCAAAGGCTGAATAACACGCGTAAGGAGAATCGCCATACCCAGTTGGCCCAATAGGCAGGACCTGCCACAAACTTTGTCCGCTCTGCTGGAGGAAGTCTGCGAATCGGTAGGCTTCGTCGCCGAGGTCTCCAATACCGAACCGACCCGGCAGACACGTCGGGTGCAGAAGAATGCCGCTCGCTCGTGGAAAGGTCATAAAGGCCGCTTCGTTATCTTCACTAGGATCGTTAAAGAGACTAATCAACTTGATACTGGGAGCGCGCATCAGACGTCCTCGTCCGCAAATGCGCCGTCAGGCGCACAGCCCGTTCGCGCTTCGCGCTCATGTGCGGACGAGGACGTCCGGGCTCCCGTCATTTTCCGAACACATTTACCTTACGCCGTAAGCCACAGCAGATGCCGAAGGAAGAGTCAGAACCCAATCGCCAGGACCGATGGTTTGTCCACTCCGCGCTCCGAGCAATGGCACAAGACGCGCACCACCACGAATGTTAATCGCTGAAGCCGGAATGCTTACATTCTTTTCAGCCGACGAACGGTTGATAGCGATAAGTACAGTCTCTGCTGCGTCTTGCCGCGCATAAACATATGCGTCCTCATCATAGAAAAGATCGATCAGTTGGCCTCGTTTGATTGCAGAGTGATCGCGACGCAACTTGATCCAATCACGAGTCCACTGCCACATCTGCTGCTCTTGCGGCGACCGCTCGCTCATTAAGAATGCATTTCGTGAATCTCCCGGAAAACCGCCAGGAAAGTCACGGCGATTATCTGGGTCATCTTCACCCTCCATGGCGATTTCTTCACCTGCGTAAATTTGTGGAATGCCTCGGACAGTTATGATAAACGCAAGGTGCAGCTTCGCTCCTTCTAAACTCGCACCTTTGATCGACATGAATCGGCTGGTATCGTGATTGTTTGCCAGCACTGTGAGTCGCGAAGGATCAGGGTACAACGCGTCGTACTTCAATTGATCCCGCAAAGCACTAACCGGCTTCTTGTTGGTGAACACATCGAGCGATACATCCCACAAGGAAAAATCGAACACTGAATCCAGGTGCGTATCGATTCCGTCCCAACCCGTGTGCCCCCCGATGAAGAAGGCAGTTTGAGCAGCATCGCGTTCGAATACCTCACCAACCATCCACATGCTCCGATATTGTCGATGAAGAGCGTCACTAAGTTCGCGAATAAACGTGCGCGGCATGTATTGAATCGTGTCTTGCCGAATACCATCGATTCCTGTTACCCCAACCCACCACAGTGAATTCTGAATTTCGTAGCGCGAGACCTCAGGCTCCTCCTGATTCATATCCGGCAAATCGTCGCTGAACCAACCGTCGAGTGTATTTCTAACGGCCGCTTTGTTTGCATGCGGTGAAAGCAATACGCTGTTTTGAAATCGATTGCGCTCGTGGTTTTTCAACGTGCCATGAAACCAGCTCTCGAGCGGCGGGTTTGTAATCCACGAATGCTGTGCGCCGACATGATTTGCCACCTGATCCTGAATTACCTTTATTCCCAACGCGTGCGCCTTCTCAACCAACTCGCGAAGCGTTTGTAAATCTCCAAATCGATCTTCTACGGCGTAATAATCAATCGCGTGATAACCGTGATAGTAAGTCATCGGACACCATGGCTTGTCGCAGTTGTTAATACCATTCCAATTGTCGTACCAAGGCGTCAGCCATAAAGCGGTTATACCGAGTTCTTTTAGATATGGTAAGTGATTGATGATTCCACGAAAGTCGCCGCCATGAAAGGCTCTAGGATTCCTTCTATCCAACGCTGCCGCGGGAGCGCCCGGAGGCGTATTGTTAGAAGTATCTCCATCGGCGAAACGATCGGTCATGATCAAATAGATCACGTCGTCGTTGTCGATGCCGTGGAAGTTTGTTCTGGCGTCTAACGGCTGATTCACCCGCAAGTAAAATGTTGCTGAGCCGCCAGGAGTTTGGATAATCAGAGGATAGTCACCGGGCTTTGCTTGCCGATCAATCGTTACATTGACGAAAAGATAGGTTCCATTTGAATTCACCTTGACGCCGGAAACAGTCAGTTCACGTTTCGAACTGTGAACCAGAGCACCAGTCAAACTCGTCCCCCGCACGATCAATCTCACCGGTGCAATCGAATGGTTGGCCCACCATGAGGGCGGCTCGACTTTGATGACTGAAGGCGCGCCCGACTGTGCATAAATAAAGGAGTGAACGGCACAAAGAAAAATCAACGCGATCGAGCAGAGCACATAAGTCGCCCTAACAGCCTGGCAAGTGAGCTCGGAACCATTGCTACCAGCCAGTCCTGTGGGTTTTGAAGCTTCGCACATAAACTGATCAGTTGGCGGATCTCCGCCTGAGCATCATCAACAAACTGCCGATTGACTTTTGAATTCCTGGTTACGAGCTTCTGGAAAAGTCTGACAAGCACCGCCGGATCGAGCGTCAAAACTCTACTTTTCCACCCACGATCATCCGTCCTACATCCAGCGTGAAGTTCGTGACCGAATTGGCATTTGCATCACTCATCCGAAAGACGAGCTTCTTGTCGGTTATGGTCAGCAACGGTTGGCCCTTCCCATCACGTCTGGGAAAAACGAAATACACGTCATCGCCGGGAGCTTTGGGTGGAATGAAGTCAGCCAGATCGCGCCGCTCACCTCGTTCGTTTGCGATGTAGATGTAGCCCTTGATTGAGGGCAACGTCGCCGCGCCGAACCATTGGTAGATCATGTCAGTCCCCGCGCTATTGGTTGAACTGAAACCTATGCTCACCACGTAGTAGTCTGCGCAAACGGCGCAATCGAGAAGTAACTGCTTCGCTTGCAAGTCAAAAGCCTTGCGATCTGCCGCGGTTTTCTGATCGTAATTCCATTTGAACTGTTCTCGGCGTACCAGCGCCTGCCGGATTGGTAGGGCGGAGTGCAGCCGAATCGTAAACCGGAAGTCCCGAGGCTCGACGGCACCGCCCAAGGGAGCTTGACGATCGGCAGTGCCTGTTGTTTCGGGCTGGCCCGCCACTGAGCGAACCTGTCTTAGAGGCCGGATTCGTATTTCCTGGGTTCGCGCCCAGGCCGAGTCATTTAGCAGGTTTGTTACTTCGGCCTTCGACCATTCGTAAAACGGTTTCTTTAAGAGACCTTCCTGCGCAGCCGTAGAGATGGCCGGAACCAACATCAGGATGGCCATTGCGGGCTTTAGCAAACTGCGACTAAAGAAAGAATGCATCACAGCGGACATGCCTGACTCGATTGTTTTCTTACTGTCCCCTTCCCAACATCTGCTGAGTGCGCAACTTCTCGTCGAGAATTCGTTCCTGTTTGACTTGTTTCTCGAGGGCTTCGAGGCGTTTGAACTCTTCCAGTTCCGATTGGGCCTTGTCTGGTTGCTTGAGTCTCGAGTAGGCCAAGAAGAGTTGATAATGTGCCTGAGTATGCGTCGGATTTTTTTCCAGCACTCGCCGAAGCCGCGTCGCTGCTTCAGCATAGTCGCGACGCTTTAGCGCCAGGCGCGCAAAATCATAAAGCACCGGCACGTTGTCTGATTGAAGCTCAAGCGCCCTTTTTAGCGGACGCTCTGCTTCTTCCAATCGCCCCTGCTCGATGAACACGTAGCCCAGACTGGCAAGCGCATCCACATGGTCGGGATGTGAAGCGAGAAACTTCTCCAGCAGCTCGCGAGCGCGATCAAAGTTTCCTGCAGCCCGGTGGGCGTAGCCCTGAAGGTACTCAATGTTCTCAATCTTTGGGTCAATCGTGGCTGCCAGATCAAAATCCATCGCTGACGCCATCCACTCGCCTTTGCGATAGTTGGCATTTGCGCGAGCAAGCACATAAGCCGCCTGCTTCGGCTCAAGTTCCATGGCTCGCGTTTGTTCGCTTATCGCTCCCTCCCAATAGCCAACTCGAAAATACTCTCGACCAAGCATGTAGTGATAGGGACTCTTTTTCGAATCGCGCTCAATCGCATGTTTGAACTCTTCAACGGCGTTCAGATGATCGTTGCGCTCACTGGCAATCAGTCCAAGGCGAAAATGAGTTTCCGCGGGAGCGGGGTTAAGGTCGGCTGCCTCCGCCAAGGCGCGGGCCGCTTCTTCATTTCGATTTAAGTTGTAAAGGGCGACACCAAGATTGTAGAGCACCTCGAAAGTGTGAGGCGTTTTTTCATTGACTCGTGCAAAGACACGCGCAGCCTGTTCATACTTCTCATTTTGCGCGAGCGCAGTGCCCAAGGTGAAAAGAGTGCGTGGATCCCCTGCGGCCACGCGCTCGATAATGGCGGCCGCAGCATCTGCCTCCCGAGAGCGATTTGCACGATAGGCGACGTTGATAAAAGCGAGCGCTAGTTGAGGATCTTCCGGCGCACTCAAGCGCGCCTGAGCAAAGTTCTCCGCAGATCTGACAAAATCTCCAGCATCAGCGTACAAGGCACCGAGATTGTAGTGGGCCTGAACATGTTTCGGATCAGTTGCGAGCACGCTTTCGAATTGAGCAATCGCCTCATTCGTTCGGCCACGCTCTGCCAACATGCGACCCAGGTTATTGCGGGCACTCACGAAACGGGGATCGAGTTTTACGGCTATATTGAATTCCGTAAACGCGTCAGTGAATCGTCCGAGGCGATCGAGCACTACTCCAAGGACATTGTGTGTGGTTGCAGATTTCGGCGCTGCTGCGACCGCAGCCCTTGCTGCACGCTCGGCATCAGCAAGCGAATTCGTCTCGAGTGCAGCCACTGCGTGATTCAGAGATTCGCGAGCTGACGGAGTAAGTCCTGCGTCTTGCCTATTCGACGTGCCGGTGTCGCGCTGAGGTTTCGAACGCTGAGCAACAATCGGAGCGCAAAGCCACAGCACCAGCAGTGTCATCAACACTACCCGAGCACGACCCTCTCTAGTTACCGAATCTCTGGACTCCTTCAATTTACTAACCACCTTGAGAATTCAACCTCATTGCTTAACCGTACGGTTGCGAAATTCGGCGTTGATACGCTCCACAATCGCAAACTCTCGTTTTGCCTCTTCATTGCGACCTAATCTTCTCAACGCCAACCCATACTGGTAGTGCGCATCAGAGCGGTCGGGCGCTAAGGCCACCGCCGTTTGTAGCGATTCAGCTGCCTCTGCAAAGCTTTCACCCAACATTAGGGCGCGTCCCAAAGCCCAGTGTGCTTCAAAACTCTTGGCATCGAGCCTGGTCGCATCTTTGAGTGCGGCAATGGCTTCAGTGATTTTTCCCTGCTTAACCAAAAGTGCGCCAAGACCAACTTTACCCATTGCCGATTGAGGGTCAATCTGGATCAGCTTCTGATATTCGATGAGGGCTGAGTCGGAATCGCCGGCAGCTTCCAGAGTTGTTCCGAGAAAGAAGTGCGCCTCCGCATGCGCTGGATTGATTCTTACCGCAGTACGCAGATGCTCCACAGCGGCCACATAATCTTTCATCGCATATTCGACGCGGCCAAGATAAAAGAACGCGTCGAAGCTTGATGGGTCGAGCGCGATCGCCTGGGCCAGGGCTTCGACAGCTTCAGCGTCGGCGCCGCCTCGAGAAGCGAGAATGATTCCGAGAAGCGTGTGTGCCGCTGACGCGCCGGCGTCGAGCCGCAATGCGCGCCGTGCCTCGCGTTCCGCCTCTGATACCCGACCGGCGTTAAAGAGCGAGAGCGCATGGAAGTATGCAACTTCAACCGAATCAGACTGCTTGCGCGCCAGTTCGGCAAAAGTGTCAACAGCGTCTGACCAACGTTTGACTTTGATGAAAGCAAGACCCAGGTCCTGCCACGCTCCGTAAAGAGATGGATCCAGCCGCAGCGTCGCGCGAAATCCAGCAATCGCGGCATTGAGATCGCCGCGGTCGGAGGCCAGCAACGCCTCCGCATAAGTCACGCGCGGATCGGCCGGGCGCGCATCCTGCAATAGATTCAGTTGAGCGATAGCGTTGGGTTGATCGCCGAGGGTGCGATAGACCGTCAGTAAATCGAACCGAACCTCGGAGCGGCGAGGGTCGATTTCGAGGGCACGTCGCAGATGGGTTCCTGCTTCTGGGAGTTGCTTAGAATCGCCACTCAATAAGAGAAAACGACCTAATTGATAGTGAGCCGTAAAGTTCTTGTCGTCCAGTTTGAGCGCTTCACGTTCAGCCCTGACGGCCTCGGCCCGTTGTCCAATCTTCCAAAGCGCGTATCCTAAGTTTGCCTGATAGTCAGCATGTTTAGGATCCAGCAAGACGGCCCGGCGCAAGTCCTGGACGGCCTCGAGGTAATTTCCGAGTCCCATTCGGGCATAAGCTCGCGCATTCAGATTCTGAGCGTTGTTAGGATCAACCTTCAGCTTTTCGGATAGTTCGGCTTCCTCGCGTTCAGCTCTCGCTTGCGGCGTACTAAAGCGTTCAAGATGCGTGCGCGAAGAGGCAGATCCGGTCTGACCT
>DATBSH010000199.1:0-7118 GCA_036559885.1 Pyrinomonadaceae bacterium
CAGCGCGTGCGCTGCAACAGGTTCCCGGCGACAGTCGCCATGTTACGAATCTGCGCCGAGGCCCCTTGCAGGATGGCTTGTGACAGCACAGAGTAATCACGCTGCACTCGAGGATGATAAGCCAGATCGGAATTGCGTACAGTTGCTCCGATTCTTAGGCCGTGGTCTGGTGTGTCTTCGATCTTATCGAGTGGCAGCCGATTGATATCCAGAACGCGTGTGGGAGTCTCAACGTTCAGCTTCATAAGATCTATCAGCGTTGTGCCGCCACCCATGAATCGTACGTCCGCGCCCTGTTGCGACGTCTTCGATTGTGCAGCAACGGCGATGGCCGCCGCGGAATCTGCTGGTCGG
This sequence comes from Pyrinomonadaceae bacterium, assembly GCA_036559885.1. Classification (GTDB taxonomy): domain Bacteria; phylum Acidobacteriota; class Blastocatellia; order Pyrinomonadales; family Pyrinomonadaceae; genus PSRF01. Next base: position 355 of record DATBSH010000199.1, read on the forward strand.
ATAAATTCGAACGTATGCATGGTCCCTCCTGCTCTTCTGTTTTAAGCGCCCTTCCGAACTTGTTGAATCGCCGCGACAATGTTGGCGTAGGCGCCGCAACGACAGATGTTGCCACTCATCAGCTCCTTTACTGCCGCATCGTCTGGACCACACGGCTCTTTGAGCAAAGCAACGGCTGACATGATCTGGCCAGACGTGCAATACCCGCATTGATAGCCATCGTATGCTACAAATGCTGCCTGCATCGGGTGCATTGCTTCCGGTGTCCCAAGGCCCTCGATAGTCGTGATCTCGTTTCCGTCGTTCATCAGAGCGAGGCTGAGGCACGAGAGCACGCGCCTCCCGTTCACATGCACCGTGCAGGCACCGCACTGACCGTGGTCACAGCCCTTCTTTGTTCCGGTGAGTGCAACCGTCTCACGAATACAGTCAAGTAGCGTCGTCCGTGGATCAATGCGAAGTTGGTGGTCCTTGCCATTAATACGCAGCGTGATCGGGACGGCGCCCTCGATGTTCGGTCCAGCCCCGGCCGAGCCCGAGTCGCTTCCTTCGGCGCTATTCGCGAGCGCCGGTACGTACGTCGCAACCAGGCTTGCTGCCACACTACTTCCCGTGGTCAGAAGAAATTTGCGGCGAGTGGGATCTGGCGGACACGATTGGGAATCGGCGTCTGACATAGGGCCTCCGTTCGAGTGAAAGTGTTTGTTGTTTCACGTACTTTACACCCGACTTGCAACCGAGTGGAATAATTTCCTTAGCTGAGAACGCGGCCGATCATCCTTCGCGGATCGACAATGCATGTCGGAACACATTCCGGGGGTCGCGGCGCGGACGCACGCGCTCATTTTCCGCGTTCTCGAGTTCACAAAAGGTGCGATTATATGATTACTTTTCCACGAACGACTTCAACCTGGATAACGCCTGATCCCATTCGGCTGAGACAAATTGCAAATACTCATTGATGTCCTTGAACGGACTCGTATCTAGTTCGAAACGATTTTCTCGACCCGAATAAGTACTTCGCACAAGGCCAACATTCTCCAGGACGCGAAGGTGTTTGGTGACTGCCTGGCGCGTGAGATGCAAACCTTCAGTTAATTGCGAAATCGATTTTGGTTCGCCTTGAGAGAGTTGGGCCACCAAAGACAGCCTGGTCGTATCGCCAAGAGCGGCAAAGACTGGTGCGTAATCCTCAAGTTTTGCCGCTACACTCCTGCGGCTTACTCGCGACATATCTCTTGGTTAATGCGCCGCCTTATTAAGACGGCGCATGTTTCCCGCTAACAGATTAACGTTCAGCTGTAATTTCTGAACGACACCTTTCCCTTACGCTGTGCTTGCGCTTCGCGGCCGATTTTCAGCCAGGTACTTCTGAATATTTTTCAGTTGGCCTTCCCAACCAGCCTCGTTCTTGCGAAAAGCCTCAGCACGTCGATTGGCTGGTATCTTGTCAAAGCCTGATTCAGTGACCGTTAGCAAAGTACCTTTTGCTGTCGTCTCGAGTTTGAATTCTACAAGTGTGGGCGTTTCTGCCGAGTAATCCACGTTCGGATCAATAGGGTACGGATGCCACGTGTAGGAAAAGAATCGCTCAGGCTCAATCTTTTGAACTATGGCTTCGATTGTCACATGCTCGTACCCAGGATGGGTAATCTGTCCACGCGCGGCTTTACCAGCTACAAACGGTTCTTCCAGATTTACGCCGAACCACTGGCTGAATTGTCGGTAATCAGTCAATGCTTGCCAAACACGTGAAACTGGCGCGTCAAGCTCAATTTGTTTTTCAATTCGTTCATTCATTATAAGCAACCTCCGAGTTGCATATTAGCATGGCGGGTAGGGAATGGCAACCGCTTGGTTGCGTTTTTTGATTCGAAAGAAGGTGAGGAATATGTGACTAATTTAATGAGTAATCGCGGTCACCGGCATTCCTCTCGAATAATTTCTCGATTGTCAGTCGGTTTCAAGGCGGTCCTCTACACTTGCTACTCACAAAACGGTTGAAAGAGTTGTGCTCTTCTTGGGTTGTTTCGAGGGATTCGGGGGACAGGAGGGACAACAGGGACAACTGTTCGGGGTTCGTTAAACTTTACGGTGAAAACATTTGTTGTGTACACTGCGATTAATCGTTATCGAGGCCCCGCTTGGCTCAGCATTTGGCTCACGCTCACAACGTGAGCCTTTTCAATTATTTACAAAGGTGAGTTTCAACGTTGACGGGAACGTTGACGCTAGGTCACCAATTGGCATCATTCAGTGCCATCTTGTGCGCAAGCATTTGGGGTGAGCGCATGTCCACCGACACCAAATCCGCCCTCCACGGTCGGATACGTAAGCATTCGATTACGAACAGGGAACGATTTACCACTCCAAAGAAAAGTTTCTCGCCCCGTTGTTCACGAGCGGTCGGGTGCCAGTACCGTCAGCATTGACGGTCTGAAGCGTCCATGAATAACTTCTGGCTGCAAGACAAAGAAGATCCGGATCCCAGCAAGCAGGAACAATACAAACGCTGGCGCGCGATGAGAGAAGAATTTCAGAAACGCCACCCTGCAACGAGCCCTTAAGACATGTCAAGGGTAGGCATCTTGGGCACTCTCGCTCCTTCCTACGCATCCTCAAATGTCCTTCCATTTGCCCCACCCTTTCGAGGCATCGTAGAGGACTTTTCTATTCAGTCAAGCAGAGAGCTTTTTTATCCATAACGATCTTTTTTCACGGGCTGTAGACAAGCTACAGGCATAGGGTGTACTTTGTCTACACCCTGAACATTTCCGGAAAGGAACATGCGATGAAACGAGGCTACCAAAATCGCATCGAGTTGTTGCAAGGGACACTCGACCTGCTGATTTTGCAAACACTGCAATGGGGACCGCGTCACGGTTACGGCATCAGCCAGGCGATTCGCACGGGTTCAGGCGAAGTGCTGCAGGTGGACACCGGCTCGCTTTATCCGGCGCTGCATCGGCTCGAACGCAAGAAATGGATCAAGGCCGAATGGACGGTTTCGGAATACAACCAGCAGGTGAAAGCCTATCAACTGACCGCCGCCGGTAAAAAACAGCTCGCCGCCGAACGTTCGAACTGGAAGCGGCTGACGACAGCGATGGCAGGCATCCTAAACCCACCAGAAGGAGCGTGAAGCATGAAATTCTGGCGGCAACACAAAGATGAAGAACTTGACGCAGAGATCCGCAGTCATCTGGATGAAGCCATTCATGACCGGATTGAACGCGGTGAATCGCCCGACGAAGCGCGCGTCAACGCATTGCGCGAATTCGGCAATGTGGACTTGGTCAAAGAAGTCACGCGTGAGATGTGGGGCTGGGCAACGCTTAAGCAGGTGGTCCAGGACTTGCGATTTGGCCTGCGCATGCTATGGAAGAACCCGGGCTTCTCATTAGTGGCGATTTTCACATTGGCGTTGGGCATTGGCACGAACACCGCAATCTTCTCCGTCGTCAACGGAGTGTTGTTGAGGCCGTTGCCATATCCCGGGGCGGAACGATTGGTGAATTTCGAGGGCATCAACCCTGATCGAGGAATTTCGGAAAGCGCCCTTTCGATGCCGGATTATCTCGATTGGCAAAGCCAGACGGACGCTTTCGAGAGCATTGCGGCTTTCGTTGAAGGCGGCATGGCCTTGACGGGTGACGGAGCGGAACCAGAGCGCATCCCACGTGGCATGGTGACGCCAAGCTTCTTTCAGACAATGGGTGTGACTCCTTTTATGGGTCGTGCGCTGCTGAAGGAAGACGAAGTGGCTGACGATTGGGTCGCCGTGTTGAGTTATGGATTATGGCAGCGGCGCTTCGGCGCGAATCCGAACGTTGTCGGAAGCTGGTTCACATTTAGCGGCGGCACACGCTGCATGGTCGTCGGCGTGATGCCTCGCGGATTTGATTACCCGGCGAAGGCTCAAATATGGACTCTGATATACCCAAATCCGAAGGAGCGGCGCGACAACCGTTACGCGGAAGTAATAGGGCGGCTCAAGCCAACGGCTACGATTGATGGAGCGCAGTCGCAGATCGATACCATCAATGCTCGACTGCGGCAGCAGTATCCAGAGACGAACGCCGGGTGGGCGGTACGGCTAAAAGGTTTACAAGAGTGGACGACGAGAGACGTTCGCACCTCGCTGCTGTTGTTGCTCGGCGCGATCGGTTTCGTGCTGTTGATTGCGTGCGCGAATATCGCAAACTTGCTTCTCGCACGCGCGTCGGCCCGGCGTAAGGAAATTGCGCTACGCACCGCGCTGGGAGCTGGTCGCTGGCGCATCATCCGTCAGCTACTAACGGAGAGTTTGTTGCTTGCTGCTTTAGGCGGCGCGGTCGGGTTGGCCTTCAGTATTTTGTTGACTAAATTGTTAATCGCGATCGGTCCGGCGGACGTTCCACGTTTGGACCAAGTCGGGTTGGACGCGCGTGTACTTGGCTTCACGGTGGGAGTGGCTGGTCTGGTCGGTCTGCTTTTCGGTTTGGCTCCTGCGCTCCAGGTGTCAAAGGCCGATCTCAACGATGTGCTGAAAGAAGGCGGACGCGGATCGAGCGAAGGACACGGGCGCAACCGCGTGCGGGCCTTGTTGGTTGTCTCGGAAATAGCCTTGTCTGTGCTGCTGCTCATCGGTGCGGGTCTGTTGATTAAAAGCTTCGTGTTGCTACGCGGTGTAAATCCGGGCTTTGATCCGGAAAATGTTTTGACCATGCGCGTCGCCTTATCTGACCCGCGTTATTATCGTGACATCCAGCTGCAACCGACTTTCTTTCGTGAGCTGACGAGTCGCGTCAGCGCTCTGCCCGGCGTCGAAGCCGCTGGTGCGACGGTGTCACTTCCGCTCGGCGGAAGCCATTTCGGTGTCGGTAGAGCATTCGTCCGCGAAGGACGCCCGCTCGCGACCGAGGAAGCCTTACAGACAGAGTATTTCGCTGTAACGCCCGACTACTTCAAGACAATGCGCAGTCCCGTCAAAACTGGGCGCTCTTTCACCGACCGTGACACGGCGGAGACTCCGAAAGTCATCGTCGTCAACGAGAGTCTCGCGCGCCGCGTCTTTGCTGGCGACGACCCGATTGGCAAGCGGATCACCGTATGGCCCGACGAGAAGTTCGCGCGCGAGATTATCGGTGTCGTGGGTGACGTGAAAACCAGTACGCTCGACAAGGAAACGGGCTATCAAATCTATGTACCATATGCTCAGGACGCGGGGTGGGGCGCACTCTCGCTCGCCGTACGAACTAAAGGTGAGCCGGAGGCGCTGACGGCAGCCGTGCGCGGCGCCATACTCTCGATTGATAAGAACCAACCTGCTTACGACATCAAGACGATGGACGATGTATTCTCCGCATCCGTTGCCAACACACGTCTCGTCGTGCTTCTCTTTGGCGTCTTCTCTATGTTCGCTTTATTGCTCGCATCAATCGGAATCTACGGGGTGATCGCCTACTCGATCGCGCAACGCACACATGAGATCGGTATCCGCCTCGCGCTTGGCGCGCAAACCAGGGATGTGCGGCGCATGATCGTCACGCAAGGCATGATACTCGCTCTCATCGGAGCCGGTTTAGGGTTGGCTGGAGCATTTGCGGCCACGCGCGTGCTGAGAAGTTTGTTGTACGGCGTATCTGCTACTGATCCGCTGATCTTTATCGATGTGTCGCTACTGCTAACGGTGGTCGCCTTGCTGGCTTGCTACATTCCTGCCAGACGCGCGACGAAAGTTGACCCGATGATTGCACTCAGATATGAGTAACTGAAGTAAGCCGGTCGGGAAGGATATCAGTGACACAAAATATCCTGGGAATTTTGTACGCGCGAGATTGACGGTACCGCGTCTCGGTACTGACCCGATTCAAGTGTGGGTCCTGACTTCGTGCCGGGTATGCCTTGGGCCATAGCTTGGAGTGCTTTCGTCCGAAATCTTCGTATGTGTTTGATCTACCGCTAGCGCGGGCGAGCAGAGATGGCTTATGATTTCGTCCGAATCGAGTGATTTACAGTTGATTTCCTGGTCCTAGCTCGCTGTAAATTATTGATTCTAAAAGACTTGCCCGCTTGGCTCAGTGGTAGAGCACTCGCTTCACACGCGAGGGGTCAGTAGTTCGAATCTACTAGCGGGCACCAAGATCAGGAGGCAGGAGCAGTAGGCAGGCAGCAACAGGCCGATGCCTCATTGTTATCACGGGCGACTTTTGGAGTCGCCCGTTTTGCTTTTCATTGGTTCGTTACTGCTTTCATGGTTTAAGCGCAATAACAGGTAGTGGAGTACTGTGGCCCCACTACGGAATAACAAGCTTGATTGACATAGCTGTATGAAGCGTTCAGAATGCGGCCGCTCCATACTCCCAAAGCAAAGAAAGAGGTGAAATCATGCCCTCCATTTCAGGATCTTTCTCTGGCAAAATCACCAAACAATCTGGATTGCCTCTGAATGATCAACCAAACCACGAACTCGGTATTGCCGAGGTTCAAGGAACTCAAAATTCTCCCGATCCACTGTGGAACGATTCGAAGATTACCTATTGGGGCATCATCGACGTAGTCGATGGCAAGGGTACGCAAACCGGCTATTACAACAATGTTCACCCTGACGGTGGACGCGACTTCGGTACGTTCGAAGGCAAAGTGACGACGGTAGGTGGTGCGATGACTGTTGAAGGTAGCTTCAAAATCGATGGCGGCGATGGTCAATTCAAAGGTGTCACAGGAAGTGGCAACTTCAAGACTGTGGCGAAATCAGAAACTGAACTTGAAGCCACCTGGAC
>DATBSH010000200.1:0-8011 GCA_036559885.1 Pyrinomonadaceae bacterium
ATCATGCGGAGACTTTTGAGAGAAATTGCTACGAGCGGTTCCGTCGCCGGTGACGTAACGACGCTGGAAGATTTTTCGGTACTTGAGAAGTTGAGAACTGAGGAGGAATAGTTAGTCTTTTCGGTCGCAGTCCACACTGTCGGGATTGCGTTTACTTGGTGCAAACTGGAGCGGCGTTGATAAGTCACCGCCTTCCAAGGAGGTTCGCATGGGGCGCCAAATGGAGACTGAAAACCGTCACGGCCCAAGATATCTCGCCAGCCTCGAGGTTAAAGCGGAGTGGGACGCGAACAACGGTGAACACGTAATTGCAGAAGGCATCACGGAAAATGTCGGACCGGAAGGTACGCTGGTCCATCTACCTCGGCAACTGCCGGACGTCGGTAGCCGGGTACGTCTTGAAGTCGCCGGCGAAGGCGGCGAAAAGTTACAAGTCATTGCTGAAGTTTTGAGAATTGAGCGTAATCCGGGCCACCCCTTAGCAGCATTACAGGTTCTAGGTGAAACGGATGAATGGAAAGGACTGATTTGGGAGCCCGCTGCACCTCGCGTTGCACCGCCTCCGCCACCCGCAGAAGGGGAAACAGAAGCGGAGGCTGATGAAGATGACGACCTAGCCAACTGAGGTTCTTCAATGAATAGCCCGACTGCTTCCGACGCAGACGTTCCAGTATCGCACGACCGACGGAGGCATCCACGCTACTACGTGCACTCACGTGTGATGCTGGCGATTGACGATGAGAGTTTGAAAGAATCTATAGGCATCGGTGAGCCTGGCGACATAAGTTTGGGTGGTGTTCGCGTTAAGAATCTGCCGTCCTGTCCGAACGTGAAGGTAGGCGATCAGCTTGGGATTTTATTGCTTGATGCCGAAGACGCACTGTCGTTGCGCGGTGCGGTTGTTCATCACGCGACGGCCGACACATTCGGGGTTGAGTTTCAGGAATTGACGGCCAGTGATCAAAATGGTGTCAGAAACTTAATCGGTCGCTTGCACTCGCGGCATTGATCAGATGTCCGATACGCTTTAGCTTGTCGTGACTCGCGCTAAGCTCAACGTTGAATGTACCCAAACACAACGACAAGCTAAGCGTATCGGATATTTAAAATTGTGACCGAAAAAGAACCCAGAGAGATAATACCGCACCCACCTCCTCCTCCGGGGGAAGTGTCTGTGCTGTCAACTCGCGTGATTCTGCGCGTCATAATCATCATTCTGGTCGTCCTTGTCTTACTGTGGGTAATCGTCAAACTCACCGGCGTTATCCTTCTCCTGGTTTTATCGATCTTCTTCGCGTATCTCGTTTCGCCTCTCGTAGAGTTCATCCGACGGCCCGTAAAAATCGGGAATCGCGTACTGGTCGCTCCGCGCGTTGTCGCCATTTGTCTGGCATACGCAATCATTGCCGCCGGCATTGTCGTGGCTTTTTACATAATTGTTCCCAGTCTCGGAAATCAATTTCCTGAGTTCGCTGGACAGGCAAAGGGTTATTGGAAAGGGTTGGGCGAAAAGGTTCAACAGCTGAATGAGTATCTTCGCTCTCATCGAATGCCTGACCCAGTAGTCAACGCAGTTAACAATGCAGTTCCCGGAATAGTAGAGAGGGTTAGTCAAACCGTCAGCGATTTTGTCAGCCACGCTCTCGGGTATGTCACATATCTACCGTGGTTGATACTGATTCCCGTACTTGCTTTCTTTCTTCTAAAGGACGCAGAAGTCTTCAGACGTTCGGCGCTACAAATGCTTCCGCGTGGACGTTGGCGCTGGCGCGGTGATGAATTTTTCCAGGATGTGAATAGCACGCTCGCTGCCTACATTCGCGCACAACTCACGGCCTGTCTTTTTATCGGCATCATCTGTGCGATTGGTTTTACGCTGCTTGGATTACCCGGGCCAGTGGTGATGGGCTTCATCGCTGGACTATTTGAGTTCGTTCCGCTCGTTGGTCCCTTGACGGTGGCGATGATGGCTGCCGCGCTTGCATTGCTTCATGCCGGGCTGTTCTCAGCGTTTCTAGTGCTGCTGTTCCTCCTCGTGCTGCGAATCGTACAGGATTATTTCATTTATCCACGGCTGGTCGGCCACGGAATTCATCTTCATCCGTTAGCAGTTATCTTTGCCATTCTCTCTGGCGCTGAATTGGCGGGTGTGGCCGGTATTTTTTTGGCAATCCCGGTAGTGGCAATTCTAACCGTGAGCTATAAGCATTGGATGGAACATCGGGGGAGTGAAGGACTTGCGGATCTGCTGGAGCCAACGCTAACAAAACCAGCGACTGCCGCAATGACGCCGCAACAGCTTGGGCCGAAGACCACTCCCGCAGACATGACACGCGCCCGGCCAGACCTAACAACCGGTGAGTTGAAGCTCCCCCTCGAAGACTAGATTCAAGCTTAGTTAGTTTGCAGGTTAGGAAGGGCGGCTTGCCCCCGCCTCAAGGTGCGATTCACTCAATGTTGAATGACACCGAAAGTTGAGGCGGGGGCAAGCCGCCCTTCCTGACCTGCAAACTAGCGGACGTTGAATTGTTCTGTAACCGTATCCGCTACCGTTTCCCGTTCTTCATGAGATCAACAAAGCGCTGGAAATGATGTTCAGCATCATGTGGGCCAGGCGCGGCCTCCGGATGGTACTGCACTGATATCACTGGCAGCGTCCGGTGTCGCATTCCTTCCACGCACCGGTCATTGAGGTTGATGTGAGTGACTTCGACGTCGGGTGGCAAGCTCTCTGCGCGAACTGCAAAACCATGGTTATGCGAAGTGATCTCAACGCCCTCACCAGACACTTCTTTCACTGGTTGATTGCCGCCTCGATGTCCAAATGTGAGCTTGAAAGTATCGCCGCCGAATGCGCGACCGAGAAGCTGATGTCCGAAGCAGATACCGAAGATCGGACGCTCGGTCTTTAACAACTCTCGGATCTCATTAACCTCGTTGTTCATCGAGGCTGGATCACCCGGTCCGTTCGACAGAAAGATGCCGTCAGGGTTCAATGCCATCACTTGTTGAGCGGACGTCGATGCAGGTAAGACAGTCGTGCGACAGCCAAGCTCCGCAAGTTCGCGTAGCGAGTTTCGTTTTACACCAAAATCCAAACACACCACATGAAAGTTTTCTCTGCCGATTGCGGGAAACTCGTAAGGCTTATTGGTGGTAACAGCACTGGCGAGTTCGCGGTTTTCCATTGGAGGAGACTGTCGTGCCTTCCGCACAACACTCGTCTCATCCAGATCGGCAGTTGATAGGCACGCGCGCATCGCGCCCTTATCTCTTATGTGGCGGACCAGGGCCCTTGTATCGATTCCTTCGATAGCAACAATCTTCCATCGCTTGAGATACTCGGGGAGACTTTCTTCGGCGCGCCAATTCGAAGCAATTCGGCTGGCTTCACGTACCACAAAGCCCTCAACCCACGGCCGCGACGACTCTGAGTCTTCCTGATTGACTCCGTAGTTACCGATCAGCGGATACGTCATGCAAACGATTTGACCGGCGTAAGAAGGGTCTGTGAGCACCTCCTGATATCCGGTCATAGACGTATTGAAGACCATCTCTCCACATACTTCGCCTTCAGCAGCCCATGATCGGCCGAGAAACGTGCGGCCGTCTTCAAGGGCCAGAAGCGCTTTTGGTGCTGATGAGATCACTGTCATTGTGGTTATAGGTCGTATAAGTCCTATAGGTTCTATTTATTGGCTTGCTTTCAAAAATTGTTGCGCTTCATTTAACCAACGCTTACTCGCGCGATATTTGTAAGCCGGAGACGTCTTCACTGCATCGATGCAGGCCTGCATCAAACTCGCTGCTTCGCGTTTGTCTCCGAGTCCTGCATGTGCCCGGCCCATTAAATACAAACCCTCGGGGTCTGACGGCCGGTGCTCTAAAAACTGCTCCAGCGCGTTGCGTGCATCACCGTACTGCCCTGCTTCGATATAAGTCGAACCTACTTCACGCCAGATTTCGTACTGGGAGTGGTTCGGTTCCCTTGAAACAACCTGCTCGAAGTGGCGAATAGCATCTCCGAGTCTCTGTTGCTGACGCGCAATACGTCCGAGCTGGTAATGCGCATCAATTTCATTTCCATCAATCTCTACGGCTTTTTCAAATCGTTCGCGCGCCGCATCGAGATCACCGCGCTGTTGATGGATCAAGCCCAGATTGTAATGGGCAGACGCATCTGCGGGATTTAAAGTCGCTGCCTCGAGATTTTGTTTGAATGCCACTCGTGCGCGATGGTTACGGCTAATCTCACCGAGATATCCACGCAAAAACAGAAACAGGAGGAAGAGCAGAAACGGTGACGCCAGAATGGTCGTGAAGATCGGCATCAACACAAATGCCGATGGGAACAAGAGCGTTGCGCTGACGAAGACAATGAAGGCGGCTCGGAACCACGTTAAGCGCAGAACAACGCGAATCGCGATCGTCGACCAAATTCCAAAACTCGCCAGTAACGTCAAGTAAGAGATTCCGATCGCCATCAGCCCGGGTGTGAATAGGCGTGGGTCAATTCCCGGAAACATCTCGGGCTTTATCGCTCCAGGCTGCGTCGACTGAAATTCAAACATCCGCGTGGCGAGCTTTGGCAATACCTGCGTAACGTTACCAAGCAAAGTTACCGTAAGAGCGATCAAGCTTGCGGCGGTCATCGCGTAGAAGATGGTTGTCGCAAGACCGGAATACTCCTGCTGCATTAACAGACGGAAACCAGCTCGTCTCTCAAACAAGTTGCCTAAGAAGAGCGACAAGGGAACAAACACTACTGCAATGAATATTAGGACACCTGCAGCTTGTAGGATCGATGACAGTAACAGCGCGCCTCTCGAGTTGATGAGCTCGCGCAAGTAGTGCCACGTCAGATAGAAGAAGAATGCTGCATGAACGGCGAGCGCCAGAAGCCCAGCTTGCGGCAACGTGCTTCGGTCACGAACCTCTCGCAGGCCGCGCAACGGCGCAAAAAGAACCAATGCAAACAGTCGCAGCCAATCGATCATTGAAAACAGCTGGAGGTCAGTTTAGGGATTCTCATTGGCCGGAGCCTCATTTGCGGGATTCTCGTTTGCGGCCGGCGTGGCCTGCATCTGGCTCTCAGGACCAAAGCTTGGAGAGGGAGGCATCGGAGTCTTGATGTCTTCATGATGAATCACACTGGCTGCTGAGATCGGCCAATAGCGGAAGAGAGCTTTCCCGTAAATGTATTTCTTGGGCACGAGTCCCCAGATTCTCGAATCACTGGAATTATCGCGATTATCGCCCATCACAAAGTAGTAGTTGGGCTTCACGTAGATTCTTGGCTGGCTCCGATGCGCGAGATTGAGACTTGGATCAAGATAATCCTCCTCGATATCGCGGCCGTTTACCTGAACTATTCCCTCGTGAACTTCAACCATGTCACCGGGCAAGCCGATTATCCGTTTGATGTAACTCTTCGATGGATCGTCGGGAAACCAAAACACGACGATGTCGCCGCGATCGAGTTTTGGCGCCCAGCCATATTCATCGTAGTAGATCAGTTTATTGACGAAGATTCGTTCGCCATCATGAAGCCGGGGCAACATTGAAGTGCCTTCAACTTTTACCGGTTGCACGATAAAGACGATGACGAGCGCCGCAATCATCAGCGCGAAAACCAAGTCGCGCAGCAGCAGCCTGGCTTCAGACCACAGATCACCGCCAGCTGTCTGTTCGGGGTGATAGATTTGAATGTCTTTGTCGTCGTCTATATGTACCCCACCGTACGGTGGTGGTCGACGTCGTCTAATTCCTAACATACGCGAGCGCCGGGATTCCCACGGCAAAATTGAGGTTAGCTTTCGATTTGGCGCTTGTCAAACGAGCATTTTGAGGTTACTTCAGGGGGTCTGGTTGCACGTCACTATGTAAAAAGACTGACGAAGTAAAGTTGTTAAGTCCCAAAACCTATCGCTCGTGTCCGAATGGCCACAAGAAGCCCGAGTTGATGCTTCAGAACGTTTACTTCGATGACGGGACCGAATGGCGTCCTAATCAGCAACGCTCACTGCGTAACGGGAGATCCATAGCACGACGACATGCAGTCCAATTCCTTGACAGTGTCTTAGCCCCTTTCTATCATCCTCGCCTGCCTTTATAAGCCCAGACTAACGTCCCCTGATGGAGCGTAGAAAAGAGGCCCCTAGTCGTGATCAAGCTAGATATTATCAATCGCGTTGCTGATAAAACCGGAGTTCCCAAAATGAAAGCCGAACAGGCCGTTGAGGCGCTGTTTCACTCCATGAAAGAGGCACTCACGAGGGGCGAGCGAATTGAATTAAGGGGCTTTGGCGTGTTCGTTGTGAAACCACGAAAACGGGGTGTCGGTCGCAATCCACGTACAGGTGAAGAAGTTGCTATTCCCTCCGGCAAGACCATCCGCTTCAAACCCGGCAAAGAACTACAAGCACACGACGACGGGGACATCGAAACAAACTCCGACAACGATTTCTAAAGCCATCCACCGATTACACAGATTACGCAAACAGGAGCAGGAGCAGCAGGCAGGAGCATGAACCGCGGAAGCGAACCGTTTTCGTGCGCCTGCCTACTGCTCCTGCTCCTGTTTGTGTAATCTGTGTAATCGGTGGATATTCTTTGAGGCATGAACGAAAGCATTCGCAGCACAATCCCGGAAATAACTAACGAACTACCACATCTTCCGATCTCGCAGGCGGAGTTCGGAACACGCATCACATCGCGTGAATGGAAGATTCACGGGAGTCTGTTTGCCCTGACTATATTGACGACGATTCTGGCAGGAGCAACGTTAGTTATGCCGGAAGTCGACGTCGCCCAGCCGCCGCTGAGAACTCCGCTCGACTACATTCTCTACGTACCCTTAGATTATTTGTACTCGATCGAAGCTCTGCTGCTTGGAATCTTTCGTCATCCGGCGTTACTGCTGCAGGGCGTCGCGTTCTCAGCATCACTATTGTGCATTCTGTTTGCTCACGAGATGGGTCACTATCTCGCGTGTCGACGCTACGGCGTTAATGCCACACTTCCCTTCTTCATTCCGGCGCCGCCGCTGTTCCTTGCCGGGACCTTCGGCGCATTTATCAAGATCCGTTCACCCATTCCTTCCAGACGCGCATTGTTTGATATAGGACTTGCTGGACCATTGGCGGGCTTCGTGATCGCTCTACCGGTATCAGTGGTTGGGCTTCTCATAATCCAACCTGGCCCAGTTCATGAAGGGCGTGGAATTCTTTTCAATGATCCGTTGCTCTTCAGGCTACTGGCCCCGATGCTTCGTGTATCTCTCGAACCAACATCGCTGATCAATCCTTACTACATGGCAGCATGGATAGGCTTGTTAGTCACTAGTCTGAACCTCATGCCTGTGGGCCAACTCGATGGCGGACATGGAACGTTTGCGGTATTCGGACCCGCCGCACACAAAGTCGTCGGCCGCGTTGCATTCGTAACGGTTGTGGTTTTGGCGGTGTTGGGATTTTTATGGCACGGAAGCCCGAGTGGATTTCTGTATGCAGTGTTGCTAGGGATCATGTTACAAGTGCGTCACCCACAACCAGCGACTATGGAACCGTTGGGAACGAAGCGAATAGTGATTGCGATCCTAACCCTGCTCGTGTTTGTGCTTTGCTTCGTGCCGTTCCCGATTACGCTCTCGTAACTAAGGCAGATCCACAAAAGCAGATCCACCAAAAGCAGATCCACCGATTTCCACAGATTACACAGATTTCGGATTTCGGATTTCGGAATGCGGATTTCGGATTTCCCTTTTTTGGACGGCCTCATTCTTCCGCAGGCAACGGCCAATCACACGAGCTTCTCCATTACCGCGAAATCCGAAATCCGCATTCCGAAATCCGAAATCGTAATCTGTGTAATCTGTGGAAATCGGTGGATCTGGTTTGGTGGATCTGCCTTGGTGGATCTGCCTCTCAACCGCTGGCAGTTGCAGCTGGCAGCAATCCCTTAATCTCTTTCACAACGCGTGCCACGTCTTCCTGATTCGCCAGCGCAATCA
>DATBSH010000201.1:0-28936 GCA_036559885.1 Pyrinomonadaceae bacterium
CGCTGGATTCAACTTCTTTCAGGAAGGCCGCTCTGACCTAAGTATTACGGAAAGAAGTTGAACCCAGCGCACCACAACGACAAGCTAAAGCGTATCGGACATTACGACCGCTCTCGAAATCGCTTAACTCTAAATCGCAACAACTGAATCGCCTCGCCGGGTCTGATCCCTGCCTTTCGTGAGGCAATCTCAACCTGCTGCCGTGGATCATCGACGCCCTGAATATCCGGCAACAGTAGTCCGCGACGGCCCTCATCGTCTTCAACAATCACACCAAACACGCGCGGATCAAGATCGGCCATCTCAGCCGGCTCCGAAGGCAGTAACACATCAACCGAATAGCGAAGATTTGTTAGCTCGTCCTGGGTCACTTCTGGGAAGCGCGGATCACGCGTCGCTGCGCTAATCGCATTTGCGATGATCTCTTCGGCCAAACTTCTTTTAGTCGCTTCGATTGTTCCGATACAACCGCGCAGTTCACCATCCAACGTCTTCAATGAAACGAAACAAGGTGATGGTGCTCGCAATAGTGGAGACAAGTCTGCTTCAGGTTTGATCTGAACGTTTTCTCTAGTGAATGTTTCGACCGCTTTACGAGCCAGCGAAGCGAGATCCTCGACAGCTTCTACGAAGCCGGAAGGACCCGTGATTTGTGCCACCAGATAACCAACCCCGAACGGAGCTTCGTAACTAAAGACTTCACATTGCGGAGCCATCTCATGTGTTGCACCGAGAGCGACGAGTATTGAACGGTAGCCACATTCGCCGGCGAGCCGTCTTAAACCTTGATCCATCGCAGCAATGCTTTGTGGATCATTCACGTGCAACGCCTCTACGACCTGCTCGTCAAAAAGATGTGCACCGGAATTGTAGCCCGCTGGAGCATCGGGTTTGAGCCGGTGACTTAGATCTCCACTAGCAACGAACGCAACCGATCGATCCAGTTCATCAATCGCACGGCGAATACAGTCACCGAATCGCAGATGATCCTGCGTCGACAGAAAGCTGTAACCCAGTGCAACCACCTTTCCGTGCCATCCGTTCTGTAGTAGGAAATAGAGCGGCACAGCTGTGCCGTGGTCTAACTTGCAATCCGAGAGTCTTACTATCCCATAGTTCTGCGAGGCGGCGTGTTTTGTAATGAGGTTGAGTAAATCCTCGTCGACAGCTACTGATAACTGGGCCTGTGGTGCACGGAAGTTTGCAAAGTCTCCATACACCTCCGGACCGTCGTAGGCTACAAATGAATCGAGTTCGAGAGGTGCGTGCGGCGAAATGAGGATGATCGATTCAGCGTTCGCATCCAGGAGGCGATTTGTAAATTCCCGCATGGCATCAATTGATGACCGAACGTCTGCAATCGCGTCTTTTCCAACCTCAGGCACCATAATGGGAGGATGCGGAGCAATGCCGGAAAAGACCAGAGAACTTCGATTAGCCATATCGATCCTTCGAGCGGATCTTTAACCGTCACTCGGGTGTGATTTGCGAAGGGCTGTGCTGAACAAACGCATTCTAGCGCCGCTGCGACTAAGTAACAATTCGGATGATATAGTTTGAGTCGAAATATGAACCCTTATGATCTACTCATCGTCGGTGCCGGCCCGGCAGGATCATTCGCAGCGGAGTTGCTCGCGAAAGGCGGCGCAGGAGTGGTGTTGTTTGATGGTCGCCCTGAAGGTGAACCGAAGGCCTGCGGTGGTGGCGTGACCGCGAAAGCACTGAAGGCTTGGCCGCAACTGCTCGATGCGGTGGGCCGAACGATTCACGAACTCGATCTGTACTCGCCATCCGGCAAGAAGCTGCACCTAAAGCTTGACGAGCCATTCGCCGTTTACTCGCGTGTTGCGTTTGACTCATATCTTCGTGACCGGGCGCGCGCAGCCGGTGCGCAGGTTGTTGCTGAAAAGATCTCCGCACGAAAGATCAAAAGAACCGAAGAAGGATGGCTGATACAAAACGGGAACGCCGGTCAGTGGCGTGGTCGAATCTTAATCGGCGCGGATGGTGCTAACAGTGGAATCGGCAAAATGCTGGCAGGGCCGCTCGACGCGTCCGACATGGAGGTCGCCTTCGGATACCGCGCGCCGCTTCCCGCGAATGGTGAAGCTGCCACTGTCGTAGCGTTTCTGCCTCGGTGGGTTGGATACGCCTGGGCGTTTCCACGACCAGACCACGTCTCGTTTGGCATAGCAACTACGCAGGACGCGTTCGAACACAAGCCGCTGGATGATCTCCTGTGGAGCTTCATGTTGAACTACTACACAGCAACGGTAGATGGACCAAAAAAGTTTTGGTCGATCGACACTCACCGCAAAACATCAAAAATCCAGAGACAGCTTGAGGAGACAGCCGAGCGTTACGCCGCACGAATCCCTGGCTTGGCTGATAAGACGTGGGACACAAGAAAAGCGTCAGGTGAGGGATGGGCGTTGCTCGGCGATGCAGCGGGTTTTGCCGATCCTGTAACCGGTGAAGGCATTTACTACGCATTACGTTCAGCGGAACTGTTCGCCGAATGTTGGTTAGCAGGCAAGCCACAGCAGTACGAAGAGTGTTGGCGACAGGACTTCGGTGGTGAGTTAAGGCGCGCCGCCCAAATGCGCCGACGGTTCTACGGTAACTTCTGGGGTGCGCCTTTCACGGAACGCATGATCGAATTCGCGCGCGGCCATCGAGGGGTGAAACGTGTATTAGGGGAACTTGTGGCAGGTGATCAGGGATACGTGGACTTAAAAAAGAAGCTAGTGAGAAGTGCGCTGAAGCCTCTATGAGATTAAAGCGAGCAAGGACCTATTTGACCTAATTCTACGGCGCCAGACGGGAGATCTTCCAGCCATCGCCTTTTCTCTCATAGACAATTCGATCATGTAGTCTTCCCAGGCGTCCTTTCCAAAACTCGACTCGCTCCGGCCTCAGACGATAGCCACCCCAATGCTCAGGACAATCGACTTCACGATCACAATAAAGTTGCTCCAGCTCACCGGCTCGCGTTTCAAGGACGTCTCGTCCTGAAATAACTTCGCTCTGCGGCGAGGCCCACGCACCTATCTGACTCTCGCGCGGTCGCGTCGCAAAATAAGCTCGTGATTCCTCCGCCGATGTGCGTTCTACCGTTCCTTCGACACGCACCTGTCGATCAAACTGTGGCCAATAAAAAACCAATGCTGCTTGAGGATTTGTGTCCAAATCGCGCGCCTTCGCACTGCGATAATTTGTATAGAACACAAACCCGTCGTCATCGACCCCTTTCAACAACACGACCCTCGCAGATGGCTTTCCATTGCGCGTTGCAGTCGCGAGGGTCATGGCTTCCGGCAATTTCATGCCAGAAGCGATCGCATCGTCGAACCATCGGCGAAACTGTGTCACCGGATTCCGGTCGATGCTGTTTTCATCGAATACTTCGGTGTGATCAGTCATTGCTCGTCGCGAACGGCGCGAGCCGCTCCCTTAACACATCCGGCAAGCGCACAGTCTCAAAGGTATCTTGTTTGACAGACGCGAGGACAAACTTCGCGGTTGCAATCAGTTCTTCTTCGCCCTTTCGTCGGACTTCAAAATTAAGCTGCATCGATTTGTTGCCGAACCGCCCGACATAAACACTGACTTCAAGTAAATCATCCAGGCGCGCCGCGCGTAAGAAGTCACATTCCAGATGTACTCGCGGTAGCCAAATGCCAAGCTCATCGAACATCACGCCATATGGGAGTCCCACTTCACGGAAGAGCTCTGTTTCGGCAAATTCGAAGAAGTGAATGTATGAACCGTAGAAAATGATACGCGCGGCATCGACATCGCCCCAGCGAACCCGCTCCTCAATCGTGAATTTCTTCATAGGATTCTTAAAAGTCGAGGAATTCTTTTACTGCGTGATTGAATTGCTCAGGTTGCTCGATGTTGGAAACATGACTCGCGTTCTCGATGATTACGAGTTTTGATCCAGCAATTCTTTCATGCATCTTCTCTGAATCCGCCACCGGAGTAATCGGATCTTTGGCTCCCACAACTATCAGTGTCGGTACCTTGATTCTTGAAAGAAGTTCAGTGTGATCCTCACGTTCCGCCATCGCTCTCAACGCCGCCACTGCGCCTTCTGGACTTGTGCGCAAAATCATATCGCGGACGCGCTTCACTACGTCGGGGTTCTTGCTGACAGTCTCCGGCGAAAGAAGCTTAGGCAACATCATGTCTGCGATTGGAGCCATACCTTCGACGAGAATCTTCCTTGCCTGTTCAGCGCGCGCGGCTTTGCCTTCCTCAGTGTCGGCCTGCGCGCGAGTATCTGCGAGCAAGAGGTTCTCAACCCGATCGGGAAACAGATGATAGAAGGCGAGGGTTACGTATCCACCCATTGATAGGCCACCAATTGTTGCCCGCTCAATGCCATTCGCATCCATTAACGCGCAAACGTCTTCCGCCATTTGGTTCATTGTTGCTACGCCTGCAGAGATCGAACTGTCCCCATGGCCGCGCAAGTCGAGAGTGATTACTCGACGGTTAATCGCAAGTTCTAATAGTTGCTCAGCCCACATCGAGCGATTGAACGGGTATCCGTGAATGAGAACGACGACGGGTCCAGTACCCTGATCGTCATACGCAACGTGGATGTTGTTGATGCGAATCTTTTCCATCATCTATCAAGCAGGTCCACCGATTTCCACAGAAGCAGATGATTTAATTGTCGATTGCCGATTGCCAATTGCCGATTTGACAGAAAACTCAATAAAAACCACCTGGACTCAAAGGAATTGGCAATCGGCAATTGGCAATCGGCAATTGACGATTAAATCGGTGGATCTGCTTTGGACATCAGAACTCTCTGCGCGCAGCCTTTGCCACAACCGACACCAGCTCCGTCACCTCTACAGGTTTCGCCAAATAGATTTGAAAGCCCGAGGACAGTGCGCGCCTTCGATCTTCTTCCTTCGCGTATGCAGTGATTGCGACAGCCGGAATGACAGGCGCCGACGAACCTTCCAACGAGCGAATCTGCGTAATCAAGCCGTAACCATCTTGGTCAGGCATTGCGATATCAGAAACTAATACATCAGGGCGACTGATCTTGATCGCTTCCATCGCTTCTCCTGCCGACGACACAGCTGTAACTGTCGCCTGTCTGCTGCTGAGAGCCGTTGTCATCAACTTCAAGTTGTCAGCGTCGTCATCGACTACCAAAACGCGAAGCCCAGACAATAACTGACGCGGTGCCGCCGCTGTTTGTGCTTCCCGAGGCGACTCTTTAATTGATGATTCAAAGACTGGCAACGCAACTGTAAAAGTTGCGCCGTGACCCTCACCCTCACTATCCGCCATAATTTTTCCTCCGTGGATTTCTACTAAATGGCGGGCGATCGCGAGTCCCAGTCCCAACCCACCATGTTGACGTGTAGTGGTGCTATCTGCCTGGCGAAAGCGATCAAATACAAAGGGTAAAAAATCTCGTTTAATGCCCTGTCCAGTGTCAGTGACGCTGATCTCCACGTCAGATCGTGCCCGTCGCAGTTTCAGGACCACACGGCCCCCGGCGTTTGTGAATTTCACCGCGTTCGACAGCAAGTTCCAGATTACTTGCTGGAGGCGATTGGCGTCGCCAGAAACCACGAGTGGAGTTGCATCTAGTTGAGTCTCGATCTTGATACTCTTCGCGTCTGCCGTTTGTCTCACAACGCTGATAGCTGCTTCGACAACGGGAATTAGCTCAATAGGATGTAGATCGAGATGAAGATTGCCTGTGATAATGCGCGATACATCAAGAATATCGTCGATGATCTGCGCCTGCGATTTTGCATTCCGCCAGATGGTGTTGACGGCCTGGCGTGAGATCGCCTCATCGAGCGAGCCGCTTTCCAACAGGCGCGCCCAACCTAATATTGCGGTTAAGGGTGTGCGCAGCTCGTGAGATACAGTTGCTAGGAACTCGTCCTTCAATCGATTCGATTCTTCAGCAGTTTCCCGCGCATCACTTTCTCTCTTTAACAATCGCACGTTTTCAATCGCGACTGCCGTCAAGTTGGCCGCCATTGTCATAGCCGTGGCGTGCTCAGGACGATAAGCTGAAAGTTGATAACTCTGAACTTCTATCGTTCCGATGATTCGGCCCATTACCGCCATCGGAACGGCGATGGACGACTGCGGCCGAAGACCATTATCGGGGCCGACGATTACAGAAGGATGACCCTGCGTCGCACGCATGTAGTCGTTTGTAATCACGACTTGTCCGGTTTTCACGGCACGACTGTTGGGACCACCAGTCGAAGTTACCGGCATTGGCGGCAGACCTGAAACGTCGACTTCCGCATTGTCTCCCCAGCCGTAGCATGCAGTGCGAATATCTTGAAGCGGATCGTAAAGCGATACGAAGAAACCGTCACATGGTACAGAGACCTGCGTAAAATCCCGGAGCCCTCGAAAGATTGATTCCAAGTCGCGCGCCGTACCGAGTACCTGAGACAGGTTTGAGATGCGCGCAAGCAGACGCTCGTATTCTGAAATCGCTCGACGGTCTGCTGCGCGGAGAGCTTCTTGAGACGCCCGTAGTTCCGCCGCAGATCGTTCTGCTGCAGATCGCGCGCCGACCTCGGCACGAGTAAGAGCAAAGAACAACCAGCTAAGAAAAACACCGACCGCGATCGTATAAGGCAAGAATGCACGACTTGAAACAACGTCGAATGATGGATTTGTTTGGTATGTCACAATCCAAGGCCGGCCTGCAACGTTGTGGTCCTTTTTGCTGACGAAGTGTGGGACATCATTCGATGGCGTCGCCGGCTTCGAAGCGAAAAGCAACAATTCGGGATTTGCTTGGGTTCCATCGTAGACTTGAAACGAAATGTCGCTTTGCTCGGAAGCAACAGGTAAGAGGAAATCGCCAGCTCGAAAAGGACTATAGACAAAGCCGACGAGTGCCGCTCGCCGTTCGTCGACCGTTTCAATTGGGGCGTTGTTACGATAAACCGGTGCGTAAATTAGAAACCCAGACTGTTGTTCTGCGTCTATCTCCTGCACTAAGACAACTCTTCCTGAAGCCGTCGGCGCACCGGTGTCTCGAGCAGTTTCCATCGCCTGCCGTCTGACCGGATCAGTGAACATGTCGTAACCCAGCGCTGCTTGGTTACGGCGATCGCTTGGCTGCAAGTAGATAATCGCGTGATGTTCATCGCGTGATGGGTTCTCCGGCCAAATCTTGAAGTCGGCATGGCCGGCACGTCGCAATGAGGCAATCACCGCTGCTTTGTCCTTAGCCAGGAACTTCTGAGAAAAGCCGATGCCTTGAATGCCGGGATAATTGCGATTTAGCTGAATCTGTTCAACAAACTTCTGAAACTCGATCGCACTGACAGCTTCACTCGCCGCAAACAAACCGGTCCCGGCACGCAGCAAGGCGATTGATGTCTGAATGCGAGATCTGATCCTGTCGTCGACTGACTGAACGGAGTTTCGGAAGCGACTCTGATCCTGTGCGTTGGCCATCCTCGAAAAATAGAACGACACGAGGAACGTAAAGCAAAGCCCTAGCACCAGAATGATGTAGGGGAGAAGCACGCGCCTGGTGTGGCGACGACGACCGATCTGAGAGTTCGATTTGCTAGAGTCGCTTACGCCCATAGAGACAGCGAAACCAAAAGTCAGAAATTCTAGCCGGCGTTAAATGAAACCTTAATTACCGGGAGCGCAGGCGTCCTCGCGTGCTGTCGACACTCTTGGCTGCGTTCAGTTGCACGCAGACGCATCAAATCCCAGTCGGGTTGGAAAAAGGGTGGCTTGGCCCTGCTTGTTATAAAACCGACTCGCGTTGTAGTTGGAAAGCTATCGAACCCGGCGAGTCTTTCGTCGAAGAAAATCTATTAGAACAAATTGCGACAGATTACTTGGATTTGCGAAGTAAGCCTTGCCGTTTGTCATGGCAGTCATCTGCTTGACGAAATCGACAAGGTAATAATCGCTCGCCAACATGAATGTGTTAATCATTATACCCGCTTTGCGGCAGGCCTGAACCTCCTTGAAGGTCTCAGCCATAACGTACGGGTCGCCGCCCATTGAGTTCTTGTACAGCCGCCTTCCAGATCGAACACTGGTCTTTGCATCTTCAGAAAAATATCGTGACGATCTACGGATAGATGGATGGGAACTCTGTTCGAGGAAGCAGGCAGTCGGTTTACCGTCAGTGACCATCACGATCTGCTTCATCTCCTTCCGCTGCGCCTGCAACAATCGGCGCGACAAGCGTAAACCTTCAGCCGTATTCGTGTGATATGGGCCAACACGCGTTGTTGCCAGCCTTCCCAGAGGCAGCTCCTCCGCGGAGTCGTGGAAGAGTACAACTTTCAGTGAATCGCCCGGATATTGCGTGCGTATCAGGTGCGACATGGCAAGAGCGACCTTCTTAGCCGGCGTAAATCGATCCTCACCATAGAGAATCATCGAGTGAGAGCAGTCAAGCATGACCACTGTCGCACAAGATGACTGATAGTCGCACTGATGCACGTGTAGATCGTTGTACTCCAGATTAAGCGGGACCTTGAGACCTTCGCGCTGAATCGCTGAGAGTAACGTTGTGTTTACATCCAGGTTGATCGTGTCGCCAAATTCATAGCGCTTACTTGCTGCTGCGGCCTCGATGCCCGTCGACAAGTGCTCAGTATCATGGCGACCAGCCGCACTTTTCCCGAAACTTCCGAGTAGACCGCGAAGTGTTTTGTAGCCCAGAAAATCCAAACCCTTTTCCGTAACTTCAAAGCGCACATTGCGCTGCAGCTGTTCGGAGAATTCACCTTCGCCGCCCTCGGGCACAGGGTGTCGTTCACTGGTCTGTGGCGGCACCTCGTGAAGCGTTAGATATCCTTCATCGACGAGGCGCTCAATCAACTCGTTGAGCAACTGCTCCAACAGAGAACCGCGGAATTTTCCTTCATTCTCCGCGAGCATCTCCTCGACTTGCTGTTGACTTACTAATCCTTGATCCATCAAAGCACGAAGAAGTGCGGCGCGAAGTGCATCCAGCGAGGTGTCGCGAGTCTGTCGTTGGCGCGTCCAGTAGTAATCGTCATCGTAGCCCGAATCGAGAAGAGCGTCAGACATCCTGTCCATTAACTCGCCAAGATTAATGGCTGAGACGTCGAACCCTTTGAACTTTGAGTAGCGTGTGAACTTCATTCCGATTTCCGATTAAGCGTGTTGCCTAAGCCCGTTCATTTAAACGACGATTCCAATTGGCAATCTGCAATTGGCAATCGGCAATGTTTTAGCTGTACTTCCCCGTCTCTGTTAGATCATCGTAGATCATCCCACGACGATCCTTCCTGGCCTTGGTTACCGCCGTGTAACCGCCTTCTTCATTCCGGCTGATCTTGTTTTCTGCATACAGGCCTTCCAGTGCAAACTCGCAGGCGGCAACAACGCGAGCAGTGTCCGAACTTTTGAAGTCGAAAGGAATCGTTGCCGTCTCTATCAGCTCGGGAACACTATCTAACAGGCGTTCACACTCTTTTGCAGACGCTGTGTCAGCCAGCAATACTTTATTGCCTGCATCAAACCACTCGACTGTGCGACCAAAGTCAATGCCTACAAAATACCCCTCGAAGATCTCGCCGGCCGCGCGTTTGATCAGGTCGCGCGCGATGTGGGTCGCACCGACCTGTTCGCCTTCGTACTCCAACTCCATTTTCCCAGTCATCGACGGGATTGCGGCATAGACATCGGCGATGCGTGCGACAATTGCTTTTTCGCCAGTCAACAACGATCTTCGTTCGGCGTTAGAAACCACAGATTCCATCACCGTAATCGGCATTCGTTGCGACACGCCAGAATGCTTATCGATATGGCTGTCGTCTCTTGCTTCAAAGGCAATCTGTTCGACAATCTCGCGAATGAACTCGGGAATGATTAGGCTGTCTGAATTCTCACGTTGCGTCCACGCTTCCTGCTTGGTGATCTGAATTGCCGTCTGAAGCTCTTTCGGGTAATGGGTCATGATCTCGGTACCGATACGATCCTTCAGTGGCGAAATAATTTTCCCCCGCGCAGTGTAGTCTTCCGGATTCGCAGAAAACACCAAAACCACGTCGAGCGGCAACCGCACGGGATATCCCTTAATCTGAACATCGCCTTCCTGCATGATGTTAAAAAGACCAACTTGTATTTTGCCGGCGAGGTCCGGCAGCTCATTGATTGCAAAGATTCCGCGGTTAGCGCGTGGCAACAACCCGTAATGGATAGTTAGTTCGTCACTGAGCAGGTGACCGCCTTTCGCCGCTTTGATCGGATCAACGTCACCGAGAATGTCGGCAACTGTGACGTCAGGCGTGGCAAGCTTCTCCACGAAACGCGCGTCGCGGTCAATCCACGTGATTGAAGTTTGATCTCCCTGCTGATCGAGTGTTTGGCGGCCGTAGGCGGAGATTGGCGCGAACGGATCATCGTTTACTTCAGAACCCGCGATGATCGGGATCTTTTCATCCAGTAGTTCTGTAAGCTGACGAATAATGCGACTCTTCGCCTGTCCGCGTAGTCCCAGCAGGATAATGTGATGGCGCGCAAGGATTGCATTGATCAATTGGGGAATGACGGTGTCCTCGTAGCCGACGATTCCAGGGAACAGCCTTTCACGCGCGCGAAGTTTTTTGATCAGGTTTGCCCGCAGTTCGTCCTTCACAGAACGCGTTGCGTATCCCGATGCTGTTAGCTGCCGTAGAGTGGTTGGGTAATCCATATTCGTTTTCAAAGGATTCTAACCGAAAGGAGACAGGATTACAGAATTCAGTCTCTGTGCAACGTCCGTATTCCCTGTGTCTCTGTGGTTTTTGCTAGCCATCGCGATATTCAACCGCAGAGACACAGAGAACACTGAGGTTACACAGAGAGTTTGTTCAGCAGATCTAGTAATTGCCTAAGGCCGCTTCAAACCGATCGTCATCGATTCGTCTGACTACTCCGTCGGCTTCGAGTTTCTGCAGATGCGCGAGAACAGCACGTTCTGCGAGCGGATGAGCTTTGGGAGAAACATCTGTGTAAACCGTGTTGACGATTTGCCTGATTGTGTCACAGCCACTTGCAACTGCGTTCAGAATATTCTGCTCGCGTTCGCGTCGATGGTTGATGTATTCGTCTATCTTTCCATACGCATTCAACATCGGCGGCCCATGACCTCCTAGCAGCACCTTCAGATCCTTAACAGCGCGCATGCGGCGCAAGGACTCGAAATAGTCCCGCATATTGCCTTCCGGTGGATCGATCAATACCGACCCAAGGCCGACGATATTGTCGCCCGTTAAGAGAATCCCTCGGCAATCATCGTGAAAGCAAAGATGCCCGCGCGCATGGCCAGGTGTGTGCATTGCGCGAAGCTGAATAGGAGGCTCGCCATCGAGAACCAGGATTTCGTCATCTTCAATCAATTGGTTCACGTTTACTGTGCTCAATGCGGCAGCGGTATCGCCGTGGGCCGCGACGTGCACTTCCGGACCGACATGAGAAAGCAAAGAGTTAACACCACCGACGTGGTCAGGATGCAGGTGCGTTAACAAAATAGCTGTTAAACGCCGGCCATCGTGTTGCAATTCGTCAACGAATTCGGTTAACGCAATTTGTTCATCCTCATACGGAGAACCCGGATCGACAACGAAGAATTCCTTTGACGTGTAGATGACGTAACAGTTCGTGTGAGTCGCTGGCGGTCTCGTGGGAGTCCGAACAGGAAAGCAAACGTAGTTAGGACGAAATTCGATGGCTCTGACTGTTTGTCCGTGAGCTTGTGGTACCGATAAGAATCTTTCGAGCAAATCAGCCGTGAGTCCTTCGGCCAAAGTCTTTAACGCGTGGAGTGTCGGCGGCGCGACCAGTTCATTTGCTGCAAACCAGCGTTCATAGGCATCCTTCGCCGCGATCCACTCTCCGTCTGACAGTTCACCGGGAACAACTCGCGGCTCTTGCCTGGCCGGACAAGTCACAAGAAAAAACCATGTATCAAATCTTCGCGGACTAAATGGTGGGGTTACCCAACGGCCCACAAAGGTGAAGTCATGAGCATTAAGGTGGAGATCGTAGTGACGGAGCAACGCGGGCCAAGGCATGCGCTTCGATTCCAGGTCATCCCTAAGCGATTCGCGTTGACCTTTCGTCAGGGTGTCGCCGCCGTGCACCACGAGCACGCCCAGCTCTTCGAATAGCTCGCGGGCAGCGCCGGTGATCATCGTTGCGGTTACTTCATCGGCCGCATTTCTGACGTCGACTGAAGTATCGCTCTCGTCAATTTGTCCGCCAGGAAAAGCATAGAAGCCGCCGAGAAAAGCCAACTGCGGGTTACGCTTCACCCAGAAGATTTCAGGATTCGAAGAATCTGTGTTGCGACGGAGGAGGATTACCGCGGCGGCGTCTTTGGGTGTTACAGGGTTCACTGGGGACAACATCAATCAACTTCAATCAGTCGACGACCGATGATTCTTGCTCCGGCCTGCTGCTCCTGCTCCTGCCTTTATCCCCAGCGGAATCGTTCCCCATCGCCGCCGGCCCAGGGGTTTCCGCGCATGTGATAACCGCCCTCTTCCCAGTAGCCGGCCTCGTCACGCTCGAGAAAGCGCACACCCTTGACCCACTTTGCTGACTTCCATGCGTAGAGCTGAGGAATTATCAAGCGCACCGGGCCGCCGTGTTCGGGAGGAATGGGTTGCCCGTCATGGGACCATGCGAACAGCGAGTCTTCCTTAAAAAAGAATTCAATCGGAACGTTGGTACTCCAACCGTAATCGTAAGCCAATGCCAAAACAAACTTTGCCTCAGGCTTCACACCTGCCAATCGCGCGATCTCACGCGTCGACACGCCACTCCAAACGTTATCGAGCCGCGACCAACGCGTCACACAATGGAAGTCAGCATAGACGCGCACGGCAGGAAGTTGCATGAATTCGTCGAACGACCATTCGAGGTTATTTTCGACGAGTCCCTCGACCGAAAATGACCACGTTGCCAGATCGATATCTGGTGTCCCATGCGCATCCAACACCGGCCACTTTTTGGTGCGCGACTGGCCTGGCGGAATGCGGTTGTCGCGGCGCGTGTCAGGACTAATGATGATCTCTCGATCCTGAATCTCCTCCGGCTTTCGCGGATCGGAGGTTTGATAGTTTGGATCCTGGAATAGGTTGTTGAGAAAACTCATAGTAGGAAAAAGGTTAGGTCCGATGTGTCCTAGGGTCCTATAAAGTTCACTTCGCTTTGTTCTGCCCCTCCACTAAATTCCGCAACTCGTCCGGCATCCACTTTCCTACGCCTTTTGCGAGCGCGTCGTCGATCCCGACGTTCCGGTTGTGCCAGTCATCTCGATCGCCCTCAGGACCGTGCTCACGCTCATAATTCTCCGTTTGTTCGAGGCTGAGGACGATACCGTCAGCTATCTCATTCCAATCGTTGAATTGAATACCCCGACGCACCAGCGGTAAGCCGGCTGACCAATCCTCCTCCGGCGCACGTGCATCCTGTTCGGGTATTGTCAGATTGTACAGTGGCGGAAGGGGTGCGCCGGAAAATTCGTTTACCAACGCCTGCTTGATCTGTTTGTAACTCCAGTCCGAATGCTCCAGCCGCAGCGCCTGCGCGCGCCGAAAGATATCCGCGACCGACGGTTGTTGCTGATCCATCATTCCCCTCTTTGGAGTACGCCGAGTTCTCGGCGCTTTGTTAGGCCGCGACGAGTCGCGGCCTTTGTTTGATGCGACGACGAGTCGCCGCAGACCAAAGCGGTGACAAGTCACCGCACTCCAAACGTTTTTTGAATACCTTACACGCCTTGCGGTTCAGGCACAAATTACGAATTGCGCCAGCGGAGAAAAAGGAGTGCAGCCGCTACGAATGTGACTGCTGCTGATAGAAGACAATACTGGCAGAACGAATGGATAACGAAAGCTTGAAGATAGATCAGCCAAAGACTAACAAGCAGCATGAAGGCTACGAGGACGTTCAATAATTTGCCGGCAAAGCGATAACCGAACGCGGCAAGTGTTGCCAGCGAGAACACGCTGAAGTAAGCCGTGGCTCCAATCATCGCGAGTGGAACGCCGGCCACCAGCGCGTACTTACTACTGAGCACTTCAGAGCAACCAGCGACAATGGTGCATCGCACACTCTGTTCCGTAATGTGCTCTATGGTGAGATACGTGGCATCGGCAAGTCCTATCAATGAGATCAGCGCCACTGCAATATAGAAATAAGTTGATCGCTTCGTTCCGGGTGGTGGGGTTGTAGTTGGATCAGCCGCGGTTGATGTGTGGATCATCGTTTTCGCGCGTCGATTTCGGTCTGGATCGCAGTGCGAAGCTTCGCCTCATCGATGATCGTTGCGAAAGGCATTTCGCGACCATTCATAAAAACAGTCGGAGTGCCTGATACGCCAAGGGAGTGAGCGCGCTTGCCATCCTCAGTTATTCGATGTGCCACTAAGTCGCTATTGATGTCACGCTTGAACATTTCGACGTCGATGCCAATCTGCTTGGCATAACCTTCAAAGATTGGGCGTGCGTCAAATGCTTCATGCCACGTCTTCTGATTGTCGTAGAGCAGGTGATGCATCTCCCAAAACCTGCCTTGAATTCCCGCAGCTTCTGCGGCACTTGCTGCGGCGATAGCGTGTTGGTGTGCCGGCGCGAGCGGGAATTCGCGGAAGATCACACGCAAGTTGTCACCAAATCCCTCCTGCATCTTTTTGAGAACTGGATGAAACTGGCCACATGGTGGACATTCAAAGTCGCCAAACTCTTCAAGTGTGACTGGAGCGTTTGCTGGCCCCGCTGCGTGCGGGGGCTCGGCTCCCGGCGCTGTTAATGGCGGTGGTGGAGGCTTAGTCGAGCCAGTTGAATTAGATGAAACCGACGGACCGCTGGCCGGTTGGCTACTTGCAGATCGCTTCAGGTACCAGGCTGAGCCGAGGGCCACGCCCAGCACGCTCAGGATAATCAAGAAAGGCAGAATTCGTCTCATGGTCTATTTGTGTTGTCTTAAACGGCGGCCGCGACGGTCGCTGCAAGAGAGCGAAAGATGTCTCGACCGTCACTCGATCCGAGCAGATCTTCACACGCTCGCTCTGGATGAGGCATTAAGCCGAGGACATTTCTTTCGCGACTACAGATGCCGGCGATGTTATCACGCGAGCCATTCGGGTTAGCGGCATCAGTAATGTTGCCCTGTGGATCACAATAACGAAATACTACACGTGACTCGCGCCGCAGCTCATCAAGTGTTGAATCGTCGCAGACGTAATTCCCTTCGGCATGCGCGATCGGAATTCTAAGTACGGATCCGGTCTGGAGTTCGTTTGTAAAAGGGCTGTCGTTTGTTTCAACTCTTACGTAGACGTGCTCACAGATAAAATGCAAGTCGCGATTGCGAATCAACGCGCCGGGTAGAAGGCCGGCCTCACAGAGAATCTGGAAACCATTGCAGATGCCGAGTACAAAACGACCGCTTTGCGCGAACTTCTTAACCGAGTTCATCACGGGTGAAAACCGCGCGAGCGCACCGGCGCGCAGGTAGTCGCCGTAAGAGAATCCGCCGGGAATAATCACGGCGTCATAACTGCTCAGATCTGTGTCGCGGTGCCAGATGAAGTCGACCGGCTGACCAACGTGCTTAGAGATAACGTGATATGCGTCGTGGTCGCAATTAGAACCTGGAAAAACTATGACTCCGTATTTCACTCTTTCAACTCCCGGAAGACTTTTACTGCTCCGGCGGGAACTTGTATTGAAGAACGCCGGAAAACTTTACTGGCTTGTCGTTTACGATCAACGGCGTGAATTTCGCATTTCGAGCGGCAGCCACAGCTGCTGCTTGCAGCAAAGGATGGCCACTCACAGCGTGGGCGGAAATCACATTACCCGCCTCGTCGACAAGCACCGTAATTACAACAATACCTGCGGCATGTGCAGCACGTGCAATTTCCGGATACTCCGGCTGTGTCACAATGAGGGCCCGCGCGGTTAAGCCTTCGCCAGAAAAACAGTTTGATGCATCAGGCGGGCACGCCGTGAGATTTTGGATTTCGCCAACGGCTACAGAGGATCTCACCAGTACAAAGGAATCGAGAAACTTCTTTGCAGTTACTTCATAAAACCCTACCGCCTCTGGAGTTGCTCCTTCTTCCTTCGGTGTGGTGACCGTGATGTGATACATGCGCGGGCCCGCCAAAACCATTATGGCTCGCACGAGATTCCCGCCCGGTAGCCGTTCTTTCCTAACCTTGCCCGGATATCCGCTGACGTTGATTGAACCAATACTCACCAACTCAGAATGAGCTTCAGCAACAGCTGCTTTCGCACCTTCGTCAAGAAGCAGATCCGCCGGAGTTGCTTTGATGACGGCCTCCGGATAATCGGCATACATTACTCTGTATTCCGCAAACGTCTTTAGCTCGAATTTGTGCACCACGAACTTCCATACGGGACTATCAACTGTTTCTTGGGAAGCTTTGGGGAAACCTGGAAAGAGGATCTCAAACCGACCCTCCTCAGACTCAAACATTTTCCAATTGACATTGTTCGCTTCGGCAGAGTTCTTGAGATCATTTACTTGTTGAGCTACGGAGTTCGAGCCTGCAAGAGAGAACAGACCCAAGCAAAAGATCAACGAAACTACTGTTTGGAAGCTGAAGCGGCAGGCAGGCACCGTTGGTTTGATCCAGTTTTGAAACGAAGGTCTCACTGCTCAATTTCCACCCGATATTCCTCAATAATCGGATTTGACAGCACCTCTCGAGCCATCCGTTCGACCGATTCTTTTGCCTGCGATTGGTCCAGGCCATCAAGCGCTATCTCGAAATACTTACCCTGCCTGACATCCGAGATTCCGGAGAAACCCAGCAGTTCAACCGAATGTTGAATAGCCTTTCCCTGCGGATCGAGCACTCCCGGCTTTAGATTTACGTAAACTTTGGCTTTCATCTGCTCGTTCCCGTCTATCCGAAGATAAAAGAATTGCTTAAGTGTAACTGTTGGAATAATATCTGCGCCCGTTAGCGCACGATCTTCAGGTTGTCGTCACTATCGCCAGGCTGAAGATTATTCTACCAACCAGGGCGACAAGCTAAAGCATAGCGAAACCGTCAACGCATTCGAAATCACAGGAGAGACTTATAATGCAAAACCCTCCCCCCGGCCAAACCGGCAAATCCAGCACTGGCCTTGATGAGAATATTGCAGCGTTACTTTCTTATGTTTTTGGCTGGGTGTCTGGATTAATTTTTTTCCTTATCGAAAAGGACAGCAAGCTCGTTCGCTTTCACGCGATGCAGTCGATCCTCTTCAACGCGTTTATCGCAGTTGCAGGCATCGGGCTGTGGATTGTCGTTTTCATCCTGGCGCTTATTGCCTCACAGCTCGCTGACGTTCTGGGCACGATACTCGGCTTGCTCGGAACTCTGATCTATCTCGCTTTCTCGTTGCTGCTCCTAATTGCCTGGGTGATGTGCCTAATCCGGGCTTACCAGAAGCAGTATTTCAAGCTACCGATTATTGGGAACCTGGCAGAAAAGTTCGCGAGCAAGTAAGCCGTTGCCTCCTGACCCTCCGTCCGCTTCAACTTGTTGCCTTGTGACAAGCTAAAGCGGATCTGAGCCAAATACCCTCTCAAAGATCACGTCGACGTTTCGCAGATAATGATCGAGTGAAAAGACTCGGTCGACCTCGGCTGCCGATAAGTGTCGTTGGACTTCCTGGTCATTCTTGATCAGCGATTGGAATTCTTTATCTTCGTCCCAAACTCTCATCGCATTCCTCTGCACCCACTCATACGCCGTCTCCCGAGCCACGCCTTTTTGTGTCAACGCTAACAGTAGTTGGCCACTGAAAATCAAACCACGCGTCGCCGCCAGGTTTTCCAGCATTCGCTCGGGATAAACAACCAGGCCATCAATCAAACCGATCGCCTTTTGAAGCATGTAATCGATGGCAATGCTGGAGTCGGGTAGGGCCACTCTTTCCGCCGACGAGTGCGAGATATCGCGCTCGTGCCACAGGGCAATATTCTCCAGACCAACAATGCTGTTGGCGCGCACAACGCGAGCCAGGCCGCAGATTCTTTCGGAAATGATTGGATTGCGCTTGTGGGGCATGGAACTGGAACCTTTTTGACCTTTTGCAAATCGCTCCTGAGCTTCACGAACTTCAGTTCGCTGCCAATGCCGAATCGTCAGCGCAAACTTATCAAGAGATGACGCAATAATCGCAAGCGTGTTTAGGTACTCTGCATAGACGTCACGTTGAATGATCTGCGTCGATACCGGCGCCGCCTTCAATCCCAATCGCTGGCAGACCTTTTCTTCAACTACTGGGTCCAGATGAGCGAATCCGCCCACTGCGCCACTAATCTTTCCAAACGCCACCGCTTCTTTCGCACGGCTGAGTCGTTGACGATTACGCCGCATCTCGTCATACCAGAGCGCGAAGGTCAGGCCAAACGAGGTAGGTTCTGCGTGAATACCGTGCGTCCGGCCCACCTGCGGCGTCTTCTTGAATTCGAGTGCCCGACGTTTTAAAGCGTCGAGAAGCCCGTCGATCTTTTTAAGAATGATGTCAGCAGAGTCGCGCAGGAGAAGAGCGTTCGCCGTGTCGACGACGTCAGAAGAGGTTAGCCCGTAGTGAACAAACCTTGAGGCTTCGCCAATTGATTCGGCGAGATTTGTAGTGAACGCGATAACGTCGTGGTTGGTAGTTTTTTCAATTTCGTTAATGCGCTCAACGGAGAATCGCGCCCGCGACTTAATCTCCTCGAGAGCGGCGGTGGGAATTGTTCCCATTTCTGCATGGACTTCGCAGACGGCAATCTCCACGTCGAGCCACTTTTGAAACTTGTTCTGCTCCGACCACAGCGCGCCCATCTCGGGCAATGTGTAACGTTC
This sequence comes from Pyrinomonadaceae bacterium, assembly GCA_036559885.1. GTDB lineage: Bacteria > Acidobacteriota > Blastocatellia > Pyrinomonadales > Pyrinomonadaceae > PSRF01. The sequence continues at coordinate 18,884 of DATBSH010000201.1, forward strand.
AATCATGGTTTTTAATGTCCGATATGCTTCAGCTTGTCGTGACTCTCCATTAACTCAATGTTGAAATTAGCTGATCACACGACAAGCTAAAGCGTATCGGACATTTCACTTGAGTGCAGTTGAATTCACAAAATAACGAGCCAGCGCCCAACTCCCGTTTTCCTCCAACAAAGTAAACGTCTCCATCCCTTCTCCATGTTCAAACTTCGTTTGATAGGTGACGATGAACACGTGTCCCTGTAACGGCCCGCCAGAGTTACGTTGCTCAGTTGCTGTGTGCAAAGTGCGATTTTCGACTTTGCCCAATTGTGTTCGCAGTCGCTTAAGTACTTCGGCAGATTGTTCGTCCGTTGTGTCGCGCTTCCAAAGACTGGACGATTCGTTGTAGATCTTGTCGTATCGCTCCCAGGCGAGATCGTCACTGATTGTGGAAATCGCTTCCTCAACTTCCGCCGGAATACTGTCCGTTCCTTGATTCTTTAAACCGCACCCGGCAGAAGCAACAGCACATGAAAGAAGGAGCAACGAAGCACAAAATTTCAGGTATTGAGTTATCGGACAACAGATCCGATTAGCTTTCGTTCGCTCGAACTGCATCGTCACTACACTTCAATCCAAGGCGTCGGCTCTTTAGGTGACGATAGAAAGAACTCGGTATCGGGTGCGAACAGAGGCATGCGTTCCCGCAGGGCCACCTCGGCGGAAATCTTAGCGAGATAGGGATTGTTTGCTCGCAAGGAAAGGTGAGCCAACACAATATATTTGGCCGAACCGTCGAAACCGTCCTTGAGCCAGTCGGCGACATCTTCGTTTGAAAGATGACCGAGTCTCGAGAGAATTCGCTGTTTCAAGTCCCATGGATATGTGTCGCATGCCTTAAGCATATCCCGGCTGTGGTTGGATTCGATTACGATCGCCGCACAACCGCGAAGACGTTCGGTGACAAGCGTCGTCATGTGACCGAAATCCATTACTGTCGCAATCTTCACCCCCTGATGTGTTGCGGTGAAACCAAAGTTGTCGACCGCGTCGTGAGGAATCGTGAATGGATGGAAGTCGATTTCTCCAATCCGAAAATCCTTGCTGGATTCAATTTGCTCCACGCGATCGCGTAAAGCCTTCGCTCGGCGACGAGGTTCGTCATTGCTAACGTTGAAACGTTCGCTGACGTACGCGTCCAATGTCTTTGCAGATATATAAACAGGACAGTCAACCGATTGCAGTAATACGCGCAAACCGCCGGCATGATCCCCGTGCTCATGGGTGACGAGGACAGCGTCCAGACGCTGCGCGTCTTCGCCCATAATGCCGAGGCGACGAGCGATCTCCTTCGCGCTTAATCCCGCGTCGACCAGCACGCGAGTATTACCTGCAACGATCAATACCGCATTGCCAGTTGATCCGCTGCCTAGAACAGTAAGTTTCATGAAGCTTGCTCTGGCACAAATAGAAGAAGGCAGTCACGAATTTACCATTGAAATGATCTCGACGCGAGCGGAGATTTAGATTGAAAGGGATGCCTTAACTCTTGTAGCTGCGAACGTGAGGCACCAGGGCGCAGGGCCGTGGCATAGGAAGCGAATTTCTTGAGACAACCTGTGAGTCTCAGATGGCCAATCGCGATCGATCGACGTAAAAGCCATTCAAATTCCCTAGCGCGCCCAAGGCAATGGCTTCTGACTTGAAGTAAATACGAGCGATCTCTTGCAAGTGATCCGGTGTGATACCGCGGATCTTTTCAATGACTTCATTTGGTGAAATGCGGCGCCCATGGATGATCTCCTGTCGGGCCAGCGTGCTCGCGCGTGCACTCGACGACTCCAATCCAAGCAGAATTGACGAAATCGCCTGCTCTTTCGCGATTCGCAACTCCTCATCGGATACGCTTTGACGAACCACATCACGTAAAGCGCTCAACGAAAGATCCACGACCTCATCGAATTGTTGGGGAGAAGTACCCGCGTAGATCGAGAAAACACCGATGTCCGAAAATGCAGTGCCGCCCGCACCGACAGAATAGGCGAGTCCACGTTCTTCGCGGATCTTTTGCCACAGCCGGCTCGAAGTTCCGCCGCCGATGACCGACGCCAAAAGACTGGCGGCGTATCTATTCTCATCGAGGGCCGAAGGCCACGGTGTAGCGATGACCAGGTGCGCCTGCTCTAACTCATTTTTCTGTTCAACCAGTATCGGCGCGGCCGGCCTCGGATCCGGGCCGTTAATCTTGTGGGGTTTTATCCCCTGCCCAACTTCACAGCCAAAGAACGCCGCGCTTACTAGTTCGACCAAACGCCCATGTTCGACGTTTCCCGCCGCCGCAACTACCAGGTTGTTGTAGGAAAACTCCTGTGAGTGAAATGCTACCGTTGTTTTGTGATCGAAAGTGGAGACAGTCTCTTTTGTTCCCTCGATCGGACGACCGAGAGGTTGATTTGGAAAGTAAGCTGCATTGAATAACTCACCTAACAATTCGTCAGGTGTGTCTTCAACCATCTTCATTTCCTCGAGGATCACTTTCTGCTCACGCTCTAGATCTCCCTGCTCGAAACGTGGATGAGAGACGATGTCAGTGAGTAGATCGACAGCCTGCGCCAGACAGGTATCCGCAACCTTTGTTGCGAATCCCGTCATCTCATGGGTCGTATAAGCGTCAAAGTTTCCCCCTAGCCGGTCAGTCTCTACGGCAATTTCACGTGCGGTTCGGCGGTGCGTGCCCTTGAACACGGAATGTTCGATAAAATGGCAGATTCCGTTGAGGTCGGGCGATTCATGGCGAGAGCCACGACGGACCCAAATGCCAGTTGTCACAGATCTGAGGCCTGGCATGTGTTCCGTAAGGACTACAATGCCGTTCGGGAGCCTTGTGGATTTAACTTCATCAATCATGACTGGTTTAGCCGGAGATACGGATTCCCGATCGTTTGTCATACGGGGGATTTGGCATCCTAGCACGGGCCAAAAGGGGCGGCAAACAGCCCATTTATTCGGCGATAAACTTGACATTAAATCTGGGACTGGCTGACAATGAAGCGATTATTCGCGGGTTCCGGTAAGTCTCCTCGCCTGAACCAGTTCGAGCTAAGGCCGTGGGAAGTAGGAGGCTTCTGATCAGTGCGAACCCCGCGAGGAGGAATCGCGGCAAACGAACCGAACGCTAAGAGTGCTCCCCGCCCTTTTAATAGCTTCTCCTAGGGAGTTTATGCTCTGGAGGTCTTTGCGCATGAGAAGAGCATCAAGTCTTTGTTTGTCTCTGCTCGTACTCACCAGCCTGTTTGTTATTAACGTCTCAGCCACTCCGACTAATAGGCGATCACTTGCGACAATTGCCGGCACTGTGACTGACACGAAGGGTAACCCTGTGGCTGGGGCCGTAGTGTCTTTGATCAGAGAAGGCGTTAAGTCTGTCAAACAAACAAAGACCGACCGTAAGGGATATTTCCTCGCTAAAGTTCTGCCGGGTAGATACGGAATCAGTGCGATCGCCGACGGTTTCGCGCGCGTCGCATTTTCGGCTGTCGATGTGCAACCCTCTCAGGAACTAATCTATAGGTTCAACCTCGAACCAATCGGCTACGGCAATACTGTTCCGGAACGTCGACGAGATCGCGAAGATGCAAAGTGGACGTTGCGGTCCGCGCAAACGCGTCGCTCGATTTTCCAGGCACAGCAAGGCGACGACTCCACTATCGCAGCGGTTGAGGAATCAACCGAAGATCCTGTCGAGAGTGCACAACCGAACGAAACTTCCAACGATTCACGCAGCAGGACCCATGGAGTACTCGAATCATATTTCGTAAGTAACAGCTTTGCTCCGTCTTCTGCCGGCGTGAACTTCGCGGTATCGACGCCCTTGCCAGGCGGCGTTGAACTTATTCTTGCGGGACAGACGGGAGTTGGTTCCGAAGCACCAGAGAGATTGGAGGCGTCTACTTTATTCCACGTCGGTAAACGTCATCGCGTCGGAGTAACAGCGGCGGGTATGCGGCTGCCGACACCTGTATGGATCAATCGCTTGAACGATACCGAAGAGCCTTTTGGTCAGGTCTCTCTGCGCGCGGTCGATGAGTGGATAGTCCGCGATGGCATCGTGATCGTCATGGGACTCGATTATTCACGGTTCATTGGAGGTAGCGACGCTCATGCGATTACGCCGCGCTTCGGTGTTCAGTATGACGTTAACGCCCGCACTCGAGTTAAAGCTGCTTTTGCGTCAGGCGGTGAAGAAGACGGAATTCAAAGCGTCGCCAATTTCGAAGGAGAGCAAGTCATTTTCCGAGCGCAGCCAACGCGCCCTGTTGCCTTCGTCGATGGGCAAGCAGTACTTGAGCGCAGTCATCGTCTAGAGTTTGGTATAGAACGCGTTCTCGACAATAGCTCCAACGTTGAAGCGACCGCCTTCTTCGATACGACCTCAGGTCGCGGCGTGGGCTACTTGAGTCTGCCGACAACGTCTTTTACGGGTAGAAGCGGTGAAACACTAATGGATGTCGCCAACCAACAGGGCTCAAGCCGAGGAATGCGCCTCGTTTATACCAGACGTTTGAATCGCGTGTGGACCGCATCCGCTGGTTATTCATTTGGCCGCGGACAAAAGTTGGCATCAAGCTTCACCGATCCCTCGGAGATGTTTGAAAGCGGATTATTCCAGACGGCCGCGATCCAACTTGGTGCCGGTTTTGATACAGGAACTCAGATCCGGACCGTATTGCGCTTCTCTCCAAACGCGACGGTCTTTGCTATCGATCCTTTTGCGGGTCGATTAGGTGTTTACGATCCATCGCTCAGCATTCAGGTGACTCAGGAATTACCGACGTTCGGATTACCGGTGCGCGCGGAAGCGATCGTTGATGCTCGGAATTTACTCGATGTGCAAACGACGTCAGAAAACGCAGAAGTCCTAACGCTCGTTGGCAACAATCGGCGATCGGTTCGAGGCGGTATTTCTCTGAGATTTTGACCAGCGCGCTTCTGAGCGAGCAGTCGAATAGTAACTCTCATCTCATTCACGCTGTTCCCGGTTCGAGCGCCCGACATTCAAGGCCCCGTCCAAAATCTCGGAAAATTCCGAAAAGTTGGATTGGACACGCTCCTAGCCAAATCACGATTTGTTCCGCTAGTGCCGCTGATAGAGGGTTTTTGCGGGAGTGTAGTCACTGAGCCGTCTTCGGCTAACCCTCCTTAAGAGGAAGGGTTGCTGGGAACATACCTTGCCTAATTGTTAGGGATCTGCTGTGGTTTCTGCCCGGCAAGGAATTGAATAGCTGTGAAGGGATCAATTCTTACATCGAAGACTTGGCTTCTGCTGATTGGAGCAGTTCTGCTCATCAGTGCAGGTGCGCTGAATCTTCGTCAGCGGGCCCGACACGAGACGCCGGCTTGGGACGGAGTTGAGTGGGTCGACACGCAGCAGGGAATTATCGCTAATAAGATTGAGCGCAGTTCTGCCGGAGATAAGGGGTGGTTGCTTCCTGGCGATAAGTTGATCGGGATCGGGTTTTCGGAAGGTGGCCGGTACGAACCCGTCGTCAGGGCCAGAGATGTCCAGATATATCTGGATCGCGCCGAAGTCGGTGGGCAGATTCATTACCTGATGGAGCGGCCGTCTTATCCTCCCGAGACACGGTTTTATTATGCGGATCTGACGGAGCTTGGAGCTTTCCACAAGTGGAATCCACGGACCATCTACATAAACCTGATTGGAGCAGTTTACCTCATCGTAGGGTTCTTCGTTCTGTTTAAGCAGGGTGGCCGCGCACCCTTTGCGCTGCAGTTCGCAACGTTATGTCTTACCGCCTTCGTCTTTCACTTCTACACACCCGTTGGTTCCTACCGTGACCTCGATCTCGCGGTCGCGTTCTTGAAGAACACAGCATTCATCGTCTTCGCGCCGTTGTTCCTACACTTCTGTCTGCTGTACCCGGCCAAGCAACAACTCTTCAACACAAAGCGATGGCGAGCGCTATCGTTGTACGTGCCTTCGTTCTTGTTGATTCTGCTGGCGGTCTTTGTCTTCTTGCGCGATGAGGTTGGTAAGTTTCTGCCACCAATGAAAACGCTACCCTCACCATCTGAAGCGTTCGTTGGTGCGTTCTATAGAATTGCTTTCCTGCATTTCATAGTGGCACTGCTGGCGAGCGCCATCTTGCTTGTCCGCACCTTCGTCTCTACGCGAAGTCCGGTTGTTAGACAACAGGTTAAGTGGGTTGTTTGGGGAGCTGTTCTCGCAATTGCACCGTTCACCGTACTTTACGGCGTCAGTTATTTGGCGGGCGCCGAAACCGATCGGTGGTTAAGCGATGTCGCAGTGCTTCCTCTCATTTTCATACCGCTATCGTTTGGTTACTCAGTACTTCGCTATCGGCTGATGGACGTAGAGCTCGTTGTGAGACGCGTATTTGTTTACGCCTTAACAACGCTCGCTATTGCGCTCTTAATCGGCATTGTGGTCTACACAGCCGGGCTTTATGCATTTGGCTCAGACCAGCAGTTTACGTCAGGTGAAATCACGCTGAAGGTTGTTATTGCCGTGCTTGCGATGGCCGCCATCGTGATGGTTGCGGCGCCGGTCAAGAACTTCTTGCAGGAACAAGTAGACAGGTTCTTTTACGGAGAACGATACGATCTGCGGAATAGCCTGCTCGATTTTGGTCGCACGTTATCTGCGACCACCGCATTAGATCCTCTGCTTGATTCTCTAATAAGTCGACTGCGGGAAGTGATGAACGTTGGCCGTATAGCAATCTTTATTGAAGACAAGCGAGCGCGTTCGGGTTACGTCGTCGCTCGGGCCGCCGGCCTATCTTCCGAGATTACCGTGCCGACGGATTTTCGCGAGATGATTCGCGTGCGCTCTGCCGAAACAGGCGTTGTGCGCGCTGACGATATCGACCTTTCGCCTGAACTCACCGGCGCAGTGCGACGCGAACTCCACTACTTTGTGCCCTGTGTAATTCGAGGACGCATGGTTGCCGTCATTGGATTAGGACGATCTGCAGATGGCGCGCTGCTCTCCTCGGAAGACGTAGAAATTCTACGAACTGTTTCCGGCTATGTGGCCGTGGCCATCGAGAACAGCTTGCTTTACCAGGATCAGCAGGAGCGGGCAGCTGAGTTAAAACTGCTAAAGGAATTCAACGAGTCAATCATCGAATCGATCAATGTGGGACTGCTGGCTGTCGACTTAGATGGTCGCGTCACACGGTTGAACTCAGCGCTCGAACATATTCTCGATTTGCGGCGTGATGCGGCAGTGGGCAGACGCGTCGAAGAGTTGTTCTCCGAAGATTTTGCTGACACCTTGTGGCAAGTGTTGGGACCCGGTGGTTGGCGATTAAAAGACATTCGAAATATCTACAAGCTTCACACTGCAACCCGAGGCAATCGTCGACTTGTTTTGAATATCGCGTTGGCACCGTTGCAGGACGGTCAGGGACAAACGGGTGCGCTCGTCGTGCTCGAAGATGTCACCGCTCGTATTGGCCTGGAGGAGCAACTACAGCAACGTGAGAAACTCTCGTCGATTGGTCTTTTGGCTGCGGGCGTGGCCCATGAAGTAAACACACCTCTGACAGGCGTCTCGTCCTACACGCAGATGTTATTGGGCATGCTTGGCGAGAACGATCCAAAGCATGCACTTCTGCAAAAGGTCCGCTCACAAGCTGAACGCGCGACGAATATCGTCAATAACCTGCTCAACTTTTCTCGCACTGGAAGCGCAACTGAGTTTGCTGAGATTGATATTGCGCAGGTCTTGAACGATACGCTGCAACTGCTTGAGCCGCAGTTGCGACGGAGCCAGATTGAGATCGTACGCGACTATGAGTCTGATGCTCCCCTTGTTTATGGTAATGGCGGAAAACTGCAACAGGTGTTCACGAATTTGATTCTCAATGCTCGCGATGCCATTCCCGATGGTGGGCGGATTACACTTTCAATGAAAACTAGTGACGACGGCTTATTGATAGTTGAGGTAATAGATACTGGCATAGGCATCGCGCCGGAGAATGTCGCGAAGATTTACGATCCGTTCTACACAACAAAAGGTGTCGGTAGTGGTACTGGCCTCGGGTTAGCGGTGTCTTACGGCATTGTTCAGGAACACGCAGGCCATATCAGTGTGGACAGCACGCCCGGCCACGGCACGACTTTTCGCATCACCCTTCCTACTGCCGAGAACCGCGCTCGCTTGCAAGCGGTCGGCGACTAGAGTGCCCAGCGATAATGAGGACATACCAGACGATGGGCCAGTAGGCCGACCGTCAGGGAGGGCTGTGGAATCCGAGGGGGCTTGAGTGAGCCTTCGGCTACTGCATGATCAGATTCGCGAAGTGCTCATGCCACGGCACTGCCATTGGCCACCGTTGGCTTTTGCTTTGAGCAACTAAATAGCTAAACTACGCCGTCGAATTAACCCAGATGTTGTCGAGCACCAAAATGAAACCGGAAAAGCGCATAGCCAAAAAAGGCTCAGTACTCGTCGTCGACGACGAAGAGATCATGCGCGAAGTGCTTGAAACACTGCTTAGCGCCGAAGGGCATCGCGTGGATCTCGCTAAGACGGGTGAAGAAGGTCTTGAAGCTTACGGTCGCCGGGCGTTTGATGTCGTATTGCTTGATGTTTCAATGCCCGGCATCGGGGGATTGCGAGCACTTGAAGAGTTTTTGAAGATGGATCCCGAAGCGGTGATCGTCATGATTACTGCTTACGCGACATTCGACACTGCCATCGCTGCCTGGGAACGTGGGGCGTTCGGCTGCATTCGAAAACCTTTCCAGAACGAACAGATCACCGCCACCATCGCTGCCGGCATAAAACGACGCCGAAAAGAGGAAGAACGGCGCACGCTCCGACGTGCGATGAGCAAAGCGGTCGATCGCGGCGAGATCATCGGACGATCAGATGTGATGCAGGAGGTTTTTCGGCTAGTCGAACAAGTTGCACCAGCGCGCTCGACAGTTTTGATTACAGGTGAAAGCGGTACCGGCAAGGAGTTAATTGCCAAGGCGATTCACGAAGCGAGCCCGCGCGCGGCTCGACCATTCGTCACCGTTAACAGTTCAAATATTCCTTCCGAGCTTCTTGAGTCGGAACTATTTGGTCACACGCGCGGCGCTTTCACGGGAGCTGTAGCGGCGAAGAAGGGCTTATTCGAGGTCGCCGACGGTGGCTCAATCTTTCTCGACGAGATTGGCGACATACCACCTGAGACGCAGGTCCGTTTGTTACGCGTCATCCAGGAACGGGAATTTACGCCGCTTGGCGATACGGCACCTCGACGAGTGGATGTGCGTATCATCGCTGCCACCAACATTGATCTGAAAGACGCAGTTCGACAGGGAAGTTTCCGCGAAGATCTTTACTATCGGTTATCAGTTGTTCCTATTGAGCTGCCACCGCTCAGGGATCGGCGCGAGGATATTCTCCCGCTCGCTCAACACTTCATTAGGAAGTACAACGAGGAGAACGGGCGAAACGTGGCAGAACAAGTCGGTCCGGAGGTGCTGGCGTTACTGGAGTCGTATTCGTGGCCAGGAAACGTGCGCGAGCTCGAAAACGCAATTGAGCGAGCAGTTGTAATAGCCCCGGGCGACGATATCACGAAGGAGTGTTTGCGGCCCGAAATAAGCGATCCTCAATCGGTTGTTTCGTCTTCACATGATGGAGCCAGCAACGCTGCGGTGCACGACATTGGCCGGGGCATAAATTTCTACGAAGAAGTTCGAAGGTTTGAGATCGACCTCATCAGACGCGCGCTTGAACAAACCGGTGGCCACCAATCACGTGCCGCAAGGCTGTTAGGCATGAACGCCACCACTCTCAACTCAAAAATAAAAACATACAACATCAATCTGCGCCCGTAAGCAGATCCACCGATTTCCACGAAAGCAGATCCACCGATTTCCACGAAAGCAGATCCACCGATTTCCACAGATTACACAGATTTGAGCGAAGCAGTGAAGTTGAACAATTAAGTTTCCTCCTTCTCAGGTGGGAACAACAGATTCAACTTAACTGCTTAGTTACGTAATCTGTGTAATCTGTGGAAATCGGTG
>DATBSH010000202.1:0-9643 GCA_036559885.1 Pyrinomonadaceae bacterium
TGTTCTTCTCATCGCCTGCGCAAACGTAGCGAATCTTTTGCTGGCACGCGCGACCGCGCGAAGAAAAGAGATAGCTGTGCGTCTAGGTCTCGGCGCCAGCCGTTGGCGTATCGTTCGGCAGCTTTTGGTGGAGAGTCTTCTGCTGTCGGCAATCGGCGGAGGATTGGGCTTGCTACTCGCGGTGTGGGGAACCAGAGCGCTGATTGCAATCGGTCCGCCTTCGCTCACGAGCTTACGAGGTGTGGGGGTGAATTTGCCGGTGCTTGGTTTCACTCTCGGCGTGGCGTTATTGACTGGAATCATCTTTGGATTGGTACCCGCGTTTGAGGCTTCCCGCTTCAACTTCAACGACTCACTTAAAGAAGGCGGCAAGAATATTGGCGGTACTCCCGGTAGCCAGCGATTTCGAAATGCGTTCGTCGTAACGCAAGTGGCACTGGCGCTCCTACTCCTTGTTGGCGCAGGTTTGTTGCTCAAGAGCTTGAATCGTCTGCGATCGGTCGATCCCGGATTCAATCCTTCGAACCTACTCACCATTCGTGTCAGCTTGCCTTTACCCAAGTACCAGGAAGACCCGAAGTGTATTGGCTTCTTCAAACGCCTCATCAACGACGTGAAAGCCATACCGGGTGTCGAGGAGGCGGGAGCAATAGATACGTTGCCGTTCACCAGTCAACACTCGGGAACAATTGTCGAGATTGTCGGTCAGCCAAAACTTCCAGCGGGTCAGGAATTGGAAACGGGCGTCGGTGTGGTGGATCAGAACTATTTCAAGGCGATGCAAATACCACTGAAACGAGGCCGCCTGTTTACCGAGCAAGAGGCGACGGAGATGCGACATGTGGTCGTGATCAATGAGGAATTTGCAAGGAAGCACTTTCCCGGTCAGGACCCCCTAGGCCAGAAACTTGTCATTTCTATGAAAGACGAGAACGTGCCGACCGAAATCATCGGCATCGTTCGAGACAGCAAACACATGGGACTGGATAAAGACATCGAGCCCATGTCGTACTGGCCACATCCGGAGTTGGTCTATTCACAGATGACTTTGGCAATACGGACGAAGAGCGACGCAGCGAGTTTCGCTCCCGCGGTACGCAATGCGGTGGCGGCGATTGATCCGGATCAACCCGTCAGTGATGTGGCGACAATGGAGCAACTTCTCGCAGTGTCAGTGTCGCGCTCTCGATTCAACACGACTTTGCTCGTGATCTTTGCGGTGGTTGCACTAGTTATGGCGGCTGTCGGGATCTACGGAGTGATGTCGTACACGGTGTCGCAAAGAACGCACGAGATTGGAGTCCGGATGGCGCTCGGCGCTCAGGCAGGCGACGTGATGAAGCTGGTTGTCAGGCGCGGCGTAATTCTGGGTTTAGTCGGGGTTGGAGTCGGAATCGCGGCTGCATTCGCGTTGACCAGACTGTTGAGCACGCTTTTGTTTGAAGTGCAGCCGACCGACGCAACTGTTTTTGCGAGTGTCGCGGTTGGATCGTTCTTGATCGCGTTGCTCGCGTGTTCAATTCCGGCTCGACGAGCAACGAAGATCGATCCGCTGAAAGCTCTTCGATATGAATAAAAAAGGATCTTTGGGTCTTTGGTCGCTGGGAGCGTACGCGTCTCGCGTGCAAATGAGTGCCGTAGGCACAAACTAATTGCATGACGAACACTCGAAGAAATACGTTGGCGCTCCGCGCTCATTTGCACGCGAGACGCGTGCGCTCCCAGCGACCAAAGACGCAAAGACCCTGAGGAGCATTAATTATGAATCTACACCTGGACATCCGCTACAGCATTCGGATGCTGCTAAAGCGACCGGGCTTTACAGCCGTCGCGTTAATCACGCTGGCGGTTGGTATCGGCGCTAACACTGCAATCTTCTCCTCTGTTAATGCGGTTCTGCTGCGTCCGCTCCCATATGCAAATCAAGAACGTATCATGCGGGTTGATGAAACTGAAGGACGCGGCGGCATGGGAATCTCACCTCCGAATCTTCTGGATTTTCAACAGCAGAACCATTCTTTCGAAAGTATCGCCGGTTACACGGGAGGTAGCTTCGTTCTTACCGGAGGGGCTGAACCGGTGCGAGTCCAGTCGCTGGATACATCGACCAACCTGCTATCTGTTTTGGGAGTTGACCCCTTGATTGGCAGAACGTTCTCAGACGATGACCTCACGGGCGGGCAATCACGAGTTGTTCTGATTAGCTTTGGATTTTGGCAGCGGCACTTCGGAGGCGATCGAAACCTGGTCGGACGGCAGATCACACTGGATGGCAAAAGCTACTCAGTAATTGGTGTGATGCCGCCAGACTTTGAATTCCCGATCCAGGAAGAGAAAGTTGAGATGTGGGCACCTCTCGATTTTCCGGGCAATATTACCCAGATGCGTGGTGCACATTATCTCGACGCCGTTGGACGGCTCAAGTCAAATGTGACGCCTCAACAAGCAGTGGCTGATCTTGATTCAATCGCCGAGCGAATTGCCAAACAATATCCCGACCTTGTCCCTGGCAAAACTACCGTTGTTCCACTCAAGCAGGATCTTGTGGGCGGAATTCAACGTTACATGTTGATGTTAGGTGGCGCGGTATTTCTTGTATTTCTTATCGTCGCCGCAAACGTCACGAGTTTATTTCTTGCTCGTGCGGCAGAACGACAAAAAGAGATCGCAGTTCGGATGGCGATGGGTGCGACGAGATTGCGACTGCTGCGCCAACTTCTTACTGAGGGTTTATTACTTTCACTTTTGGGCGGTGCAGCTGGCCTTGTATTGGCAATGTGGACCACCAACTTTCTTCTGGCTATTTCGCCCGGCGATCTGCCGCGTTTACAGTCCGCAAGAATCGACTGGTCAGTTCTGCTTTTCGTGTTAGCTGTCTCCCTGATTTGTGGTTGTTTGCTGGCTCTGGTGCCAGCTCTAAGATCGCCATCCCCGGATCTCAATTCAACCCTTAAGGAAGGAGGAGTAAGAAGTACTCTTCTACCACGCCAGTCGCTCCGAAAGGGCTTGGTTGTGGTTGAGATAACGCTCGCGTTCGTCCTCCTTACCGGCGCCGGCCTATTAATAAGGACGCTATGGAAGCTGAACTCGGTTAATCCCGGCTTCGAACCTCAAGGCCTTATGGTTGCCGAAGTAGTTCTGCCTAAAACCCGATATCCCGATGAAGCCGGTCGCACCGCCTATTTTCAGGAATTGATCGAGCGAATCCAGAGGCTGCCTGGTGTCGAATCTGCCGGCGGCACCAGCAACCTGCCGTTGAGTGGATCGAATATGGTTTTTCTCGCGACTGTTGAAGGTTCTGAAATCGCACCTTTCCCCGCAGGCTTCCGATCAATCACTGCCGAATACTTGGGCACGATGCGAATCCCGTTGTTGAGGGGTCGTTGGTTTACTACGAGCGATTCGACCTCTAGCCAATCTGTGGTTTTAGTCAACGAGACAATGGCCCGGAAGATTTCGTCCGATGGAAACGCGCTTGGTAAGCGCATAAAGCACGGATTCAAACAACGAGTCGCAGAAGTAGTTGGTATCGTAGGCGACGTTAAATACGCCGGGCTCGATAAGCCAACGAAGCCTGAGATGTATGCGCCATTCTCGCAACAGCCGTGGCCTTTCATGCGCATCGCTGTTCGTACGAAGAGTGAGCCGGCCGCGTTTGCTGCTGCACTCCGCCGTGAGGCTCAGGCGATCGATAAAGACCAGCCAATCGACAAGATAAGCACGATGTCGTCTGTCGTGAATGATTCGATCCAGGCGAGACGCTTCTATATGCAGGTGCTCGCAGTTTTCGCCCTGATAGCATTCGTTCTTGCCGCGGCAGGTATCTATGGAGTCGTTGCCTATTCGGTGGTCCAACGCAGGCGGGAAATCGGAATCCGCATAGCGCTGGGCGCGACGCGCAGAGATGTCATACGGCTCGTGTTGGGCGAGAGTGTTCTCATAACGATCGCCGGCGTGGGTCTGGGAGTCGCTGGCGCATTTGCAGCCACAAGGGTGTTGACGACCCTGCTGTTTGAGGTAACGCCGACGGATCCATTGACGCTGGCTTTGCTATCGCTGCTCCTCGGAGCGGTTGCGATAATCGCTGCATATGTCCCAGCGCGACGCGCGACGAAAGTCGATCCGCTGGTGGCGCTGAGATATGAATGAAGAATGGTCTTTGGTCTTGGGACTTTGGCTTTTTTGTCGTTTTGAGATCTGAAATTTGTGATCTGAGATCTCAGAACAAAGACCAAAGACCAAAACCAAAGACCAAAGGCCAAAACCAAAGGCCAAATACCAAAGACCAAATACCAAAGACCAAGAGCGGCATTGAAGCATAAACGGGAGAACGCAGATGGAAACTCTGATCACTGACATCCGACAGGGGATACGAAGTCTGTCAAAGCGCAAAGGTTTCACCGTCATCGCTTTGCTTACGCTGGCGCTCGGCATTGGGGCGAACAGTGCCATCTTCAGCATCGTCAATGCGGTTCTCATCCGACCCTTGCCCTTCAAGGATCCGGAACAGATCGTCACGATCTGGGAAAGACGCGAGAATTCTGGACGATCAAATCTTCCGTTGTCCGGTCATGAGTTTGCAGCATTTCGAGACCGAACCACTTCGTTCTCAGCGCTCACGATTATTGAGCCCGACGCACTCGCGCTGACGGGTCGTGGCGACGCTACGAATGTCACAGTTGCTCACGTTTCAGTGGAGTACTTCGCCGTACTCGGCGTACGCCCGCTTTTGGGCCGGACCTTTGTCACTGGCGAAGATGACGCTGGCGGTGCGAAGGTCGCCGTTTTGGGCCAGAAACTGTGGAATCAACGGTTCGGCTCTGATCCTAACGTCCTCAACCAGAAGATTATCCTGAACGATGAACCCTATACGGTCGTCGGCGTAATGCCGGCCCTCGAACTGATGGCCGAGGTGACTCTCCCGATCGATTTGCGTGGTGAGATTCGCAAAGTAGGCAAACACAGCCATCAAGTCTTCGGTCGACTCAAACCAGGCACAACGATCCAAGCCGCTGAGGCAGATCTGGTACGGGTGGCCCAACAATTGGAGCAGGAATTCGCCGGTGCCAATCACGGGCACGGAGTGACTGCCATCGCCCTACATGAGGCTGTGACAGGTGATTCTTATCTGGCGCTGGTTACTTTGTTTGGAGCGGTCGGGTTTGTTCTTCTCATCGCCTGTGCAAACGTTGCGAACCTGCTTTTGACGCGCGCGGCGATTCGGCAAAAGGAGATGGCAATTCGGTCAGCCTTAGGAGCAAGCAGGTGGAGATTGATCCGGCAGTCGCTAACTGAAAGTCTGTTGCTGTCATTCTTAGGAGGTGGCCTGGGTCTTTTGGTTGCCTTCTGGGTGGTTGAGCTTACGTCGAAGGCTTCCGCTCCTTCGAGCGGCACTGGAGGCATTTGGTCGGTCACCGCCGTGAATCTGCCTCGACTCGATCAGGTGAACGTTGACAGGCGAGTGTTGTTTGCAACCATCGGTTTTTCTGTGTTGGCGGGTTTGCTTACCGGCATCGGTCCGGCACTGCGAAACTCCGAGCCGCGTCTAATCAAATGGATCAACGAAACCGGAAGAACTTCGGGTGGGCAAAGTCGACGCCGGATTGGTAGCGCGCTGGTAGTTATTGAAGTGGCGCTCGCTGTCGTATTGCTGATTGGAAGCGGCCTGATGCTGAAGAGTTTTGTGCAACTCATCCGTGTCAATCCGGGTTTCGATCCTCATCAAGTGTTGAGGCTGGATCTTTCCTTGCCCACTCTTAGATATAAAGAACCACGTCAGCAAATCGCCTTCTATGAAGATCTAATGATGCGGCTGCGCTCGCTGCCTGGTGTTGAATCTGTCGGAGCGACAACGCAGACACCATTGAATGTTGGTGATAACTGGAGCGGCTTCGCGATCGATGGTCGCCCCTTACCTGAGGGCGACTTGCAGCAGGCGGCCACACGGGCGGTCAGCAACGAGTACTTTCAAACGTTACGAATTCCACTGCGTAAGGGTCGATTCTTCACCAGGGCGGACGCGCGAATAGCGTTACCGCTGATTCGCTGGTTCCCGCAACAGCCATATCCCGAACACTTCAACGAGTCGCAGCCTATACCCGCAGTAATCATCAACGAAACCATGGCTCGACTCTACTGGCCAAACCAGGATCCGCTGGGCCAGCGCCTGAAAATCATTGAGAGTCCATGGATGACAGTCGTTGGTGTAGTAGGTGATGTTCACCACAGCGGTCTTGCAGTTCCCCCAAATCCGGAGATCTACCTGTCACATTTGCAAGAACCGCAGCCGTCACTAGCCGTAATGATCAGAACCGAAGGGGATCCGTTGCAATTAGCGGGTGCTGCTCGAGAGCAAGTGAAGGCAATCGATAAAGATCAACCGCTTACGATTACCACAATGGACCAAATCTTTGCGGCTTCCGTTGGAGAGCAGCGGTTCAACACGCAGTTGCTCGGAGCTTTCGCGTGTCTTGCGCTGCTCTTGGCCATGATCGGCGTTTTTGGAGTCATTAATTATTCAGTTGCGCAACGGACGCACGAGATTGGGATTCGTATTGCGTTGGGCGCGCAGCGCGGGAAAATCTTCAGATTAGTAGTGGGTCAGGGCTTAGTTTTAGCCCTCATCGGAATCGGTCTTGGTTCAATTGCAGCCTTTGCGTTGACTCGACTGATTCGCAGTCTCTTGTTCGGTGTGAGCCCAACTGACGCAATGACATTTGCGCTCGTCTGGTCTGTGATGACGGCGGTGGCGTTACTGGCTTGTTACGTTCCTGCGAGACGAGCGACGAAGGTCGATCCGTTGGTGGCGCTTCGATACGAATGAGTTCATTGCCGATTGTTGATTGCCGATTGCCGATTGGAATGACTATGCAACATTTAGGTACTCGAAAGCGAATTGTTCAGTCCATAGACAACAAGAGCTTTAACAGCAGGAAGACGGTCCAAAGACCAAAGTCCAAATTCCAGAGTTCCAAAGACCACAGCCGGAGGTTGCGATGGACACCTTATATAAAGACTTACGATTTGGAATAAGGAGTTTGCTGAAGCACCCGGCATTCACCGCTCTTGCCGTGATTACGCTCGCGCTCGGAATCGGCGCAAACACAGCGATCTTTACGGTTGTCAATGGTGTCTTACTCAGGCCCCTCAACTTTCCCGAGCCGGGGCGTTTGATTGTACTCAACGAGCGTAATCCACAGCAGAACACCCCACCATTTGAGTTGTCTTATTTGAACTGGTCAGAGCTGAGGGAGCGAAGCCAGTCATTTGAAGAAATCGCCGGGGTGATTTTTACCTCGTACGTGATGGATCTCAATGGCGAGACGTCCCGTGTTTCTGCTCTCCAAATCTCAGCTAACCTATTTCCAACTCTTCGTGCAAAGGCGGCGCAGGGTCGCACCTTGCTCAAAGAAGACGAACGGCCAGGTGCTGAACGGGTTGTAGTTGTGAGCAATGGTTTCTGGCAACGGCACTTTGGAAACCAGGTGTTGACCGGACAAGGAATCACACTCGACAACCGCAGTTACGCTGTAGTCGGCGTCATGCCTCCTGAATTTCAGTTTCCTGACGAGAAGATGGAGGTATGGGTGCCGTTCGGACCTGATACCGAAGACAAGATGTTTCAAAATCGCGCCGTCCACTTGATCTACGGTCTCGGACGTCTCAAAGGCGGGGTAGACCAGTCTCAGGCTGCAGTTGAGTTGGCCACAATCTTCAGTGGAATTCAGCAACAACATCCGGGAGAAGACGAAGGACACACGGTTTCTTTGACGCCATTGCACGAACGAATCACGGGCAACCTGAAACCAGCGTTGCTGGTGCTTCTCGGTGCAGTTGTTTTGGTACTTCTAATTGCTTGTGCCAACGTCGCAGGGTTGCAGCTTGCTCGCGCAGCCTCACGTACTCGAGAGATGTCGATCCGCATCGCTCTTGGCGCAAGCAGGTGGCGCGTCATTCGTCAATCACTGGTTGAAAGTGTGGTCCTCTCCTCAATTGGTGGGGCACTCGGATTCCTGTTGGCCATCTGGCTAGTCTCGTGGTTGGTCCTTTTCCTGCCGGAAGGTTTTCCTCGAGTACCTGAGATAAGCATTAATCGAAATGTCTTTATCTTCACGGTCGCTGTGTCATTGTTGACGGGAATCGTTTTCGGTCTCGTTCCTGCCTTTCAGTCAGCAAGATCAGACGTGAACGACGTGCTCAAAGCCGGCGTAAAGGGCGGACCTTCCGGCACCCGTTTGCGTCGCGGACTCGTCGTTGCCGAGATTGCGTTTTCATTGATGTTGTTCATCGGCGCGGGACTTTTAATAAAAAGCTTCTGGCGACTAATGCAAGTCAACCCAGGTTTCAATGCGAATCAACTGTTGACGCTACATGTTTCCTTGCCAGAGCGAAAGTACCCCAACCCGGCACAAGTCATTGATTTCTATCGACAGCTTCAGCAGCGCCTTTCTGCGCTCCCTGGCATTAAAGCAGTGAGCGCTGTCAATCGCTTGCCGATCAGTGGCGGCGATCCGAATGGCGATTTGACGATAGAAACGCGCACCTTCGGACCAGGTGAGACGCCCGGAGTTAGCTTTCGTCGCATACTGCCAAACTATTTTCGCGTTATGGGAATTCCTTTGCTTCAGGGAAGAGAATTCGACGATAGGGACAGTGGAGGCCTACCCGACGTTGTAATTATCAACCAAAAACTGGCGAAGCGTTATTGGTCGGATGATGATGCGGTGGGAAAGAGGATCAAGGTTGGTCCTCCCGAAAATCAGTCGTGGCTAACAATCGTTGGAGTCGTTGGAAATGTTATTCATACCGGACTAGATGCGGAACCAGATTTCGCAACGTACGAACCTCACGCGAAACGACCGTGGAGTGAAATGACGTTGTTAGTGCGTACGGACGTGGATCCAACAGCGCTCACCGGTCCGATTCGGGCCGAACTAAAAAACGCCGAAGCGGAGATTCTGATTGAAGACGTAATAACCATGTCGCACCGGCTCCAGGCCTCTGTCGCGCCGCAGCGACTGAATTTGGTGCTGTTAGCTAGTTTTGCATTTGTGGCACTGGTGCTTGCGGCTGTTGGTATTTACGGAGTGATGGCCCAGACCGTAGCGCAACGAACGCATGAGATTGGCATTCGCATGGCGCTCGGCGCACAGATGAAAGACGTGCTGGGGCTCGTATTGCGAAACGGAATGACGCTCGCAGCAATTGGTGTGGCAATCGGCCTTACGGGAGCTTTCTGGGTTACGAGATTGATGGCCAAGCTACTCTTTGATGTCAGACCAACTGACGCGTTGGTATTCGCAAGTGTCCCGGCGGTATTGCTCGTAGTCGCCTTCCTGGCTTGTTACATACCGGCACGACGCGCGACGAAAGTCGATCCGTTGGTGGCGTTGAGATACGAATGAAACGGTCTTTGGTAGTTGGTAGTTGGTCTTTGGACTTGGCCTTTGGACTTGGTCTTTGGACTTGGCCTTTGGACTTTGGCCTTTGGTCTGAGATCTCAAATCTGAGATCTCAAATCTGAGATCTCAAAAACGCAGAAAGACCAAAGACCAGATCTTGGAGGACTGTGAACATGCTTAACGATCTACGGTACGGCCTGCGAATGTTGTTGAAGCGACCTGCCATAACCCTGGTCGCCGTG
>DATBSH010000203.1:0-7351 GCA_036559885.1 Pyrinomonadaceae bacterium
CAAGCGGCGACCTCAGCAAAGAAGGAAGTCTTGCATCGTTTGTGGACCGCGTCGTTTTTGGCAAACACGTCTGGGCCCAGGCGAAGATTTACGATCCGGAGGGCATTCTGAGCACTATCCCTGCCGTTGCGACGACATTGATAGGCGTCCTCACGGGACAGTGGCTTAGATCTGAGAAGCAGCGGTATGAGAAAGTTGCGGGAATGTTTGTGGTGGGAGCAATCTTTGTCGCTCTTGGTTGGGCATGGAACTCATGGTTTCCGGTAAATAAAGCGTTGTGGACGAGTTCGTATGTTCTCTTTACCGGCGGCTTGGCATTGCAGTTCTTAGCGTTGTTTTATTGGTTGATCGACATTAAGGGATACCGCCGGTGGGCCAAGCCTTTCGAAGTTTTCGGTATGAATGCTATCGCGCTTTATGTAGGTTCGGGACTGATGGCTGACTTGTTGGGTTTGATAAAGGTGCCGTCAAACGGATCATCCGTTCCTTTGCAAGAATGGATCTACGACCATCTGTTTGCGTCCTGGGCGAGCCCGGTCAATGCGTCACTCGCTTTTGCGCTTGTGTTTGTGTTGCTCTGGCTGGGGTTGATGTGGATTCTTTATCGGCGAAAGATTTTCATCAGCGTGTGAAGGGCCAAGAGCGAGGGCCTAAGGGGAAAGGCCTAAGTGCCAAACGCAAAGGACAAAGCACCAAGATCCTTGATCTTAGCCCTTACTTTCGGAGTCGATCAGCGTGTTTTCGAATGACCCCGCTGAGCGCGATAATGTTGGCGAGATCTCGTTTCGCCTTGGCTAGGTTTTCTGCGTCGACGGTTCCAGGTTTCTCGATAATCGGGTTCGTAACGAAATTCTTTATCTGGTTACAAAGTGTCAGAAGTGCGGGCTTAAACTTGTCGTTATCAAACTCCATCGAGTCTTCGGAATTTGCTTTCTCCTCAGCTGACTGATTCAGCACTAGCGTCGATTGTAGACGACTAGATCTTTTCTTGATCTCACCAGACGCGTCAAACAGAAATGCGTAATCAAGCGGCGCGTCGGCTTTAATCGCGCGCACGATTTGATTGTGAAGGAGTAAGATGCGATTGAAGTCTTGCTCCACCTGCGCCATCAAGGCTTTCTTTTCCCTGTCATCCGCCGGACCGCCAGGTTCATTACCCAGATTCCGCAACTTGTATTCGCGGTTGCTCATTTCCTGCTGCCGCTGTCGCTCGGTGTTGACTCTATCGATCGGCGGTGGGGCCGATCCTTGACCCATGACAGCCATTGTTGTTGCCAGCCAACAAGGCGCGGCGATGAACCTTAGAAATAAGCGCGAGTAGGTGAGCTGATGTGTGATAGCTTAAGCTCTCCTTCCGGAAATTGGTGTATAGTATAGTGCGATAAACCACTGTTCACAATTGAGATGAAAACGTCAATTGAGAACCCCAGCCCCACAGTTCATCAAATCGGTAACGCGCAGAAAAGAACGGCCCATTAACAAAAATCATTTGACCACAAACTCAATCTGTACTACTTAGTTTCATCCGAGTTTTAATGCAGAACCGAGCGCAGACGTCTCCGTGCGCCAAAAGAAAATGCGACGAATCGACCTGAGGAAGGCAAACGTGGCTCGTTCCAACACGATCCGCGACATAAATCGACAGATCATTCTCAACTATGTCCGTGAAAGAGCTCCGATCTCGCGCGCAGACATCGCTCACGAAACCGCGTTGCAACGCTCCACGGTCTCACTGATTGTCGAGGAATTGAAGGCGGATGGGCTCGTTGAAGAAGTGAGCGGAGAGTCGACGGGCGGTCGGCCGCCATTGCTGTTGTCACTCCGGACCGCTGATGCAGTTGCGATTGGTGTTGACGTCGGCACCGCGCGGACGATCGTTGCGACCAGCGACCTGGCTGGCCGTGTGCTGGAATCGGAGAGGTTCGATACTCCTCGTGATTTCAATGATCTCATCGCGAACATTGTTAAGCACGCAAGTCAGTTAATCACAAAGAACAAAAATACTATTGAAGGTATCGGCATCAGCTTACCTGGATTGGTTGATCCAGAAAGTGGCAAACTCTATGTCCCTCACTTCAAGTGGCGCGACGTTCCTGTGGCCGAAGAGTTATCGGCCGCAGTTGGATTACCCGTCTCGATGGAGAATGATGCAAATGCAGCGGCGCTGGCTGAACTTTGGTTTGGCCGTCCTGAAATACGCGAGGTACGAGATTTCATTCTCGTGCTGGTAGAAGAAGGAGTAGGTACAGGAATCGTTTTCGATGGACAAGTGTACCGAGGTGAAGGTGGCGCTGCTGGGGAATTTGGGCACATGACAATTGGTAGAGGTGCCCCAGTCGCCTGCGCCTCCGGTAGTCGTGAGTGTTGGGAAGCCTTCGCGTCTGAACGTTCCGCGCTGGCGCGTTATCGGAGTTTATCGAATGGTTTGAACGGGGACGCGGACGCAGCGAGGTTTGGCGATTTGATCGATCTTGCTTTGGGCAGCGATGGCGCTGCTCGTACTGCTCTCAAGGAAACGGCTTATTATCTAGGGGTTGGTGTCGCCAACTTAATCCGTGGTTTGGCCCCGGAGGCGGTAATAGTGGGGGGTCCGATCGTCCGAGCATGGCCTGTTATCTCCGAGGACATTCGGAATACGGTTGAAGCGACGACCTGTCGCGGCTTACCTTCGACGCGGATTATTGCATCAACGCTGGGTCCTGAACCCACATTGATGGGTGCTCTGAGCCTCGTTTTAGCCAGTAAGTTCGCTTCAGTGTCAATTACCTGAAGGATGTACCTGAAGAATGGGTCCGCGGTCTTCAGGGTCATATCCTAAAAAAATCCCGGCTCAACCGAAAAATAGGTGAAAATTTTCTTGACAAAAAACCCGATTAGTACTAAATACTTTTGCCAGCCTCTGCAACAAAGTAGCACTCAGACAATTTAGCTAAGCTTTTACTTCTCAAGGGTCCGGGGACCAAGGGTCGTAACTGTAATTTGTAAGTTCCAATTCGCAGGTAACACTGAGGAGGTGTTGTATGTCGATGAGGTCTTGGATGCAGGCGTCATTACTCCTGCTTGGTCTTGGTCTGCTTATCGGCGTGCACGCCCAGTCGAGCACCGTCGGAAGTATCACCGGCACGGTGAGAGACCCGCAGGGCGCCGCGGTGCCGAAGGCCGAAGTTACGATCGTTGAGGACAAGACCGGTATCTCGCGAACCGTCACGGCTAATGACGACGGCTTCTACAACTCTGCCAGCTTGCCTGCCGGTATCTACACGGTCAGCACTGCTCCCGCCGGCTTCAAGAAATCGGTAACCACGAACGTCGATCTTCACGTTAATGAAAACAAGACTGTGAACTTCGACCTTCAGGTCGGCCAGGTTACGGAAATTGTTACCATCACGAGCGAAGCGGCCCCAGTTGAGTTGCGCAGCGGTGAGGTGAGCAGCCTTGTTTCTGAGAAGCAGGTAACTGAGTTGCCACTGAATGGTCGCAACTACGCGCAGCTTGCATTGATGGTTCCCGGTGTTTCGCCGGTGACCCAGGCGGGTGCTGGCGGCGCGTTTGGAGCTCGCGGAACCGGACTGGATTCTCACGTTGACATGTCGGTTAATGGTAATCAATCAAACACGAATCTCTGGACCGTTGATGGCGTCAACAACATGGATGTGGGCTCAAACGCTACGCTGCTGGTTTTCCCGTCTGTTGATTCCATTCAGGAGTTTCGTGTTGAACGTAACAGCTTTAGTGCAGAGTTTGGCCAAGCTCAGGGCGCGGTAATTAATTTGATTACCAAAGGTGGCACCAACGATTTTCATGGCTCCGCCTTCGAGTTTTATAGGAACGACTCTCTGAATGCCAACAACTTCTTTCTAAACAGGGCCGGCCAACCTAGGCCACAGTTGAAGTACAACAATTATGGTGGCAACTTCAGTGGTCCTATCATTAAAAACAGGGCCTTCTTCTTCTGGTCGGAAGAGTGGCGAAAGGAACGACGTGGCCAGGTGCTTTCAGCCCACGTCCCGACTGCTGCTGAGAAGACTGGTGATTTTAGTGGACCACTAACCGGGTCGCTTCCGCACGTCCCGGGGGGAACCTGTACGGCAACAGTCACCACAGGATGTTTCCCAGGTAATAAAATACCAACAAACCTTCTCAGCCCAGCCGGATTGGCGTTCGTGAAGCTTTATCCGAATCCAACGGGGCCAGGTGTTGGTGATTGGGCAACGTCGACACTCCAGCCGATTGACACTCGTCAGGATTTGATTCGCGGTGATGTAAACATCACTGACAAGATGAATCTGATGGTGCGCTACATCAATGAGAAATGGACGCATCTCGCAGCCTCCGGAAATTTCTGGGGCGATTCACCGTATCCAACCCTTTCATCGGATTGGGCCCAGCCGAGCCATAGCTTCGCCGTTAAGCTGACGAATACCCTTTCATCGACAATGGTCAACGACTTCCAGTTCTCGATTGCCGGTAACGACATCATCATCACTACCTCGCCTGAAACCAAGGCACTCGAAGATGAGATCGCTTCGAAGATCCCAACCGTATTCCCAAAGAACGCGACCGACATCGGTGGCGCCATACCATCGCTCTTCTGGGGGGCAGGTGGATACGCGCAGATCTGGCACCAGGCGCCGTGGACCAATCGCGAAGACCTCTACATTTGGAAAGACGACTTCTCTTTAGTCCATGGGAATCACGATCTGAAATTCGGGGGTCTCTTCAGTCACAACTTTAAAGACGAGCCCTCAGTTGGTGGAGGTGGCGGTAACCAGCAGGCCACAATTCAAGGGTGCGGTTTACAGACTGGGCATTGCATTGCTGACCTTCTGCTCAAAGATACGGTTCTTGTTAACTACGCGGAGATCGAAACGACTGAAATCGGTGACGGCCGCTGGCGTGATTTCGAGTTTTACGGCAATGACACATGGAAAATCCATCCACGCGTAACGCTAACCATGGGCTTGCGCTACTCCAAGTTTCCACCGGCGTGGGCAGCAGACAACCACATCTCAAACTTTTATCCTAGTCTTTACAACGGAGTTGATTTCAACACCGGTCTTGTCACTGCGGATGAAGCAGTCGCATTGGGAAATACTCGCGCGACGATTAGACCTTACAACGCGGGTTGGCAGCCACGGGTTGGCTTGGCATGGGACGTCCACGGCACCGGCAAAACAGCTGTCAGGCTTGGATTCGGCCGTTATATGAGCCGCTCAAACGTGATCGAAGATCTGCTGCGCCTGACGGGTAATCCGCCCTGGACCACTGCGGTCAGCGCGGGTTCGGGTTGGAACGGCGAGGGCGTAACACTCGCCAACTGCCCGACATGCCGCAGTCTCGATACGATTAATCCAGGACTGAGGAACAACGTTGCCGGTGTGAATCCAAACGCTGGTTTCAATGCGGTAGATCCGGGCTACAGGCCACCCGAGAGTTATCAATGGAATTTGACAATTTCGCATGAGCTCCTTAAGAACACTGTCCTCGAAGCTTCCTACATTGGTAACCACGGCTTGCATATTTGGAGGCGGAACGTGAACCGAAACGATATTCCTCCGAACGTAGCCTGTCGCGGTAGTGCCTGTGATGGAAGCAGTGATCCGGCCCGACTTCAGATTTCTCGTGCTTCGTTGAATATCAAGAGTCCCGTGGATAATGTAGTCCATGACTCAGGTCAGTTGATTACGGACAATCGTCTTTTCAGAGGTATAGGCAACGTAACCACGGACGAGTCGAATGGTAACTCCACCTATCATGCGTTGCAGTTGTGGCTCAACCGCCGCTTCAGCGATCGGCTGGCGTTCCAGGCCGCATACACGTGGAGTCATGCCATATCGGACGTCGCGTTAACGTCGTTTACTAACACGACCAGTGATCCGTTCAACTTCAAGAGTGATAAGGGCGACGCCGATCTCGATCGTAGGCACACCTTTGTCAGTAATGTGGTGTACGTTTTGCCCTCGTTCCGCAGTTGGGGCCGGGCGGCGGATTTCGCTCTGAGTGATTGGCAATTGAACGCGATTGGATCCTACTTCGGCGCTACACCGATCGATGTTAGTAACTTCTTAAATACTCTCGGTACGGCGAGCTCCGTCGGCCAGCGACCGAATTACACTGGCGCACCGCTGTATCTGCATGGGGATCCGACGCGACACCTGAACCCGGCGGCATTTTCTAATCCTGCACCCGGCCAAATAGGCTCGCTAGGTAAAGGCTCTGTCAGAGGAAAACCGATCACGAACATCGACTTCTCTGTGGCGAAAAACTGGAGATTCAAGGAACGTTACGGATTCCAGTTCCGCACGGAGTTCTTCAACGTCTTCAACCACACTAACTTTGTGGGGTTTGATACCGATACACGAAACAGTAGCTTCGGGACGCTCAATACGGCCCTGGCGCCGCGTGAGATTCAGTTCGGTTTCAAATTTACCTTCTGATATACTCCCCAACGATTTAATCCAAGACGAAGGCTGAGTGATTTTCCTCGGCCTTCGTCTCCCTTTGTACGACTCCACGTCCGGTTAAGGCAACGATGTACGTTCGCTGGGCCTTTCTATCCCTCCTGTTAGCAATCTTCTTTTTTCAGCAGCAGCAAAGCGATTCGTTTAAGAAACACTATGAGGCAGCCAACGCCGCTCATCGCGCGCGCAATTACGCTGCGGCGGAAGCGGAATTCAAAGCAATACTCGGCGAAGCCTACTACCATCTGGGCAGGATCTATCTAGCACAAGCCAACTATAAAGCGTCAGTTAGCGCGTTCGAATCGTCAACGTCAGCTCGGCCCGACACCACCGATGCGTTAGTCGACCTAGCAATCGCTTACTTTTACACAGGCGATTACTCGAAGGGTATTGAACCACTGCAACGTGTCGTTGCCGCAGCTCCGGATAACTCGACGGCTCATCACATGCTAGGCAAGACCTACTTCATGATGGGTGACTTTGAAAGAGCCGAACGCGAACTCGAACAGGCCCTGAAGCTTGCACCTGGGGATTACGATGCCGAATACACTTTAGGTCTCGCCTTCCTTAAGAGGAAGGATCTCGCGAAGGCGAGACAACTGTACGATGGAATGGTGAAGAGGCTTGGTAACCGGCCGGCGCTTCGCGTGCTTGTCGGACGCGCTTACCGCGAAACGGGGTTTCTCGCCGAATCCATTGAGGAGTTTAAGCAGGCAATCGCACTAGACCCGAAGTTTCCGCGAGTCCACTACTACCTCGGTCTTACCTATTTATATAAGGACGGCGCTGAAAGAATCCCGGACGCGATTAATGAGTTTCAGATCGAATTGGCTGCGAATCCGGAGGAATACTTCGCGAACTTCTACCTCGGCATCCTTTATATAATGGAA
>DATBSH010000204.1:0-18399 GCA_036559885.1 Pyrinomonadaceae bacterium
CGCGAGGTGGTACTGACCTCATGCCACTGTGATCCGATTTCTGACACAGTCTCTTCATGTCGGTGGAAGCCCGCTCTGGATTTTATGACTCCCGGGTAGGTTGAAATTGAAGCACCACCGACATAAAGTCGGTGGTGTACAGATCCCATGCAAGCAGTAGATAGAAAGTTCGGCCGTGCGCGGTCCACAGATGAAACACTACGACGCGTGTACGAATTCGCCGACCTCTCAGACTACTCCTTTGTCGAGCGGCTAAAGATTCGGGCTGCTGATCTACTTTTCTATCTGCTTATTAGTCTCCTCGGAATCACCACGCGCTTCGAAGTCATTGGGTGGAAGAATCACGAGAAGGCTGAAGAGAACGGCGGGCTTCCAATCTATTGCTTCTGGCACGATCGAATTTTTCTCACAACTTACTGGTGGCGCAACCGGCGAATCGTCGTGATGACCTCCCGTAGTTTTGACGGCGAATATATCGCGCGGTTCATTCAGCGCTTCGGTTACGGCGCAATCCGTGGCTCGAGTACCCGTGGCGCGGTAGGAGCGGTGGTGGAGATGGTGAGGCTGATGCGAGCCGGCTGCACCACGGCATTCACGATCGACGGACCCAAAGGCCCTCGTTACGTTGCCAAAATGGGCGCTGTGCTACTGGCCAAAAAGTCTGGGCACCCAATCGTGCCCGTGACGATGGCGCTCGAGCGTTACTGGACCGTTCCAAGTTGGGATTTGTTTCAGATTCCGAAGCCATTCACAAGTGCGCGAGTGTATGTCGCTCCACCTATATACGTAGCCGCCGACGCAGACGAGAACGAGCTAAACGCGAAACGGGATGAGCTCCAAGCGACCCTCGACGACCTCAACCAAAAGACTGACCAGTGGCGCGCAAGCCTAAAAGCAGATCCACCGATTTCCACCAAAGCAGATCCACCGATTTCCACAGATTACACAGATTAAGAGCCAAGCGAGGCAAGTTGAATGATCACGCCCGCGATTGCGGGGCAAACCAAACTCAACTTACCTGTCCTAGCTCTTAATCTGTGTAATCTGTGGAAATCGGTGGATCTGCTTTGGTGGAAATCGGTGGATCTGCTTTGGTGGAAATCGGTGGAACTACTTAGGCAGCGTGGTTTTGCTTTTCAGCATCGACTTAGTTGATCATAATCCTCTCCCATAATCCCAATTGATCTGGAAAGGCATTTGAATGAAATCAATTCTCGTCTTTTTACTCTGTGTGGTCATTGCTTCGTCTGTTCAAGGGCAAACGCAATGGAAATCACCGGGTGAGTCGGTGCTTGATCGGTTCTTACGTTACGTGAAGATCGACACCCAGTCACAAGAAGATCAAAGCACTACGCCGAGCACCAAGAAGCAGTTTAACCTTGCAAACCTGCTGGCGAAGGAGCTAACGGCTTTGGGCGTTCAAAACGTCCGCGTCAGCGAGTTTGGAATTGTGTATGCCACCGTTCCCGGTAACTTGCCAGACAACTCCAAAGTCCCGGTCATTGGATTCATCAGTCACATGGACACTTCTCCTGCCGTCTCGGGTGAGAATGTGAATGCGGTTATCCACAAAAACTACCAAGGGGGCGACATCGTCCTTCCCAAGGATCCTTCGCAAGTCATCACGGTCGCGAAGAACCCGCTGCTGAAGGAAATGATCGGTGACGACATCATAACCGCCGACGGAACGACATTGCTCGGCTCGGATGACAAGTCAGGTATCGCCGAGATAATGACGATGATTGATGTGCTGAAACAGAATCCACAACTCAAACACGGCACACTCGCAATCGCCTTCACCCCGGACGAAGAAGTCGGAACCGGAATCGAAAAGTTTGACGTGAAGGGTTTTGGCGCCAAGTTCGCTTACACAGTGGATGGGGAAGAGCTCGGCGAGATTAGTGATGAGACGTGGAGTGCGCGGACGGCAACAGTGACCTTCCAGGGAAAAAGCACGCATCCCGGCACCGCGAAGGGCATCATGATTAATGCGATGTACGCGCTGGCGGATTACCTCGGTCGCTTTCCACGCGACATGCTTCCGGAAACCACGGAAGGTCGCGTTGGTTTCGTTCATCCCTACATTGGAACTGCCGATGTAGAAACATCAACACTGAAAATTCTCCTTCGCGATTTCGATATGAGCGGTCTCGAGGCAAAAGAGAAGTTGTTACGCGATTTGGTCGCGCAGACGCAGGCGAAGTTTCCCGAAGTCAAAATCAGCATCGATGTCAAAGAGAATTACAAGAATATGAAAGAGGTGCTAAAGAACTTTCCGCAGCTAACGGAGAATGCGATGGAAGCCGCTCGTCGTGCTGGTGTGAAGCCGTTTCTAAAACCAATACGCGGCGGCACTGACGGCTCACAGTTAACGTTTGAAGGCTTGCCCACGCCGGACCTTTTTACTGGCGGCCACAACTTCCATGGCAAGCTGGAGTTCAATTCACGTCGCGGGCTGGAAAAATCAACGGAGACGCTGGTTCACCTGGTCCAGATATTTGCTGAAAAAGCGAAATAGTTGGCCGATCCTCGACAAAACGAGACTTACCACAGTGGCTACGTTGCTCTCGTAGGACGGCCCAACGCTGGAAAGTCGACGTTATTGAATCGTTTGGTCGGCGAGAAGATCGCGGCCGTTTCCAATAAGCCGCAAACAACACGTTTCAGAATCCAGGGCGTAATCACCAGACCTGACGGACAAGTCGTTCTGGTGGATACGCCCGGCGTGCATCAGCCTGGATATGCACTAAACCGGCGGATGATGGCTGCTGTTCAGGAAGCGTTGCTCGGCGTCGATCTGGTTTGCTTGTTACGCGACGCTTCGGTTCCTACCGGAAATGGAGACCGTTACGTCCTCGACCTTGTTAAGCGTGCTCAAAAACCTTCCATACTGATTCTCAATAAAATCGATCGGCTGGAAGAGAAGTCTTCACTGTTGCCGCTCATTGAATGGTATCGGAACGAGTGTGACTGGCGAGACGTGATACCGATCTCTGCCTTAAAAGAAGAGATGACCGACTTCTTACTGGATCATCTCGTCAAGAATTTGCCACCCGGCGAAGCGATCTTTTCCGAAGACGAATTAACAGATCAGCCAGTGCGCATGATGGTCTCGGAGATAGTCCGCGAAAAGATCTTGCAAGTAACCGGTGAAGAGATCCCGTACGTGACTGCGGTGATAACCGAACGGTTCGAGCAGCAACGAGAGGACTTTGCGCGCATCAACTGCGTGATCATCGTTGAGCGTGAGTCGCAGAAGAAGATAGTGATAGGCAAAGGGGCGAGTCGTTTGAAGGAGATTGGGATCCGAGCACGACGCGACATTCAAAATCTTGTGGGCCACCGTGTGCATTTGGAATTATTTGTAAAAGTCGAAGAAGACTGGCGAAATAGAGACGCGTTGCTCGATGAGATGGGGCTTTCTTGAGATCTGAGATTTCAAATCTGAGATCTGAGATTTCAAATCTGAGATCTGAAATCTGAGAATGGACTGGCACGCTCTCGATGTGGAAGTCGAACCTCCAGCCCGCGAGGCGGTCGAATACTCTTTGATGGAAGCCGGGGCATTGGGCACGGAAACGATTGAGCGCACAGACGGGCTCACACAAGTTACAGGGTATTTTTCAAGCATTCCTGAGCGAGAAGTCGTGCGTTACCACTTGGCTGAAGCGCTGAGAATCTACGACTTACCGAGCTCTTCCGTGCGTGACATGAATGTTCGAAGTGTTCCGGACCGTGATTGGCTCGCCGAATGGAAAGAGAGCTGGCGACCAGTCGTGGTAGGACGGTTCATAGTTGCTCCGCCCTGGATTCAGGTTCCTTCGGATGGTGAGCGGCTGCTGATCACGATCGAACCGGGTATGGCATTTGGAACAGGCACGCACGAAACCACGCGACTCTGTCTTGCTGCCATCGAAAAATACTTCGCCGGCAATAGTTTTCTCGACGTCGGGACAGGCACTGGCCTGCTTGCTATTGCCGCGGCTAAGTTGAATCCGGATGCATGTATCGAGGCCTGCGACGTTGATGCAGCAGCAGTGTCAGTCGCCAGCGAAAACGCGAAGCTCAACGGCGTCGCAGATCGCATTCGCTTTGTCGTCGGCTCGGTTGATGACACCACAGCTTCGGCCGATCTTGTCTGCGCAAATCTCACTGCTGATGTCATCATCGACCTGCTTCCCAAACTGATAAATGTCACCTGTGGTCGGCTCGTCTTGTCAGGAATTTTGACTGAACAGCTTGAGATCGTGCGCCGTCGTCTGTTCGAGTGTGGTGTCTCCACTGATCCGGAAATCAGCGAAGAAGGCGAATGGGCAGCTCTGATCATTTAATAATCTATGACTCGACGCAGGTTCTTTGCTCCATCGGAAGCATTCGACTTCCGTACCAAACATGTATCGCTTGCGGCGGATGAGGCACGCCATCTGCGGGAAGTGCTCCGTCTGAAGCCTGGCGATCGTGTTAGCGTTTTCGACGGAGTAGGAAATGAGTACTCAGCCGTCGTTGAAAAGACGATGCGTGATTCTGCCGTCCTCGAGATAGGCGAGCGGATCGCCCCCGTAAGTTTAGAATCTCCGTTAAATCTCACGCTTGCTGTAGCGCTTCTGAAGGGTGACAAGTTCGACCTCGTGGTTCAGAAAACGACTGAGCTTGGAGTAACGGCGATTGTGCCGGTGATGACCAAGTTTGCGGACGTTCGGCTACAGGACCCAACGGACGCTGCGAAACGCGTAACACGTTGGCAGAGAATTTCTCTGGAGGCCGCGAAACAATCAGGGCGGGCTGCATTGCCCAACATCAGTGCTCCGCTAATGTTTTCTTCGTTGCTTGCCAGAGCCTCGGACGAAAATCCGCTGAGGGTGATGTTTGCTGAAAGGGATGGTCAATCCATTTCCGCCCTACCAACTAATCTGCCGTCTCAGATGGTGACAATTCTAATTGGGTCCGAAGGTGGTTGGGCCCCGGAGGAAATTGAAGCCGCTAGCAAACATGGCTGGAAGATT
Organism: Pyrinomonadaceae bacterium; assembly: GCA_036559885.1. Classification (GTDB taxonomy): domain Bacteria; phylum Acidobacteriota; class Blastocatellia; order Pyrinomonadales; family Pyrinomonadaceae; genus PSRF01. The sequence goes on from DATBSH010000204.1 coordinate 5,004, forward strand.
GTGACTCTTGGCGGACGAATCCTGAGAGCAGAAACGGCTGCGATTGCAATTACCGCGCTAATGCAACACAAGTACGGCGATCTTCGGTGAGCCAAAGGAACATCGACAGATTACACAGATTCCAAACTGAAACAGCTATGTTGAAACCTTATACTGCGACTTTCCCTTTTAACTCCTAATCTGTGTAATCTGTGGATGTTCTTATGCTTTCCTGACGCTCACTATCGAGATTTGACCCGACGGGAAAGTGGCGTCAGAATGAGGCTGGTAACTCTGGAACAATACCAATCAAACGCTCGTTTGTACTGACAGATCTCAGCCGGACAAGACGATGGCATATAGCAAAGCAGATGCAGTAACCAAAGCTCGGAAAGACCTGGCACAACGGCTCGGTTTGAAAGAGCAGGATGTGAAGGAACGATCTGTCGAAGACACCGATTTTCCTGATACTTCTCTCGGCGCCGCCACCGACGATGAAATGAGTGGACAGATGATTACACGCGGTTGGCGGATCCGTCTCGACGCAAACAAACGAAGTTATGAATACCGGGCTGATAAGAATCAGGTGAGACTTTATAATTTCAAGGGAGAGAATTTTGTGCTTTGAACCTTGTACTTTGTAGTTCGTGCTGCCGTTAGTTTGCACGAACTACAGAACCCGGTTCAAAGCATCAAGTTCAAAGCACGAAGTACAAAGCACCAAGCATTAAGTTCGAGGTAATCCGAAATGAATCGCAATAACTTCCTCGTTCATGTCGCACTAGCAGTCGTCCTTATTCTCGTTGCCGCCTTTGCCGGTCAACTCCGAAGGTGGCAGAAGCAGTACAAAAGTCGTGTGCGCATAATTCCCATGGAGCAGAAGGTGCGCGAGGCTAAAACTGCTGAAGAGATCGCCACGCTGGAAGCTCGCAACGGCAGCGCGCCTGAGGTGTTGGTCAAGTTCAAGAGTGGAGTAACCAAAGCCACGATCGATGAGATTACAAGTCGATTACATGATCAGGTCGAGGACTCCATTGAATGTGACCCGGGTCTGACCGCAGTTGACGATCTCGATGAAGCTGACCCTGTTCAGACTGCTGCGACGTATTCGAGATTGCCTGAAGTCGAATACGCCGAACCCAATTATGAAATTAGTCTTGACGACTTTCCTTTCAATCCTGTTAGACCGAGCGATCCACGATTCGCAGATCAGTGGGCACTGGCCAACGACGGTCAACGAGGTGGCAAGGCAGGAGCTGACATCAGCGCGATGACAGCATGGTCAGTAACAACGGGCGACGATGATGTAGTAATTGCCGTCCTCGATAGCGGTGTCGATTACAACCATCAGGACCTCGCAAATAACATTTGGACGCGACCCAATAATGTTCCTGAGTACGTAGATGATGCCGCCGGCACTGTTCAAGATCTGCACGGTTACAACGCGATCGACAACAACGCGGATCCGATGGATGACAACGGCCACGGTACACACTGCGCCGGCATCATCGGTGCAGAGGGTGGAAACGACATCGGAATCACCGGGGTCAATTGGAAAGTTCGCATCATGCCGCTGAAATTCATGAATGCCGGTGGCTTCGGTACAACCAAGGATGCGATAGAGGCAATCAACTATGTGATCGACCGCAGAAATAAAGGTGTCAACGTGCGCGTGATCAGCGCAAGCTGGGGATCTACGAACAAGTCACGCGCACTCGAAGAAGTGATTAAGAAGGCGTACGAAGCGGGAATTCTCTTTGTCGCCGCAGCCGGAAATGCGAGCACCGATAACGACAAACGACCCCATTATCCGTCAAGCTTCAATGTCGGCAATGTAATCAGCGTTGCCGCCCTTGATCGAAATGATCAATTGGCACCGTTCTCGAACTACGGCGTTAAGAGTGTCGCGATTGCTGCGCCAGGAGTAGACATTCTCAGCACGTGGCTTGGAGACGAGTACGAGGAAAAATCGGGGACATCGATGGCCACGCCGGTGATTTCGGGCGTAGCGGGATTGATTGTCGCGAATGAACCACGAATCTCAGTTGATGATTTGCGCAAGAGAATCGTGACGTCCGTGGATAAGATCGATACCTTGAAGGGAAAGGTGACGTCAGGCGGAAGAATCAACGCCGCAAAAGCGCTGGGTGTTCGTTAGGTACGGTCAAACGAAATCATTGGTCATATATCATTTGACATTTGTCATTTAATGCGGTAAGCGCAAAAGGCCAAGTGCAAAAAGGCAGCTCCTGGTCCTAGCTGCCCGCGCCTGTTCTTCTAAATGACAAATGAAAAATGTCAAATGATATATGACCAATAATTTCCTTTTCTTTGAACTTACCTAAGTTCAAGGTTGAGACAGACGGCGTTTTCCTTCCATCGCCTCTTTGTAGGCACCGCCTCGAACATCTCCAATCCTGATCGCCTCTTCAAAATGTTTCAGCGCTTCGGGTTTGTTTTCAAGAAACTCGTTGATTCGTCCCATCGCTTCATGTGCCCGCGACAGAATCTGTTTGTCGGTCTCCGGCGAAGAAGCTTCGACAGCCAAACGATAATTCGATAAGGCGCGAGCCAAGCGGTCAGCCTGCACCTGTTCGTCAGTCGCATCCGCAGCTGCCAAACTGGATGTTTGTCCTAGCGCAAAAAATATTCTTGGCTCGCGCGGGTAGTCAGGAAGTAGCGACTTCAAGCGGTTCTCGGCAGTGTTGTAATCTTTGAGCCGAAGAATCTCCTCCACAGACGCCAACTCCTTCACTAACGCCGAGGCTTTCGGATTAACGTCAGATGACGCTGCCTCCGCTTCAGCTCGGCGTGCCGCTGAGCGCTGTTCGCGCACGGCCAAGGCGCGTTTTTGAGCCTCGGCGTATTCGGCCGGTCGCTTCATTTCTCGCGCGGGATCGAATGAAGCAATCATGTCGGGAAAGAAGTTGGCGATGTCGAATCCTGCTGTTTCAATTCCTTTGAGTTGATCAGCGAAGAAAAAGCTGAGTAGTGCGCCCTTTTCATACTCCTCTGCCAGGCGCGCGACTGTTTCGTCCTGGATTACTTTGGTCTCCGTTTGCGTCTCGGCGCCAATGGCCGCGCGCGTCTTGTCGTCTTTGGCGGCTGCCAAACGGTTTCGCGCATCGCGTGTCAGCAAGTCGATGCGCCTAACCTCCTCATACCGTATATCTGAAGCCGCAACTAGCGAACGACTAACGGTGAGAAAGACGTCAGGTGAAACCTGTCCGCCAGCCTTCTCACGGTCGTTTATCAGTTGACGGATTTGTTCGCGCCGTGCCGCGATATCCTTGTTGAAACGAAGCACTAAAGCATCGATAACGTACTGCAAGTAAGCGCGTCGCAGTTCTGAGGAAGTCGGATCAGTTCCTTCGGGAACGATGGCGTAGTAATCGTCGCCGATTACGCGAAAGTTGATCGCACCGCGCGGCGCAAGAAGGTCCGGCAGAATTAGGAAGCGACGATCCTTATCGCGAAAAGTATAAGACTTCTGGGTATCTCTCTTTTTAGTCGTGGGCGCCTTCACTTCGACACGTTCGGTTGAGATCGTGATTGGTCGTGTGTGTAGGTACGTCAGCAGGCCCCGTACCATCTCAGTTGTAGGCTGGCGCAATCTGTCGCCTTCGGCCTGATAAGCACGAACGTAAGCCACCATCTTTTCATCGATTCCTGACCGACGATAGAACTCGCGCACAAGTGGCGCGAAATCTAAGACCTCTAACAGACCGGAAGGGAGATCGTCAGAACGTTCCGGAGCATCAAGCGCGGGAACCGGGCTCAGGGCAAGCGCAAGTGAGACGTAACGCGATGCCTGGTCAGCAGGCGTGGCCGGAGCCGGCAGCAAATTGCGCTCGTAGAAAGTTCGCAAACGCTCGCGCAATTGTGGATCTAGTCCGGCCAAATCTTTTCGCAACATGTTACGGAAGGTAGAGGGTTGCCGGCCCGGTAACGGATCGAAACCTGCCGCTTCAAGCGCGGCCATGACAACGATCAGTCTGGGATCAGCGTGAAAATCGACGCCGTATTCACTCAGCCCGAAAGCGGTACCCGAGCGCTGTTGAGGCGAAGTGGGTCGAGCCGGAGATTGTGTTGTTTGAGGGTAGGTCGATGTAGCTATTAGCAGGATGGTAATTCCAGTTAACAAATATTGCTTCATAAGAGTCAGAAATTGTGTTTAAGCGTGGCGATGGAGTCAATACGGCCTCGGCGTAGCGGGTAACCAATAAACCTAAAATCTGGAGATTCAACTTCTCATTCACCCCAATCTTCAGCTTGGGGTTGCTCGAGTGCCGTCTCTTCGGAACCGTTTTAACGGTTTCATTCACTTATTAAAACCAACAAGTGAAACCGTTAAAACGGTTAACTCTTTCTTTCAGCTCCTATAACCCCAGGCTAAAGCCTGGGGAGAATGAGATGGCTAACTCTTGAGAAGAGTGCGTGACCAATCGCCTACCGAACTCAACATTAATCGAAAGAGTAGATGCCTCTGAACACGGGGCGGCTGCCACTGCCACTTCACGTTGAGCCATTTTCTTTTCGCCTACGATATGCACGCAGCGCTCTCAATGTTATCGGATAGGCAAGCAGCGAACAAACGACTGACAAAACCATGGCTCCTATGGCGAAGGCTTCAACGATAGACCAGCTTTGCACAAATATCCGGCGATAATAACTACCGGAGAAGATCGCAGGGTGCCCGAGCAGTTGCAGACCTTCATCCGGAATCCGCAAGGGCCTCCCCAGGACGAAAGCCCCAATCGCATAGGACGCGATTATGATTGGCACTAGAGTGACGAAAGGATTATTGATGAAGGTGCCGGTGTAGATAGCGATCTTATTGAACCGAAATACAAACGCGATGAATGTGGCCAGAATTGTATGCAGCCCCAGGAAAGGCGAGAAGGCGATGAAAACACCGATTGAAAAAGCAAGCGCCGTCCGCTCCGGTGGATCATCGATCGCAAGCAGACGGCGAAATGTAGAACGAAACATCTGTAGGACGGGCTTTCAGCCTGTCTTGTTCTATCCTTTATATGCTCTCAAGCGCTGCGAGTTTAAAGCTCGTCAAGATGTGAAAAAAGTTCTACTGAAAACTCTTCAGTGCTTCAGATTCGTTTTCGTAAACATCAAAGACCGTGAGCAGTTTGGTGATGACGAGCAGATTCTGAATTCGATCGGTGAGGTTAAGCAACTTCAACTGTCCGCCTTGACGGCTGACGGTGGTATAGTTGGCAATCAACTCACCAATTCCACTTGAATCCACGTAATTAACACCTGCGAGATTCAATAGCAGCTTTTTCTTACCCTCGCCGGCAAGTTCTCTAATCGCATCGCGTAGCGCGATACTCCCTTCGCCAATGCGAACTGCTCCACTCAGATCGAGAATTGTAACGTCTCCCGCTTGTCGTTCTTTTACGTCCAGCTCAGCCATTGTGCTACTCCGTTCGGGCGTCTGAGTTTGTTATTTTCTATTTGAAACTGTTGAGTGCTTCAGCTTCGCTTTCGTAAACGTCGAATACAGTAAGAAGTTTCGTGATGGTCAAGAGATCCTGAAGCTTCTGTGTGAGATTAAGAAGCTTGAGTTGACCTCCATCCTTATTTATAGCTGTATAACTTGAAACGAGTTCACCAATACCACTGGAGTCGATGTAGCCAACACCAGCGAGGTTCAGAAGAATTCGCTTCTTGCCTTCTTCCAACAACCTGCGAATTGCGGTGCGGAGCGCCACACTGCCTTCGCCAATCGTAATCTTGCCGCTCATGTCGAGCACGGTTACATCGCCAGCCTGACGTTCCGCGATATTCAACTCAGCCATTTGAGAGATCTCCTTTATCCATGTGTGCAATTAACGTCGCTTGAGCATGCGCACGGTAGTGCCACCGTCAGGTCTGATTGACCAGCTCACTTCGTCCATAAAAGTGCGCATGAAAAAGATTCCGCGTCCTGAACTCTTTAAGATGTTCTCTTCTTTTGTCGGATCCGGCACTTCTTCAGGGTTGAAGCCCGATCCATGGTCGTGGACCGTGATTTCAACAGCTTCGGGCAGGCTCTTCAGGGTGAGCTCTACCGGTTTCGCCTCATCCTTTCGATTGCCGTGCACGACAGCGTTGGTAACCGCTTCCCGGACAGCCATATCGATACCGTACGCAGCCTCGTCGGAGATACCCGAGCGACTTACAAAATCCGCGACAGCATTGGCGGCTTTCGCAACCGTCTCGATGCGGCTGGGTAAACTTAGCTCAGTCGTTTCTGCGGTCACAACGATCAGGAGAGGCCTCCCCGAAGGCCACTGCGCGAAAGGGCTTTGGCTTCCTTCTTAAGACTCCGAGCTATCCGGAAGTTCGAGGGTGTAACACGCTGGCTAGGTGCATGTCAAGAATCTGAACTTTGGCCTGATCAGGGTAAGATTGCTCCTAATGAAGCTTACTCCTGCCCGTCGCGTGGTTGGACGGATTCGCCTTCCGGGCGACAAATCGATCTCCCATCGTGCCGCGCTGATTGCCAGTGTGGCCGAAGGCCGTTCACGCCTCGAAAACTTCTCCACAAGCCTCGATTGTTCATCAACCCTCGCGTGTATTGAACAACTCGGGGCGCGAATCTCACGCTCTGGCGACGCAGTAACCATTGATCCTCCAGGACACCTACGGGCCCCCACGGCAGTACTCGACTGCGGCAATAGCGGGTCAACCATGCGCATGCTCGCCGGAGTACTGGCGGGTAATAGTTTTACGTCCGAGTTGGTTGGCGACGAGTCGCTGAGTTCCCGCCCAATGAAAAGAATCATCGAGCCCTTGCAAATGATGGGTGCGACCATTGATTCGATTGAAGGAAAACCGCCGCTACACATCCGCGGTCTTTCCTCGCTTAATCCGATCAGTTACGAGCTACCCGTCGCCAGCGCGCAAGTGAAATCGTGCATATTGTTTGCCGCGTTGGCTGCTGCCGGACAGACGACAGTGATTGAACCAACCACCACGCGCGATCACACGGAGCGACTTTTTAACGCCTTCGGAGTTCCGGTACGAACAACAAAGGAGGATACCGCTGCAACTAAGATCTCCATCAATGGGCCTACTCGCTTCCAGGGCGGAGACATGACCATTCCGGGTGATATCTCATCGGCTGCGTATTTCATTGCCGCATCTTTGTTGGTGCCGGAATCCGACGCGATCCTTAACGACGTCGGTTTGAATCCAACTCGTACCGCATTCGTCGATCTACTTCGCGCGTGGGGCGGCTCCGTTGAAACTGCAGACGAACGAACAGAGCGGAATGAAACCATTGGTACTCTTCGCGCACGCAACGGAGACATCGTTGCGCGAGCTCGGGAACGGCGACACATCGCACCCGCAATGATTCCCGCTTTGATCGACGAGCTCCCGCTAATCGCCGTGGTGGGCTCACAATTGCACGGCGGATTGGAAATTCGCGGAGCCTCCGAGCTACGTGTAAAGGAGACTGATCGGATTAAAGCGACGGTGAATAACCTTCGCACCATGGGTGCGAAAGTCGAAGAATACGACGATGGACTGTTCGTGAACGGACCGGCAAGGTTGCATGGTGCTTTGGTTGAATCCTACGGCGACCATCGCATCGCAATGGCATTTTCGATCGCGGCTTTGATTGCCGAAGGCGAATCAGAGATCGCGAATGCGTCGTGCGTAAACATTTCGTTCCCCGAGTTCTTCGAGTTGCTTCATCAAGTTGTCAAAACGTAAAACTGCGTGGACTCAAAAGGGCCAATAGCGATTGTAGGATTCATGGGCTGCGGTAAGACGGCGGTCGCAAAGATCGTTGCTGCCGAACTCAATCGTGAGATTGTGGATCTCGATGAGCGAATCACCGAGCGGGAGGGTCGTACACCTGGTGAGATAATCTCGAAAGACGGTGAACCCGCATTTCGTTCGCTCGAAACAAATGTATTGAACGACGTCCTGCGTCACGCGTTTGCAGGTATCGTCGCACTAGGTGGGGGTTGCTGGATTGAGTTACGCAACAGGATGCTTTTAGGGGAGCACAAGGCCGTTACAATCTGGATTGATACGCCATTCGAGGTCTGCTGGCGACGTATCGAGTTGGCCGAGGAAATCAGACCCCTCGCGCCAACCAAGGCTGAGGCAAGAGCGTTGTTTGAACGCAGACGCAGGATCTACAAACTGGCAGACATTCGTATTGAGAATTCGAATGACGAGAGCCTTGAGGCTCTAGCTTCGCGCACGAAAGCGGCGATTGAGCTGTTCAAGACACACTAAGCCGATCCACCGATTCCTCAGATTACACAGATTTCTATTTCGGATTTCGGAATGCGGATTTCGGATTTGGTCTCATTAACGCTCCGGCTTACCAGACCCTTCAAAGCGGAGCCCGTACCTCGCGGAAGAGAAAATCCGAAATCCGCATTCCGAAATGGAAATCTGTGTAATCTGAGGAAACGGTGGATCGGCTTACCGCGTATCGGATTGGCAACATTGTTTGCCGGTGCTAGAATTTTTCGCATTTAAAGGCGAGTGTTAATTATCGTAGGGTTATTTAAGCTTTCCTAGAACTAGTCAGGAGTGCCGCCGCCCCTTGAGCTCACCATTGTTTGTTCTGGCAGCCTCCTCGACTGAGGCGAGCGAATGGAACCACAGTATCTGGCAACAGATGCTTTCAGCCACGATTCCTCAGAAATACAGCAACACATTCTTCAACAAAGCTGCTTTTGCCAATGAGACGTGGCCCGACGGCCGGGCTAAGTATGTTCCAAACGGACTGCGTGTAGTGGAGACGCTGCTTCTGCGTGAATACTCAGAAGATGACGTTGTCGTTTGTTATGCGGACCAACTTGATCAATTCGTCGGACCCGACACAAAGGTCCTCGCAATCCACGCTCATAACCCGTTAGGGATCTCTTACGCAACGGACGTCTACTCTAAGCTTGCGGGTGAAAACCTCATGCCGGTCAATGCGCATGAATTCATTCGCATCGTAACGCACTCGACCGTTTTGAGGTATAGACCAAAGATTGTTGTCGGAGGACCAGGTGCCTGGCAGTTGGAAAAGGCGAACCGTCTCGACGAATTCAAAATTGATTATCTGATTGACGGCGAAATTGAACGGGTCTTTGGGGAATTATTTGCCCGGATTGTTATTGCTGACCCCACTTTGCCCCGCGTAGTGAAGGTTCCGAAAGAAATGCAACCAACGGTGGAAGAGATTCCGGTGGTCCGCCATCGCTCCACATTCGGCGTCTGCGAGATTACGCGCGGATGTGGTCGCGGCTGTCAGTTCTGTTCACCGGCAACCAAGGTCGGTCGGTCGTTTCCGCTCGAACACATCATTGCAAACGCTCAAGTGAATGCACGTGAAGGGGCAACTGAGGTGATGCTCGCTTCTGAAGACATGTTCCTTTACGAACAGTTGCCAAACTTCGAAACTAATGTTCCAGCACTTGAGAAGCTGTTAAAAAGCGTCATCGCGGTTCCGGGCATAAAAACGATGCAGACCTCGCACATCACAATGGCGCCCGTGGTGAAGGATCCATCGATCATCGAACGACTGACGCCATTGATTGTCCCTTACTCACATCTTCGTCATAAAAACTCTACCGACCCAGACAAGCGGGTCGCCGATCCAATCATCGGACTCGAAACAGGCAGCCCAAGACTCTTCAACACCTATATGAAGGGCAAGGCCTACCCTTACAAGGCGCACCAATGGCGCGACGTTGTCGTCAAAGGGATGGAGATCCTGAACCGGCACAACTGGTTCCCGTTCTGCACATTCATTATTGGCCTGCCTGGTGAGACTGACGAAGACACGAAGCAATCTCTCGACATGCTTTACGATCTGCGTCACGCGAAGGGAATGTTTGTACCGACGTTCTTTGTACCACTCGAACACACCCGGATGGCGAAAACTGCCGGCGCAAAACTGATCGAAATGACTGATTTACAGTGGGAGTTTTTCTTTACCTGCTGGAAGTACAACATCGAGTTTTGGCGGGGAAGCAGTCGCACCAGTTTGAAGTGGTCACTGGGCGTGCCTGTTTACTACAGCCTCGTGGGCAAGAAGCTGTTCGGCAACGGCATCAAGTATCCATTACTGCGGTTTGCCGGTGTACCGGATCGGTTTATGTCGAAGCGCCTCTACCTTAATTTCACGGGCTACAGACGCAATCCGCAGGGTATGGATCCGTTTGTTGGTGAGATCACTCCATCGTTTCAGAGCGTGCGCGAAAAGGGTCTTCAGATGATTGACGCCAGCCAGCTCCATCACATCCAATCGACTCACAGCGAGGCGATCGCTGCGTCCGGAGACTAGAAAAAGCCGCAGACTCACACTGAAGGCAGACCAGAAAACAAAAAGCGGGCAAGCCTCTGCAAGCTTCAAGTTCTGATCCGCGTTAATCTGCGTTCATCTGCGGCTCAACCACCGGCTTCAGAATTTATACTTCAAAGCAAACTGCATTTGCCGTGAAGAACCTGAATCGCCGGTCGGGAATCGAGTATTCGTGATCTGACCGAAGTTGGTGGTGCCCACGACGCGCCCGGGCTGTCCGAAGTTCGCATGATTGAACACGTCGAAGATTTCCCACCGAAACTCGATTAGCTGGGTTTCAGTTAACTTCGTCCGCTTGATAACCGAGAAGTCGGTGTTGTTGAATCCCGGCCCGATCACGACATTCCTACCCAAACCTCCGAATCGTCCCACTGGCACAACAAATGGTGAAATGTCGAACCAACGGTTAGGCGTTCCTACAATTGAGATTGGACCAGTCACGTCTGGTCGCACAGTGTTGTTGGTGCCAGTGAACGCCGCGTTGTTGACGACGATATTCACCGGGTTACCGCTCTGCGACTGCACGATACTGGAGAGCTGCCAGCCTTCAACCAACTGGTTGCCTTTAAACGGCAGTTCGTAGAGCCCGCTGATTACAAAGCGATGACGCGCGTTGAAATCGGAGAGACCTCGACTGGCGAGCGCGTTGTAGCTGTCCTGAATGACCACGCCCTGGCTGTTCAGCGAGTTGTAATCAATCGATTTCGAGAACGTGTACGACGCATTGAACTGCAATCCACGAGACAGCCGCTTGTTTGCAGTCAACCAGAGCGCGTTGTAGCTCGAGTTCCCGGCTCCCTCAATCTGGATAATGTTGAGCAGCGTTGTTCCCGGACGGATCGGGCTGGACGCCGACACAGTGGGATACGGTCGCGCTCCACCGTTGATCGGCTGATTGATGTTTCGCGCGATGCGAAGGTGTGTTCCCTTCGATCCGAAATAACCGACGCTCACTGCAAAATCGCGGCCCAGTTCGCGTTGGACGTTCAAGTTCCACGATTGAACGTAAGCGTTATTGAAGTTGGCGTCCACGTTGTTAGGCGCAAGGCCGGCGGCGCCAGCAATATTCTCGGCAGTACCAAGCGGAATAGCACCCTGCACAGAAAGCGGCCGTGCCAACGGAGGATTGGAAGTGACGGGCGTGACGACGTTAGTTACGGGCTGATCTGTCAGAATCGCATACGCTGCCCGAACCGAAGTCTTGCCGTCGTTGAATGGATCCCAGGCAATGCCTACGCGGGGCTCATAGTTCCGATTGTTTTCGTCGTAGACCTTATCAATCCCTGAGCCGACCTGGAGAAGTGAACGGCTTGCTGGATCGAAAACAACGAAACGGTTAAAGCGCTCCGTTGGTGTCATGTTCCAGTCGTAACGGAATCCAAGCTCGAGCGTAACGTTCGGACGGACCTTGTAGTTGTCCTGCACGTAAAACCCAAGTGCATTCTGGATAATCGCGCTCGATCGATCACCGATCGTGATCTGGAACGAGTTAGCAGTTGCTGCGAGGAAAGTATTCACATTAGGGAAGGTAAAAGCGCCGGTATCGAGCGTGAAGTTGTTGTTATAGAAACGCCGCACTTCACCGCCGAACTTGAATGAGTGATTTCCTCGCAAGTAGTTGAGAGTGTCAGAAAGAACGACCGTGGTGTCAGAACGCCCTTGCGGAAAGCCGGCTGGGCCACCGATGTTGAAGTTGAATCCGGTAATGCTCATTTGCGGTAGTCCGATGGGCGCGTTGACGCCGGTATCGATTCCAAAATCAGCCGCGTTCAATTTAGCGTTTGGCGTGAACGTGATGTGGATTCGATTGAAGCCCAAGCGCGCTTCGTTAGTCACATTTGGACTAAAGATGTGGGTCTCATTCAAGGTAAATATCTGGCGGCGCGATTGACGCGTGTCGCCAAAACCAGGGACGGTGTTCCCCTGAAGGTTTGGCTCGCCGCGTTTATCGCGTTGGATAGCGTAGTAGCCGTGTAGCCGATCGTTGTTGCCGATGTTATGGCTGACGTCCGCGGTCAACTGATCGATATCGACTGGCGCTGTGCCAGAACCCGCAAATCTCCCGATTGCGACTCCATTGACAACGTCAACGCTCGTCGCCCGCGGAATTAACGGCAATAGTTGCGTAATTATTGGGTTCGCTACCGAGGCCCGTTGCGCATCCGTCAGCACATTACTAGTTAATGTCAAACCCTGACGCTGGCGAGTACCTTCGTAACTAAGAAAGAAGAAGGTTCGATTCTTGCCCTTGTAGCCGAACACTGGTCCACCTTCACCAAAATGCGGCAGGTTCACAGGCCCACCGATGTTGAAGCCAAACTGGTTCCGCTTGAACGGAGGCTTACTCGCATCGAAAAAGTTACGAGCATCAAGCACATTGTTCCGCAGGAACTCAAACAACTCACCGTGATATTCATTCGTTCCTGAGCGAGTAGCGATGTTGACAATAGCACCGGAGTTACGGCCGTACTCGGCGCTGAAAGTCGAATTATCAGCCTTAAATTCCTGCACCGTGTTTATCGAGGGCTGGAAGGTGATCTGGTTCTGGACCATGTCGTTGAGATTGACGCCGTTGATCATGAAGTTCACGGTGTCTTCTCGATTACCGGCCGTGTTGAAGGCAAAGGATCCCTGCCCTCGCAACGGAGCGGTAAGAAAGCCGTTTTGCGGAGGCGTGACTGATCCAGGAAGCAGCAATCCAAGGTCGACGAAATGTCGACCATTGAGTGGGATTTCTTGAACTGTACGTTGGTTGATGACAGTGCCGACGGAAGTTGTCGCAGTTTCAATGACGCCGACATCGGAAGAAACAAGCACTTGTTCGGAGATTGCACCGACATCCATCTGAAAGTTCTGCACGACTGTCTTGGCAACTTCGACAGTCACCTGGTCCGCTACCTGCGTTTTAAAACCCTGGGCTTTTACCTCAATGCTGTAAACGCCCACCGGCAACGCAGCGACCTGGTAGTTACCGCTGTCATCAGTTTGAGTAGTTCGTTCGACCGAGGTGCCTCGGTTTTTGACGGTTATCGTCGCATTCGGGAGTACAGCTCCTTTCGAGTCTACGACGGTTCCCTGAACCGTGGCTGTAGATTG
>DATBSH010000205.1:0-6983 GCA_036559885.1 Pyrinomonadaceae bacterium
AATTGGAATGCAATCAAAGTCTGTGGACCGCATTTGTGATGGAACATGTCGATAGACGGGTAGGGTCTATGGTCGAGTGTGAGAACGGGATTAAGAAAATTCGAGATTTGGAACGACGTGGGCTCGTCAAAGTCATTTTACCCGCAGGCTTTGATGACCAAGAATTCCAATGTCCGGATTGTAGTGGAAATGCGTTCATGACTCGCAGTGGCGAGTTCCGTTATATCGACTTTCAGAACTTTTCGCTTACTGGTTACGGCACGTATCTCAGATCAATTGCTCTAGAGGCTGCCGGAGCTTCGCACTTTGGGGACGAGAGTATTTTCAGAGGGGGAAGATATCTGTATCAGTCTGTGCCCGGCGTGAGGTTACCGGGAAAACGCAATGTGGAAAAACGAGTGCAAGTCCTAGAGAGTTTAATGAAGGAGAGCAGTGTCTCGGTCGAGAATCGTCTAGTGCTTGATATCGGGTGCAATCTTGGAATGATGATGGCGCAGTACCTTAAGCAGCGTGCTCTCTGGTGCCACGGTTGGGACCACGCCGCCATGGTGCCCCATACTGAAAAGTTGCTCTATGCGCTAGGCTGCACGAGGTTCTCGACGTCGGGAGGCATAATCGACAAATCCATTTGCCTACAAGACAGTTTGGGGTCGCACGTTAAATCTCACCTCAACGGATGTGCAATTTCCTATCTCGCTGTGCGCGCTCACATCGGCTGGCTGGATGCTCTGACAGAAATTCCGTGGGCGTTTATGATTTATGAAGGACACGAGGGTGAATCGCGGGAACAGTCCCTTGGCTACCTCGAGGAATTCAAGAAGCAAACACACTGTCGTATCGCCGCACAAGGTGAGTACGCGGATGGCGATAGCGAACCGAGAACAGTTGCCATCCTGCTCAGAAGTTGACTTGCCATATTTTGTTCATCCTAATATGTCAAAAGTCCGACCAGGTGATCTTAGTCAGGAATACTTCAGCACAGAACATCTGACGACCACCATCGCCAACCGTACGGCGAGAGGCGGAATCGTTACAATCCTTTCTCATGGATTGAAGTTTGCGTTTAGTATCGGAGCTACCGCGATCCTAGCCCGCTTGCTCTCACCGCAGGATTATGGACTGATCGGAATGGCAGTGGTATTCACCGGTTTCGTTTCGATGTTCAAGGATCTTGGGCTGTCTCTGGCGACCGTGCAAAGAGCAGAGATCAATTACGAACAGATAAGCACTCTTTTCTGGGTAAACGTAATTATCAGCGTGGCGATCACGATTGTAATGATTCTGCTCGCGCCGTTGATAGCCTGGTTTTACGGTGAACCGCGATTAGCCTTAATTACCATTGTCACATCGGTGGGATTCATTTTCGGAGGTCTTGCGGTTCAGCACGAGGCGCTGCTGAAACGACAAATGCGTTTTTATGCGCTCAGCCTCATTGCGTTTCTTTCGATGATGATTGGGTACGGCGTCGGGATCATATTAGCCTGGCATGGTGCACGATATTGGGCGCTCGTTTTTAGCCAACTGTCACTCTTGGCTGTCAATGTATTTGGCGTTTGGCTAATATGCCGCTGGCGTCCTGGTTTTCCGAAACGGAATACCGGTGTGCGCTCCATGCTCAGCTTTGGGGGGAACGTCACGGGATACGCGCTCATTAATTACATATCCAAGAATTGCGACAACCTTCTAATTGGCAGGGTGTTCGGGCCGCAACCGTTGGGACTCTATACCAAGGCAGCTCAACTCCTTAGTTTGCCGACGGAACAGATCAATGAACCTCTCTCAACTGTCGCCATTCCAGCCTTGAGCAGGTTGGCCGATTCGCCAGACCGGTACAGACAGGCTTATTTGCGAATAATGGAGAAGGTAATGTTAGTGACGACGCCAGCAGTGATGTTGATGCTGGCAACTTCGGATTGGCTGGTGCGGATTATTTTAGGTCCGCAGTGGACGCACACTGCAACAATCTTCATCTTCATGGGCATTGGTGGATTGTTTCAACCCCTAGCGAGTACAGGTGGTTGGCTGTTGGTGAGCCAGGGCCGCGTTCGCGACATGCTCCGCTGGTCCATGATCAACGCACCGATCTCGATCTTGTCAATTGTGGCTGGTTTGCCGTGGGGCGTAGTCGGGGTGGCGGCTTCGTTTTCACTCGGGCGGATTTTAATTGCTAACCCGTTACTCTACTGGTTTGTTGGGCGGTCCGGTCCAGTGCGCACGAGCGATTTTTATCGGCTCCTGGCACCGTTCATCGGTGCAGCATTGTTTTCGTTGCTCGTTTGTGTCGTCTTTCGCAGCATGGTCTATATCTCCAGCCCTTTTATTGGGTTTGTGCTGTGCGGCATTATAGTGGCAATCACTACGCCGCTCGCTCTTGCTCTGATGCCTGCTGGCAGGAAAGCACTCGCTGACATCAAGAGATCGATCATACTGCTCCGTCCTCATAAGGAAAGCGTCGTAGCTACATCTGCTGAATGAGCGTGCGTTCACTAAGGGCGGCGGGGGCGATCGAGGGTTGGTAGTTCTTGAAAGAAGCCGGTGCTTCAATGATGCCGGTCAGGCTGTGAACGAACGCTGAGATGTCAACCGTACGCACAAATCAATTTTCTTCTACCGATGACACGCCTACGGTAAGCGTAATTATTCCGGCGTACAAAGTTGCATGTTTTATTGGCGACGCGTTGGATTCAGTATTTGCGCAGACCTTCACTGATTTCGAAGTCATCGTGATTAACGATGGCTCACCTGATGCGCCTCGCCTGGAGCAGGAAATCTCGAAATACGAAGGCTCAATCCACTATCTGAGTCAATCAAACCGAGGTGCTGGAGCTGCCCGAAATGCAGGGCTGCGTCTTGCACGAGGGGAGTATGTCGCCTTTCTCGATGGCGATGATGTGTGGTTGCCGCAGTTCTTAGATGAGCAACTGAAATTGATTCGAAGTGATGGCGGTTATGACCTCGTTTATGCTGACGCGATCAACTTTGGGGAAAGCGATCCGAAGGGCATTACCTACATGACTTATAACCCTTCACACGGTGAGGTGACCTTCAAGAAACTCCTGTGCTCAGAGTGCAACGTTGTTACCTCCACGGTTCTGGCTCGCAAAGAACCAATAATTCGCATTGGATCTTTTGATGAGGGCTTTCCTAATTCTCAAGACTTCGATCTCTGGCTGCGCCTGGTGAAGGATGCGAACGCCAGAATTACGTATCAGAAGAAAGTATTAGTTCGAAGGCGGATTTATCACGGGAGTCTAGCGTCGGATCCGATGCTTTCATTTGCCGGCGAATTAGCCGTACTGAATCACGTGCGGCGTAGGACCGATCTAACTGGCGAAGAAAAGCAGGTTCTCGAAGATACTGCGAGGAAGCGCCAATCTACCATTGAAGTGCTTAAAGGCAAACGACATCTAGAAACAGGCGACTTTCAAACAGCCGCTAAATCGTTTGCTGCAGCCAACAAATACCACCCAAGCGTGAAGTTAGGCGCCGTTCTACTTGGATTGCGGATTGCGCCGCGATTACTAAGACACATTGTGCAGCTGAAGGACAATTAATCTTCTGCGATGTGTGAAGGCTGAGTAATTCAAACAAACCGTTAATGACCCTCCGGAACGTCACTGCAAATCAAACAGAACAATTATTTCGAACCGATCATCTGAGGAGCGACCTGCGTGTTAGAGCTGCACGTGGAGGCGTGATAGCGATCGTGGCTCAGGCTCTGAAGTTTCTGATCACCATTGCCGCTACTTCCGTGATGGCCCGTTTGTTGACCCCGCAGGACTACGGCCTAATAGGCATGGTCGCTTTTGTTACAGGATTTGTATCAATGTACAAAGATCTCGGACTTTCGAGCGCGACGATCCAGAGGAGCGAAATTAATTCGGATCAGATTAGCACTCTATTCTGGGTCAATATCTTGTTGAGTGTCGGTGTTGCGGTCTTTACTGCAGCACTCGCCCCGTTTGTTGCCTGGTTTTATGGAGAGCCTAGGTTAGCTTGGATTACGATCGTCACCGCCAGCGGATTCATTATCAGCGGCTTTGCGGTACAACACGAAGCGCTATTGCGAAGGCAGATGCGTTACTTTGTAGTGGCATTAATTGGTCTAACATCGATAGCTCTAGGCTACGTCGCGGGCATCATTATGGCTTGGCGTGGCTTCCATTATTGGGCGTTGGTTTCCAGCCAGCTGGTTGTGGTCACGACCAGCACGATTCTGACATTATCGATCTGCCTTTGGGTGCCCGGTCTACCGAAGCGAAATACGGGAGTTCGTGAAATGATTAGGTTTGGAGGTAATCTCACGGGATTTACCACGATCAACTACTTCTCGCGAAATCTTGATAATCTCTTGATTGGCCGATTTTGGGGAGCACAGCAACTTGGGCTTTATAACCGTGCCTATCAGTTAATGATGCTCCCTATCGATCAGATAAACGAACCGGTGACTTCAGTGGCAGTACCTTCCTTGAGCAGATTGACGGATTCTCCTGAGAGCTATCGCAAAGCGTATTTGCGAATGCTGGAGAAGATTGCATTGCTAACAATGCCATGTGTGGCTTTGATGATAGTGATTTCTGATTGGATCATTAACATTGTGCTCGGTTCGCAGTGGTCAGAGGCAGTTCAAATTTTTGGGCTGCTCGGCATAACGGCTTTGTTTCAGCCTATCGCGAACACCACGGGCTGGCTGTTGATCAGTCAGGGCAGAACAAATCACATGTTTCAGTGGGGGTTAATTAGCGGACCTATAATTATGGGTTCTATTATCGCCGGATTGCCTTGGGGGGCGGTTGGCGTTGCCGGTTCATATGCAATCACCAGAGTCTGTATAGTCGATCCCCTCCTGTACTGGTTTGTCGGACGTACTGGACCTGTTCGCACGATCGACTTCTATAAGACCATAGCTCCATTTGTACTCGCGTCAGTATGCGCACTCCTCGCAGCGCTTGCGTTTCGGCGATGGAGCGGTGTCAGCAGTGGGTTCTGGATCGTCTCAATCTGCCTGCTCATTACGGTTGTCATAACATTCTTTACTCTGATGCTCATACCCGCTGGACGAACCGCACTATGGGACGTTAGAAATTCTATACGTCTTCTGTTTGGTAACACACAGGAATCAACTGTCGTATAACTCAATCATGAATTATAGGAACGTGCGGAAAGTGTTTCCTATCTGGCTTAAACGCCCTGTCAAGAGGGCTCTCTTAAACCATCAGCTTCGTGACGCAATCCGAAAGATTCGAAACATTGGTGACGGGCAAGTGCCCAGCCGTCCGTTGTTATCACAACTGATCGTTGGCTGGAGCAATGAGGGTTATGCGGCGAACGTAGACTATCTTGAAGCGGTTGCCAGGTTCTCGACTAATACTGAGGGACCCATTCTAGAATGTGGAACCGGAGTTACGACAATCTTGCTCGGCCTTTTGAATGAGAGACGCCATATTGAAGTGTGGTCACTCGAGCATTCTCCGGAGTGGAAAACACGCATTGCTCAGGTCCTTGCGCGCAACGAGATCACGAATGTGCGTTTATGCTGTTCTCCTCTTATCGACTACGGAGAGTTCGTCTGGTATGAGCCGCCACTAGGACAAATGCCAAAAGCATTCTCGCTGGTAATTTGCGACGGCCCACCTGGCTCAACCAAGGGCGGCCGTTATGGATTACTGCCGGTAGTTGGTAACCGATTGCCACCCGGTTCAACTATTCTCCTCGACGACTCTAGCCGGCCCGGTGAGGTAGAGTTGATCAAACGGTGGCGCGATGAAGGTCGATTCGAGACTCAGTTGATCGGCTGTCCAGAGTATCAATACTCTGTCATATGCGTCTAAGAACGAGGGTTTTAGTGATTATCCGATCAGTGCAACATTCCCAAACCTACTACCTATTTCCTGACAACGCGGGTCACGAGGTGGCGGAGGCCTGTAATTCTGCTAAATGAGCGCCTCACTGAAAAGGTTGGCGCATCAATCAAAAACTCTGATTATTCTCTACAGGGTTTTTGACAACTGGCGAAGACGAAGAGCCTTCAACGCTGGTCATACCGCCTCAGCGTACGGCTCTACGCACGAATTCTGGACGCTGGAGAGGAGTGTTAGCTACATCGACCTCGTCTATCGAGACTATTTGGAGTATTCAGGACTATCGCCTGAGGGATTTCGTGGAAAGCGCATCCTTGAGGTTGGGCCGGGGGACAATTTTGGCGTCGCACTAAAATTCTTGACGGCTGGCGTGGCGAAAGTAGTTTGTCTCGATAAGTTCTATTCGGAGCGAAATGAGGAACAGCAGATAAGCATTTATCGAGAACTAAGAAGACATCTCACGCCTGAGGAGCTTTTGGTATTTGACGATTCCATTAACCTCGATAACGGAATTCGTCTAAATGCAGACCGTGTGGAATACATCTATGGACACGGAATCGAAGAGGCGGATCAGATTCTTGAACGGGGTTCGTTTGATTTCATAGTTTCGCGCGCCGTAATCCACAACGTTTACGACGTGGACCGCGGATTTGAGGCAATGGACCATTTATTGGCTCCCGGCGGTTTCATGCTTCACAAAATAGATTTGAGTGATGAGCAGATGTTTAGTAGTCGTGGAATGCATCCGCTGACTTTTTTGACAATACCGGAGAGCATTTATCGCAAGATGGCTCGAGATTCAGGAAAACCAAACCGTAAACTGATGAGTGATTACCGAGACCAATTAACTCAACGCGGGTACGAGACGCAAGTATTCGTCTCGTCAGTGCTGGGCCGTGGCCAGTTGGTACCACACAAAGAAGTGCTCGAATTCGGTGTCGACTACACACAGCCGACGGTCTCTCTGATAAACGAAATCCGCCCAAAGCTCGCACGCCAATTCCAGAATCGACCTGATGCGGAACTCGCGGTCACAGGAGTCTTCTTAGTAGGCCAAAAGTGTGCGACGCCTCAAAAGTGAGCTATTCGGGTCCAAAAAGCCCTTGGCTGGTCGGATTGGCC
>DATBSH010000206.1:0-16967 GCA_036559885.1 Pyrinomonadaceae bacterium
GAAGCGGCACCGTTAGGAGGAGTTTGCTTGGAAGGTACTTCAATAACATGTCCGTTACCTTAGCCGATTTTGCATTCTAACGGAACAGGGAAAAACTGTCTAAGGCAAAGCAGATCCACCGATTTCCACAGATTACACAGATTAAGAAAAATAGAAGCAGGAGCAGTTGGCAGGAGCAGGAAAAACACGTGGTGCTCCTGCTTGCTGCTCCTGCCCCTGCTCCTTAATCTGTGTTATCTGTGGAAATCGGTGGATCTGCTTTGGCGCTAATTCTCTGATTCGACGAATGATCGCAGCGTCTGTAGATTCCTGACGTCGGCCCGCGGATCATCGTAAGGCGTTTCCAGAATAAACGCGGCATGTCGCAGCTTTGGATGCCTTGCCACCCGGCGCAGTGCCTCAAAGCCGATGTGTCCTTCGCCGATATGCCAGTGCCTGTCCACCCGCGAGTTATACGCAGCGCGGGAGTCGTTGAAATGAATCGCTCGTACATTCTTCAGGCCAACCGTGCGACTGACCTTTTGAATCACTGCCTGGAGTCCGTCTTCTTCTCGGATGTCATACCCAGCTGTGAACGCATGCGCAGTGTCTATACACACTCCCAACGGCAGTTTTGGACAGAGATCCATAACCTCGCGCAGGTGCTCGAACCGGTGACCGATACATTCACCTTGCCCGGCGGTGTTCTCAAGTAGTATTCGAAGCGATCCGAGTCTCAGTCCTTTACAAGCTATTTTCAAACTTTGAGCACAACTCAGAATGCCATCAGCTTCGCAAGCGCCGCGTGCACTGCCCGGATGCACAACGAGGTAATCGACGCCGAGCAGCAATGCGCGGACGACTTCTTCGCGAAACGAGATTATCGACTTTTCGAGAAACACCCCATCTGCGGCTGCAAGGTTTACGAGGTAGTTACAGTGAATTAGGACGGGGGACAATCTTGTGACACGGTGAGTTTGACGAAACAACGACACATCGGCGCGAGTCAGTGGCTTTGCCATCCACCCGCGAGGATTACGCGAAAACAGTTGCACGGTGTCGCACCCGACTTCTTTTGAAATTACGAGTGCGTTGTGCAAACCACCCTTAATCGGTGCATGAAAGCCTATTCGTGGTTTAGCTCGAGGCATTTTGTGCTTCCATTACCCGCAGCATATTCCCACCAAGAATCTTTTGAATATCCTGCTCTGAATAGCCGCGTCGCAGGAGTTCACGAGTAAGGTTCGGTAACTCCGCCACGCTCGACAAATCAGCAGTCGTCGCCTGAACACCATCAAAGTCAGAACCGATGCCCACGTAATCCACGCCGACCAGTTTCACTATGTGATCGATATGGTCCACTATGCGGGAGACATACACCGCAGGGAGACGGCGTGCATATTCTTCTTGCCTCACGCGATCACGAGCAATCTTCTTGTGAACGGCGTCGCCCTTTTCTGCGTCAGATGCCTGCTGAACCAGTCCGGCGATCTCCGCATCGACCTGACGCTTCTTTTCGCTCCAGCCAGGCTCAAGATGTTCCGGATAAAAGATAACGTTCACTACGCCACCCGTCTTAGCCAGAGCTTTGATCATATCGTCAGTGAGATTGCGAGGAACATTAGCTATCGCTCTGCAGGCTGAATGCGTAGCCACAACCGGCTTAACGGAAGTGTTGACGATGTCCCAGAACGTCTTATCCGAAACGTGCGACACGTCAACAATCATCCCGAGCCTGTTCATCTCTCGTATCACTGATTTGCCAAATTCGTTAAGTCCGCGCGCAGCTCCAACCTCATCGCCAGAGGATCCTGCCCAATTCGTACTTACACTCCAGGCGGGAGACATGTATCGCACGCCCATGTCGTAATAGCGCTGGACGTTCTCCAGCTTTTCGTCAATTGCATAGCCGCCCTCAAGTCCGAGCAATGCTGCGATTTTTCCATCTGCGGCAATTCGTCGTACCTCAGCCGCGGACGTAGCAAACACCCATGTTTCCGGATGCTGCTGCGTCAACGCACGGATCGCGGCAATCTGATCGTCGGCGCGCTTAACAGCTCGAGGCCCACCGCCTCCGAACAGTTGTGGCTCAACCCAGATTGAGAAGAATTGTGCGTCCAAGCCACCTGTCTTGGCGCGAACAGTATCGAAATGGCCATCAGGCAGTGGCTTGTCGAGATCGATGTGCTCATCGAGCATGCGCTGCACAGTGTCGACATGCATGTCGATAGCGATGGCGCTTTTGTGAATGGCCAGCGGATCGCGCTGACCAGGGTCGTTGGTAACGTTGTTCTGTTGGTTGTGTGTCATCTCAGTTTTTCGGCAATTTACAAGAAGCGCGAGCAGTCCCAAAAGCGTAATCAAAGTGCATTTCTTCAGAGAGCTTCGGCGCTTTGTTGGAAGGCTTCGAGCATTAACACTCTTTCGTATTTGGGCACCTACTTTTGATCGCACGGAAGCATCTTTACCTTAAGCAACCCGTTCTTGCCAACAGCCTAAAAACTATGTATTGTGCCATGTTGATCCATCCATATTTATTTATTTCGCGTCGTGGGTAGATCTTATAAGGGACCATCCTCCGCCCAAGATTATTCCTAAAGGAGTAGACAGTATGTTCTCAAAAGACGGCAAAGCAAAAGACATTAGCACGCCACGCATTTGCGACGTCGTTTGGCATAACGGCGAATTCATCAAGTGGGCGGATGCGCGCGTGCACGTGATGTCTCACGTGCTGCATTACGGCTCCAGCATCTTCGAGGGAATCAGATGCTACTCAACCAAACAGGGCCCTGCAGTCTTTCGTCTCCGAGAACATATGCAACGGTTTTTGAATTCGGCAAAGATCTATCGCATGGACCATCCCTGGTCCCTCGATCAGTTGTGCGACGCTGCGGTTGATCTCGTTCGCAAAAGCGAGATGAATCAGTGCTACATCCGACCCATCCTGTTCCGCAGTCTTGATGAGGAACATCCGGCTTTCGGAGTAAACCCATTTCCAAATCCGCTTGCCTGCTACATTGGCGCTTGGGATTGGGGAAAATACTTAGGTGATGAGGCCATTGAACGCGGAGTCGATGTCTGCGTATCGACCTGGAATCGTCTGACGCCAAACTCAATGCCGGCGATGGCCAAGAGTGGCGCAAATTACATGAACTCGCAGCTGATCAAGATGGAGGCACTCCTCAATGGCTTCGCTGAGGGCATCGCCCTTGACGACCGTGGTTACGTTTCAGAAGGCTCGGGCGAGAATATCTTCCTGATCACTGGCGATGTAGTGCTGACCCCGCCGCTTTCGTCTTCAATACTTCCCGGTATTACTCGGGATAGCGTCATACACATCTGTCACGAGTTGGGAATCACCGTCAAGGAACGAACGATTCAACGCGCGGCTTTGTACGTTGCTGACGAGTTGTTCTTCTCTGGAACTGCAGCGGAGATTACACCCATTCGTTCGGTTGATCGTATTACGGTCGGCAAAGGCGGGCGCGGCGAAATCACCGCTGCGATACAAAAAGCCTTCTTCGAGATCACAAAAGGCGAGCGTAAGGCACCCGGCGATTGGTTAACTTACGTGCAAGCCGAAAAAGTGACGAACCCACACAACAATGGGCACGGAGCGATCGAGGAAGCAGCCACTTCCACCGAAAGCGAGCCGGCCTTGTCGTACCAGACTGCTTCGCAGGATTAACTTTCCACAGATCGCAACGAGCAGCGCGGCGCCGCTCGTTGCGATCGCTAATTAACCATACAAACCTGCGTTGAACCCTCATGGTCGAACTCTATTTTCTTCTGTACCGTGTGCCGAAAATGATGTCGCAGGCGGCACGCGAAAGCCACAGACGCGCGCTCTCGTGGAGTGTAATTGGCATCGTCGTTTGGCTTGTGACTGAGTTCGCGGGGGCGCTGGCGTTCCGAATAGCTTATTTGATTTTCGCTGGCCCTCTCGATTTGCCGGACACAATGCCCGGTGGTCTGAAGTTTATTGGGTATGTGCTGACGCTAGGAACCGCGATCGTCAGCGTTTTGTTGGTGAGAAGATTCCTGTTGTCGACTACTAAAGAACACTCCTATCCACTACCGCCACCGCCTCCAGCCTTCGGACAATAAACACTCTCAGACGCATAACCAGAAGCGAGTTCCGCTCGGCACCGGTGTTTTAGCTCACCAAATAACACAATTTATTGACCGTGAGCGCCTCACCGCGCTATAGTCGATGGCCGTAGCAAGCGCAACCCAGAGCGCTCTGCGACAGATTCCATCGCTCCTTACTGGCGGCAAAATCTCAACAATTCTTCGTCCCCTTTGGTCTTACTGAAAGGCTGGCGTTTATCTCATGTCGCTGAAAATTGACGACCTCCTACGAATCGCTACTGGCCAAGGAGCCTCAGATCTACATCTGAAGGTGGGCGTTTTCCCTGTTATGCGCATCGGCGGCGAACTTCATCCCATTGCCGACGCCCCACGGCTCAAGCCAGAGGACACTTTGGACATGGCTTTCACCATAATGTCCAACCGGCAGAAACAGCGATTCAAAGAAGTGTCGGAAGTGGACATCGCTTACGGCGTTCCCGGTTTGGGCCGCTATCGTGCAAACATTTTCCAGCAACGCGGATCAGTCAGCATCGTCCTGCGCGTGATTCCAGACCAAACGCAGTCTACTGCCCAACTGGGATTGCCCCCGGTAATCGACCAAATCGCACAGGAGAGGCGCGGTCTAATTCTTGTAACCGGCGCCACGGGCTCAGGAAAGTCAACGACGCTGGCGGCAATGATCGACTACATCAACGCCACACGCAGCGGTCATATTGTGACCATCGAAGATCCGATCGAGTTTCTACACCGCGATAAACAGGCATTCGTTTCACAACGCGAGGTTGAGGTCGATACGCGTTCCTTCGCTGAGGCTCTCAGAGGAGCTTTACGACAGGATCCCGACGTGATTCTCGTCGGTGAGATGCGCGATCACGAAACCATTGAGACGGCGTTAACAGCTGCCGAGACTGGACACCTGGTACTCTCGACGCTGCACACTCTGGATGCAACGGAGACAATCACTCGAATCGTATCTTCGTTTCCATCTCACCAACAAAAATCGGTGCGCATTCAGCTGGCCGGCATTCTTAAAGCGGTCGTCTCGATGCGTCTGTTGCGTGCCGCGAAAGGCGCCGGTCGCGTACCTGCGATTGAAGTCCTGGTATCGACAGCCTTTATACGAGATCACATCATCAACGAAGAGAAGACATATCTAATTCGTGAAGCGATCGCAGCCGGCACTTCTCAATACGGAATGCAAACCTTCGATCAATCGATCTTCCGATTGCTGCAGTCCGGGTTGATCTCGTTGGAAGAAGCTCTGCACAACGCTACCAATCCAGATGAGTTCAGGATGCGAGTGTCCGGCATCTACTCAGAAGAGCAGTCGCTCTCGGCAATCTCTCAGCAGACTACTGCTACGCCCTCGCAACCGCACGACGATAACGACACGATTTTTGTGAAGCACTGAGCGCAGCCTAATTCACCCGCATTCGCCTCATCACTCGCACCCCGCCGCGCCAGTTCTCGTTAATGTCGAAGCGATAGATTTCAATGTCCGTCGCTATGCAACGCGCGAGCGCCGCGAACGAGGGATGCACTCGCAGTGTCGGCGCGACGAGGTAAACCAACGGTGGCTCGTCTCGAATCTGTCGTTCACCAAATAGTTTCGCCTTTGAGATATGACCGCGCCGACGGTGCGCTTCCACGCGTCTCCAGTAATCGGCGCCTTGCAACACGTGCTCTCGGTCCTCGGATACTTTCAGTTCGATTACAACAAGTCGTCCATCACGTCGGAGAGCAAGCATGTCGATGGGCCGGATACCGAGTTTACCGCCACGTGCTGTTCTGAACTGGGCGTGTAATGGTGCAATGATCAATCCGGGATCGAGCTTTGTAATATCTTTCCGCAATATGGATTCAAGCCACGCCTCGGCCGCATTGCGGTATAAGGCATGTCTGTGATCGAAGGCGTCCGCTGACCGGTACTGTCGCAGGTCCTCCAGCAGATTGTTCCAGTCGTCGACCGTACTGTCTTCGAGCATCCGCCGGTGCGAGCCTTCAATTCCAAACCATACCTTCTCGGTACCCATTAACGACCTTACTCGCGCGAACGGAAGGCCAAAGTATCTAAGTGTCTCACCGTGTCGAGCATGAACCACATCGATTGCGTCTGGAGCGAGATCAATAATCTCAAGCGTCTGGGGCGTTAAGAGCGCGGGCGGCACCGGCGGAAATTTTGCGAGTCGTTTCTTCCATAAATCTTTTCGTTCAGGACAATCTTTAGCCTCTAGGACGGAGAGCGCGTCGTCGACAGTGTAAATGCGGATGATTTGTTTCAAGCTTTCTCGGAGTAAAGAAACACGATGCATCGTGGGATGAAGAATCTCCTTTGAAACCACAACCCACAATTGATCAATATACGGAAGCCGAATACGTTCAGAGGTTCGCTGAAACCACAACAAAGCAGACGAAAGAAGAGCGTCGACTCCACCTACTTGCGTGGGAACCACTGAACCAGTCACGGCGATACGTTCGTGTTTGCGACGCAGAAGAATACGCGCGTAGCGACCAGGTTGACCTCGCCTTATTCCCGGGCTTAGCGCCGCACGTTCGATTCGTGTATTAGCTTCCAGTGTGCTGGCTAGCTGTGCCAACAGATTGCAGCGCCCCTGTCGTGCGGCACGAATAGTGGCTGCGATCGCTGAAGCTGACGCACGCGGAATAAGTTCGATGACTGGAAGTTCCGCGCCCATCTTGCGCGAGCCGTGCAGTGATAGGACCTGGCCATTCCACGCCCACTCGAGAATTCGCCACGTCCGAGTTCCCTTCTCGGTCCAGCACGACAGCATCAGCCTGTCTTGTGAAAGCGAGACATCCAATTCGTTACGATGCAGTGAGTGTGCTTCCGCCTGGCCCACCGAGCAAAGCCACTCGGCGTGCTGCGTGAACAGATCAGAGATATGACGATGTGCGGCACGGGCTTGGGCAGGAGTTGTGAGGCGCTGAAACACCATGTGAGGTGATGTTCTGTTACTAAAAATTTCCGGGCGTTCGTCGGTTATTTCTACCGTGTGCTACCATTTTTCGTCAACGAAGCTCGGATGGTAGTTGAACCATACTGAAATGAAAAATGTTTATCTTGCAGGAGCGGTGCGCACGCCGATTGGCAGATTCGGTGGCGCACTCGCATCATGGACCGCCGCCGATTTGGGTGTGGCCGCAGCCGTAGAATCGTTAAAGCGAACCGGATTAGATCCAGCTCAGGTAGACGAATCAATTTGGGGTTGCGCGCGTCAGGCCGGTGGTGGCCCTAACGTCGGCCGGCAAATTAGTTACCGTTCTGGCATTCCCGAAACAGTTGCGGCGTTCACGGTCAACCAGGCGTGTGGCTCGGGGTTAAAGGCGATTATTCTGGCGGCGCAAGAGATTCTGTTAGACCGAGCCGACGTAGTTCTTGCAGGTGGAACCGAGAGCATGTCACGTGTGCCGTATTTCGCGGAAGGCGCACGCTGGGGCGTGCGTATGGGGAATGCTCAATTAGTAGATGGCATGTACCGTGATGGTTTTAATGACCCGCTTTCCGGATTGGTTATGGGAGAAACAGCGGAGAATCTCGCGCAGCAATACGAAATCACCAGAGAAGAGCAGGACAAGTATGCGTTGCGCTCACAGCAAAGGGCAGCAGCGGCACTTGGTTCTAACAGATTCGCAAATGAAATGTTGCCACTGGAGGTGAAGGGACCCAAACGGCAAACGACACTTTTTTCACAGGACGAACATCCGCGGACTGAAACTACTCTGAAAGATCTTTCCAAGCTCCGTCCTGTTTTTTCCGAGTCAGGCACAGTAACAGCTGGAAACTCCTCCGGTATCACTGACGGAGCTGCTGCGGTTACCGTGGTTAGTGAATCAGCAGTTACTTCCGCAGGTCTCACACCACTCGTGCGAATCGTAGATTACGAGATATGTGGTGTAGCTCCCGAGATCATGGGAATAGGTCCCGTGCCGGCAGTGAATGCCTTGCTTGCAAGACAGAAACTTCAACTCGACCAGATCGATCTGATTGAACTTAACGAAGCTTTCGCCGCGCAAGTCATAGCCTGCGATCGCGAGCTACACTTCGATCATGAGAGACTGAACGTCAACGGCGGCGCTATCGCGCTGGGCCATCCAATCGGATGCACTGGAGTTAGGATTACAACAACCCTGATTCATGAAATGTACAAACGGAAGTCGAAGTTAGGCCTGGCCACGCTTTGCGTTAGCGGCGGCATGGGCCTGGCGCTGCTGTTAGAACGGGTGTGATGGCGTTGGCTGTCCGTTGTCGCATATTAACAGTTGGACTGATACCGATCGCTATACTCTTTTGGTCCTGCACAACCAAACGGGGCGACCCCGGACCAATAACCTCACCGACGCCTCCATTGGTCTCGAAAACACCACCTTTCAAGACAAAGGAGCCAAATACATATCAGGCAATCCGATCCGTAACCTTTTCCGCTTCATCCGGCGGAGACTCGGTCGTAACAACTACATCGATTGCGAGGGACGGTGAATTGCGGCGGTCGGAAGAGAACAGTGGGGGCAAACTCGTTGTGTATTTAGATCTGGCAGATCGAAGTTTTGTTTTGCTTCCGCAAGAAAAGATCTATGCCGAAGCCGCTGGTACACCGCTATCAAGTCACCCGCCGGAAACTGCGGACGGGCCAGACGAGATTTATCTGCACACCGCGCCTATCCAAAGCATTTATGAGAACCTTGGCACTGAAACAATCAACGGCCAGAACAGTAGTAAGTATCGAGTGGTTGTTAAGAATTCGAGTGACACGACCGTTAATGAAACTGAGACGTTGATTTGGATAGACGACAGTTTAGGAATGCCAGTCAAATCCGTAACTCGTTCGGCGGCCGGAACACGAACGATGGAACTCTCGTCCATTTCCCTGACTGCTGACAGGCATTTATTTGAAATACCAAAGGATTATCAGAAGGTCGAGCCACGGGTTCTACGACAGCGAATCCGATAGTCTTTGCAACCTCAACATGCAATCGTCGCATCGGAAGACGTGGTTCGTGCCCGCCCCGTCCCAGGGTTGCGACATCAACTGCGCATCCTTTAATGTCAACTTGTTAGTTGTTTAGAACCTTAAGCGGTTTCGATTCTCCCAGAAAGGTTTGCATCGTGAAGTTTAGATTTTCTCCAGTCGTTCTCTTGGTGTTGAGCATCGCGGCGGTAACCGCCATGTCTCAAACGCGACCCAAGAAAGCCACGGCTCCGGCGGCCACGCAAGTCGTACCGACGCTAATGGCTTCGTTGCCAGAGTCCGACGGTGTTGCTGACGTAAAAGTGAGGCAATTACTTAACGAAGTGCTTCCTCAACTGTTGGCGACTAATCCAACAAAACTCGCCGAGATTAATGCAGACATTGATCGCTTCAAAACTCGTACGGGTCTTGACCCACGTATGTTTGATGAACTGGCGATGGGTGTGACGTACTCGTACCCTGCAGAAGGAATCACAAAACTCCATACCGCGGCATTAGCGAAAGGTCAGTTTAGTTCGGGGGCGATGATCGCAGCGGGTCGAGTTGCGGCTAATGGCAAGTATCGTGAGGAAAAGTATCAAGGCAAAACGATTTATGTTTTCAACATCGACGAAAGCATAAAGGTATTAGGGCTGTTTGATTTCTCGGTACGTGAGATTGCGGCTGCACCACTCAATACAAACACGTTGGCGCTCGGTGATCCTACGACGATCCGAAACGTGATAGATGTTGCAGGCGGCCGCAAACGAAACAATGCGGAGCTCATCGCCTTAGCTAGTCGCGAACCAAACGCAATCATCGGATTTGGAAGCAACTTGTCACCAACACTTATTAAGAACCTCGATGTGGGCAACGCCTCAATCGCTGCTGACTTGTCGGGCCTGCGTCAGGTTTATGGATCAGTGGGGACAACACCAAGAGACTTTGACATTTTCCTCGGCGCTCGAACCGTCAATGCAGACGCGGCACGTAATCTAGGCGACACGCTGGAAGGCTTAAAGCAATTGGGTGGATTATTCGTTGGGCGATTGAGCGGAGCAAAAGGCGTGTTGGCGAAGAGTGCTTTGTCGAATCTGAAGATATCGACTCAGGCGAATGAGCTTCAGATTCGCACCGCAGTCGCTCAGGCTGAGTTAGCTCCGCTGGTTGGGAATTAAGACAGCAACCTCTTATTCTCCCCGGGCTGAAGCCTGGGGAGAATTAGAAGGTGAACTTTATTTCGTTGGGAACTTCAACCCGGGTGGTAGTCCAGGTGCGGCCGCCGGTTCTTCTTCTTCCTCAATTGAAGCGAGCACATCATCGTAGATCTTAATCTTGCCCTCGCGTTTCATCCGCTGCTGAACACCCGAGATGTAATCTTCAAACACTTGGCTTTGTCGCTCGCTCAACATCCTTTGCCTTACTTCGTCTCGCCGTTTCACAAACTCAGTCATGTCCGCATCCGTTCGTTTTACGACGCCAACGAGAACCCAATCGTCGCCGACCTTGATAGGAGTCTTGTGAAGCTCCCCCGTTTTCATGCCAAAGATTGCATCATCAAGGGCCGCCGACGCCGGTAAATTTCCAAGTGAGGAGCCGATATTAAAATTGCGGTTGTCAGCCTCAAATCCCGCCTTTTCACCAGCAGCCTTCAGGGCATCAGCGTTAGGAACAGACGCCAATAAATCTTTGGCCTTCTGCTCGAGCTCGTCTTTCGCGCGCTGTTTCTTAATGATGTCAGCAATCTTTGTGCGCACTTCTTCAAAATCAGGAATGCGCGGCTCCTTCTTATCAACGAGGATAGGAATAGCGAACCCTCCCTTTATTCCAGTCGGTTCAGCCACGTCGTTCGGATTGTTTAGCTGGCCCACTGCTTCTTCAAATTGTTGATTCGTGCCGATATCTTTTACGTCGTCGCCTGGCTTGATGTATGGAGTTTCACGAACCATTTCAGCCGGCGCCATGTTCGCATCCGCAGCTAACTCCTGCGCTACTTTCTGAATATCCTTCGTCTCCTTCAAACGACTGTAAGCTTTAGTCGCAACCTTAAGTGCTTCGCTATAGCTTCGGCGGTTTCTAAGTGAAACGAGCAGTTCTGGTTTCGCTTCGGCGAAAGTCTTCGGCACCGCATCGCCGCGCCTCAGGATGTACCAGTTACCTGCGTACCGGATCGGAATGTCCGAGATGTCCCCCGGCTGCATATCTACCAACCGATCATAGAGGCCGTGAGGCTTGTTCGGATTCTTCTTGATAACACCAGGCAGAAAACCGCCGTTCGCAGCTGTTGCCGGATCTTCAGAGTTTCCCCGCGCGGCCTCAGCAAATGCCTGTTCGGTTCCGCGGCCGTCAGGGCCTCTCAATTTCTTAATTAGCTCTTTTGCTTTCTCCTCAACTTGAGGATCTAAGTCCTTGCGTGCGACCTTCAACAGAATCTGCTGCGCCTTTACGCCTGCCTGTTTAAATTGAGGATCAAGCCTGTCGTACTCAGCCTGAAGTTCCTGATCAGAAATCTTCAACTTCGAAGCGGCCTTTTCTTGATCGATAAACAGGTAACGAACTTTTCGTTGCGGTTCAAGATAACGAAGATCCGTTTTGTGACTATCGTAGTAGCTGCGAAGATCGGCGTCGGTGGGTTGAATTTTCTCAGATAGTTTCTCCGCACTGAGAGTTACGTAATTAACATCGAAGACTGTCTGTTTGCGCCTGTACTCTTGCTGAACTTCATCGTCAGAAACGTTGATACTCGCGGTGACAAAGGCGCGCAACTTTTCCTGCGCGATCTCATCACGCAACTCGTTCTCAAACTTTTCAACGCTGCCATAGCGTGGTGTAACACTTTCCTTATACCGGTCATTACCGACGAAAACTCCAGAGGCGTCGGTGAACTGCTTTCGAATCTTTTCAGCGACTTCGGCATCACTTGCTCCGAGACCCAGCCGCTCGGCTTCTTGTCGGACCACGTGCTTCGCGATCAGACTCTCAAGGAAACTCCGATTGCCACCTAATTGTGATAGCGGGATTTGTCCGCCAAAACGCTGGCGGAAGCTTTCGCGTACCAGCATGAGATCGGCAACTGTGATGTGGTCAGAGCCAACCTTCGCGACGACTTCAGTGCTAGCCGCAGGGTTCACATTGGTCGCCGAGCGACCAGGGGCATAGAAGATAACAAGACTTACCGCCATCAAGACGGCGAAGCCAAGGATGATGATGTTGCGAGTTCGTTCCAGACGTCCAAGTTGTTTAAGCATCTATTTCCCCTTCCAGCAAATCGCGAATTGTAAGGGACACTGAAGAGCAGTCGCAACTGCCGGTAGTCGTTGCTCCAGTGAAAAGCGGATGCTATTGTTACTGGTCTGCATGGACGCGATTAGCGGTTCAACCTGGCTCTGGATTGGATTCAGTGTCTTTATCCTCACGATGTTGAGCCTCGATCTCGGTCTCTTCAACCGCAAAAGTCACACAATCACATATCGAGAAGCGTGGATCTGGAGCGGCGTTTGGATAACGCTGGCGCTGCTGTTTGCCGGCGTTGTTTTTACTTATCAGGGTTCTGACGCAGGACTGAAGTTCGTAACCGGCTACCTCATAGAGCTGTCTTTGTCGGTTGATAACCTATTCGTCTTTCTACTCATTTTTTCTTACTTCAAGGTTCCGTCGAATTACCAGCACCGCGTTCTGTTCTGGGGCGTGATGGGGGCGCTGGTGATGCGTCTAACGATGATCTTCGTTGGCGCGACACTCATCAACCGTTTCCACTGGATCATCTACATCTTCGGTGCATTTCTCGTCTACACCGGCATCAAGATGTTCAGGCAGGAAGAAACGGATATTCAACCAGAACACAATCCAGTGGTGCGACTGGTCACCCGTTTTCTTCCCATTACGAGGTATTACGACGAAAGCCGGTTCTTCACGCGCGCCGGACGGCGACGCACCGGAACTCTGCTGCTTCTGGTCTTGATCGTTGTTGAGGTTACTGACCTCGTTTTTGCCGTAGATTCGATCCCCGCAATCTTCGCCATCACGACGAACACTTTCATCGTCTACACCTCTAACGTATTCGCGATCCTTGGTTTGCGGTCGATGTATTTTCTATTAGCCGGCGTGGTGGAGAAGTTTCATTACCTGCGCACAGGGCTAGCGATCGTCCTGACCTTCATCGGCATAAAGATGCTCCTCACGGCCGTAGATTTCGAAATCCCGATCCTAATTTCATTAGCAGTGGTGGCCTTCGTCCTAGCCAGCTCAGTCGTCGCTTCTCTACTGTTCGTAAAGAAATCGGGTCCGAAAATCGATGTTGACCTTCCTCTCGGATTCGACGACCCGCCGGACGAGGAGTCCACCGATCAGGTAGACGAGCCCTCTGACGATGCCGAAGGCGAGGCTTCAATTCGCTCGGAAGCCGATGAGCCAGAAGAATTAGATAATCCCGCCGAAAAAGTTGGATAATACCCCCCAAATCGCTTGAAAATCACCACAGTGATAAACATGCTTGAACGAGCGTTAGGGGCTATGTTAGATTCCAAGCGGTAGCCAAATCGCTACCACTCCCGATCGGTCAATCAGGTGGCCAATCAGCTTTCACTGCCAGACGTGCGGGTTAGAACCTTGGTGAGTTACGCCTTGGCCGCACAACACTCAAGCTGTTACCTCTCAATGAAATAGCCCTATCCTCTCATGCCGAACAAGACTACCCGTTTCACGTTTGATTGGTGGATTATCCAGAAGCGGTTCGTTTATGGGGTAATCGCCGTCTTCATGCTCTGCGTCATGGTTGCAGGCGCTGCAGTATACGTCTGGAAATACGGCAATCCCCTCAAGCACATCGCCGAAGTGAAAAACCCGGCTGGTGCCAGATTTATCTCTTTTGAGGGTGATGTCCGTGTTGTACGGGCGGCCACCCGCGAGACTATAGCGGCGAGCACAGAAACGGAATTGTATCCGGGCGACACAATCCAAACTCAGGCAAGTGGGCGGGCAAGACTAAGCCTTGCCGATGGCTCTACGCTCGTCGTTAAGCCGAACAGCACAATCATCGTTCGTGATAATGCTCGCGCTGACGACGGCAAGCGAAGTAACGTTCACGTAGTCGTCAACAGCGGACAGATGTACGTGAAAACTGAAGAGCAAGCCGAAGGCGCAACGAACGTAGTTGAAACGCCGAAAACCAAGAACCAACTGGGCGAACAGACGGGAGCGAGCTTCGGTGTAAACCCTGAGGGAACTGAAGAAATCAGAGTTAGCGCCGGTGCAGTGGAGACAACCAACCAAGCCGGTGAGAAAACATCACTACACGCAAACGAATACGTGTCGGTAAACAATCAGGGAACAATCTCGCGACCACAAAAATTGCTCGATGTTCCGACGCCATCTGAACCTCATGATCTGCAAAAGGTGTACGTCAGCGCTAATGGATCGGCGGGCGTTGGACTGAAATGGTTGAAGCCCCAATCGGGTACAGCCGCTTACTATCGTGTGGAGGTTGCGACATCCCCGTTTTTTGTAAGTGATGGAAAAGTTATTGAACGCGACCAGCTAGTAGCCACAGAATTTGGGGCGAGCGATTTGCGGCCAGGTGTTTACTTCTGGCGGGTTCGGGCAACGGCGTCCAGTGGCCAAGCAAGTGATTGGAGCGAACCCCGAAAGTTTGTAGTCGCGCCGCGCGGTACCGGGTCGCAAGTTGCTGTTTCAAATCTCAGCGCTGAGTTGCTCGGAGGAAATATCTATCTCGTACGAGGTCGCGCTGAACCGGGAACTACAATTCGAGTTGGCGGCCGCGAGGCAATGGTTCCAACTGACGGATCTTTTCAAATTCAGATTTCAATTGCTGACGCTCAGGAACTCGTCGTCGACGCCCAGGACCAACAGGGCAACAGCAGCCAATATAAACTTCCAATTTCAGCTCGACGTGCAAGGGGCTGAGTCTCCGGTCAACACAGCAATGACTAGCCACGTAGTCTTACTCACTCATGCTCATGAAGCGCCTGCCTACGAGTTGATCGAGGCGCTGCGCGTGGCTGGAGTAAAAACTCTTATTGAGGGGCTTCCGGACGCTGGATTAGAAGCCGCGGGTGCACGCGAACGAGGAGTTCAGGGAACTTCAGAAGCTCTTGGTCCGCCACCTGTGGCCGTCCTTTACGAAGTGGTTCCCGGAGCCGATATGGTCGAGTTGCACACTGCGATTGACCATGCTAAGGCGTTTTGGCCGGGTGTACCGTTGATTGCCTGCCGCCGAAATCTGCAGGGCTTTCACAGCCTCAGCTTGCGCAGTCTGGATGGCGGCACTTTAAAACGATTGGGGTTCCGCGCAATAGCTGACAAAGCGGCGCAACTACCAGCTCTGTTACGCGAGATCGAGGGCCAGGGAACCGGAGAACTTCGTCTTTCGACTATTGCCGATCGGCCTATCGGGACGGGATCGCTCTCCTTACCGAAACGAATCAAGAGCAGTAACCTCCGAGCTGCTTTTGACCTCGTGTCGTCTCTTCACTTCATTGGTGATCAGAACGACGCTGCTAAC
Organism: Pyrinomonadaceae bacterium; assembly: GCA_036559885.1. GTDB lineage: Bacteria > Acidobacteriota > Blastocatellia > Pyrinomonadales > Pyrinomonadaceae > PSRF01. The sequence continues at coordinate 15,559 of DATBSH010000206.1, forward strand.
AGTGCTCTAGATGGACTGTCCGAGTTGATTAAGGCCGACCGATGGGCTATCTACCTGGTATCGGAAACTAAAGGCCTTGATGGAATGTCTCTTGAGCCGATCGCAATCAGAACGAACGATCAAGTACACGAGGTTGAAAACGATGAGAACTGGGGACGGCCGCTTGCGAGTGATTCAGCTTTACCGCTGGTGTCAGAGTCTCGAGCGGCGAAACTTGCCGCTGCCGGCATGGGAACAATCAAGCGAAAGGAACATGGCAATTTCATTGTTGCGGTACCTCTCATCTGCGGTGAAAGAATACTCGGAGTGATTGAAGGCGTACGCGAAACCTCAAGCCGGCGTAATTTCAAACAATCTGAAGTGTCGCTCCTCGATTCCCTGGCCTACCCGATTGCTTCAGCGCTAGCAAACGCAGTTCGAATCGCAGAAGCGGAACGACTCTCACAAACTGACGATCTAACAAAGCTTCACAACGCCCGATACATGCGTCAGTTTCTCTTGAACGAGATCCGGCGAGCGCGAAGATATGGCTCCAGCGTCGCTGCTCTCTTTCTAGATCTGGACGACTTCAAGCGCATTAACGACGAGCACGGACACTTGGTAGGTTCCCACGTCTTGATGGAAATGGCTGGCGTTATTCTGTCGACCGTTCGTGATACTGATGCGGTCGCGCGGTTTGGCGGCGATGAATTTGTCGTTGTCTTACCCGATACCGGGACTGAAATGGCAGGCCTGGTTGCCGAGCGCATTCGTCAGAAGATCAGCAGATATCAGTTTACTGGCGGCCGACGTTTGCAACTCTCACTTACTGCCAGTTTTGGCGTGTCCACATTCCCCCTGCACGCCCCATCTCCTCAACAACTCATTGCGTGCGCCGACACCGCAATGTACGAAGCGAAAGCGTCCGGCAAAAACTGCGTGAGATTCTCCGGCGGTATTTCATCGCGTGAATCAAGTCACACCGAACCTGCTGTCGAAGCCGCTGAGCGCAACGCTAAACCCGAAACGGTTAACTAGAACAGGCGAGCTGCTAAGGGATCCTTAGGTTGTCGGCAGCGACTCTTACCGAGCGTCAATCTCCAATTAAGTCAGAAGTTTCGGTTTACGGTTAACCTTCCACAGTGTATCTTAGATGGTTCGGACGTGTTTGGTGCGTCTAAGGGGGGTAAAGAGTAGCCCGACGGACCCGGAGCAACAGGACCAACTTAATCGAACGCCCAGTCCTGTTTATCAGGGATCTTGGGATTGCTAGTTACTTAACATTACCGCCGACCCCACCCGAAGTTTTCATTCTTCAACCACGGGAAGTGAATCAACCTAGATGGCTTTGAAATCTATCTTTAGTCTGTTCTCCAGCGACCTCGCCATAGATCTTGGAACGGCGAATACGCTGGTATACGCAAAGGGAC
>DATBSH010000207.1:0-5415 GCA_036559885.1 Pyrinomonadaceae bacterium
CAACTCGCCCGTTAAGCCACAGCCTCACTCAGATGGTCCCCTACAGCCTCGGGCGGTTGAGAACTGGCCCTCTTTTTCCGTTTGTTCTCGTACATTGCCCTGTCGGCGGAAGCCATCAGATCTTCAATCGACTGTTTCTCCTCATGATTGAGCAGCGCCAGACCAATGCTGACCGAGAGTCTGTAAGGGGCAGTCTTCAAAGCATTGTAGCCCTTGAATTTCTGCTCCAAACGGTCGACTAGGCTTGCCAGGCTGCTTTCTGAGTCAACCGCTGCCAGAACTGTGAATTCGTCGCCACCCAGACGGCCAAGTACGTCCGAGGAACGGAATGTCTCCTTGAGGAGCTCCGCAGTTTTTACTAGCGCGCGGTCGCCTTCTTTGTGGCCAAAGGAGTCATTAATTTGCTTTAGGCCGTCCAGATCCGCGTAAACGACCACCGAGCCCTTGTTAGTTCTTTGGAGCGAGTTGAGATGCTGTTTCGAAAATGCGAGAAAGCCGCGACGATTGTAAAGTCCCGTTAACTCGTCTACAAGTGATAGGGTTTGAATCGCGGACTCAGCCCGCTTGCGTTCAGTGATGTCCTGGATCTGAAAGATGAAGTGCAGCGGATCACCCTGCGCATCGCGCACCAAAGACGCGCTCATTGATGCCCACACCTCATGACCGAGATTGTGGATGTAGCGCTTCTCGAACTGGCAGGTCAGTATCTCTCCCGTTAACATCCGGTAGACCTGTGCGAGATCGTTACCAAGGTCCTCCCGGTGAGTAATTGTTTGAAAGTCAGATCCCAACAGCTCTTTTTCTGTGTAACCCAGGATTTCACAGAGGGAGCGGTTCACTCGCTGCCAGCCACCCTCGGGTGACACCAGGGCCATACCAATTGCTGCGTAATCAAAGGCACTGCGAAAGTGCTCTTCGCTTTCCTGGAACGCCTTACTGATTCGTTCCTGTTCGGCTATAAAACAACTAAGCTCTTCAACGTGTAACCTGGCCCGCTCAGCCTGGGCGGCTGAAGTCTCAATGTTCGTGAGATATGTCTTATAGGTGAAATAGATGATCGCAATGATTGGAGTCGTGGCGAGAAATGCGTAGAAGCCAAGCTGACCAATGAGTCGGGTAACTATTCCCGCCGCCGCCGCCCCGGCGAAATAGGTCATGGAGGTCCAGAGGAAATTGCTGCGCCAACTGGCCCATAATGGCTGATTGGCTCCCAGGGCTACGCTTACTGCAACCAACCAGGAGTTTAGACCATATTGCACCAGCGCCATCACGCATAGTGCGATAGTCAGATTTGGTGAATAGATCGCACTTAAATTACTGATGGAACCGAAGCCGATATGCAGTACTGACGCTGTGACGAACGTAGAAAGCGCCATTACACCGACGTTAAATAATCGAACGCTCGACTTGTTCTTCAGAGAAGAAGCGAACGCTTCAGTCGCCGCGAGCAAGACTGCTGCTTCGCCGCCAAAGATGAGCATTGCCAGGAAAATGAAGGTGTCCGAAACAGAGATGTTACCCCTGGCTCTAGGAATTTTAATTGTGATTCGCGAACTCAAAAGTGTCACCAGGACAAGAACCGCAAATCGCAAATCGAGTTGCGCGACCGGTAAACGGTAGGCACAGAAAGCCACCACAGCCGCACCGATTAGGGCGACAGCTCGCATGTACGATTTTCTGAGGGCCTGTTTGTCCATCTGTTTACTTTTGCTGAGTTCAGGCAACGCGACCGCCCAGCGAATAGAGCCCTGCCATCGCGCACGCGCGAAGATTCAGCAAGTGGCGTTCCGCAGTGGTTGACTAACAATTCAAACGAATTACCGAGCAATTTGGTCACTCTTTGGCTTCTTTAACTGACAGCAGTCGGTCGGCCCCAGCGGTCATTCTGACGACGCACTTGCAAATTGACTTAAGTTCCGCCGCTTTGGCGCAAAGGAGAATGAGGTGTCGCAATCCCGGGGTCAGCAACAAGTGCACGCGTCCTAAAGCGCGACTTTGATTCGTGATATTCTGTAAGCCTTCAGTTTGCCTCTGGCTACCCCCGGCTCTGCATCACGTTTCAGGCGCATGCAGGAGGCGACAGTTTTTCCATCGCTATGGCTGAGTTGTTCGCATCGCTAACAGAAAGGCTCAGATCGGCGTCACATTACGGCGATGAGCAACCGATCCGTGAGGAGATGTTCAGCGTCGAACGTCTTGAGCAGTATGCACAAACTCTTGCTGCGGAACACAGGATCGTAAGGAAGAAGGGCCGTGCCCAACTGCTGCCGCGTCTGGAAGATAACGGCCGCAAACTCGTTGGCGCCTATAGATCCCTGGTCGAAACAATACGCGTTGGGCGTACGATATCACCGGCCGCCGAGTGGCTCGTCGATAACTTTCACATCGTCGAAGAGCAACTGCGAGAGATTCGCGAAGATCTTCCAAAGAGCTACTACTACGAGCTCCCAAAACTCGGACAAGGCGAACTCAAAGACTATCCGCGGATTTACGCCGTTGCCCTGGCTCTGATCGCGCACACGGACAGTCGCCTGGATACAAATACACTGCGCCGGTTCATTGCTGCGTATCAAACAGTGGCTCCGCTTTCGATCGGTGAATTGTGGGCGGTCGCGATTACTCTTCGGTTGGCCCTGGTGGAGAATCTGCGCAGGCTCGCTACTCGCATCGTGGGAGCGCGCGAAGAACGCGAGCAGGCCGACAGACTTGCCGACAAACTGCTGGAACTTGCCGCGCGGCAGCCCCCAGCGCTTGTCCCTCTCATCACAGAGCGGCTGGGCAAGCGCGAGAAGATATCGCGAGCGTTCATCGTGCAACTGACGCAGCGGCTGCGTGACCAGGATCCGTCCGTGATGCCGGTAACTGACTGGCTTGAGAAGCAGCTTGAGCGCCAAAACACCACCATCGAACAAATCATTCACACCGAGCATCAGCGACAGGCTGCGACTCAGGTTACCGTCGGCAACGTCATCACAAGTATGCGACTGCTTTCGACGTTCGACTGGCGAGATTTCTTCGAGAGCGTGAGCCTGGTCGACCCATTGCTCGGCAAAGACCCGGCCGGCGCTTACTCCAGGATGGAGTTTGCGAGCCGAGATCGATATCGGCACGTGCTTGAGCGAATCAGCAAACGAACCTCCTCAACGGAGCTGGAAATTGCTGGAGCTGCCGTGGAAATGGCGGCAAAGGCTGTTGCTAACGGCAAAAATCATGGTCCAGAGTCGCACGTCGGTTACTACCTGATCGACGCTGGTCTGCCTCAGTTGGAGGCCGCGTTCGGATATCACAAACCTCTTGTCGAAGGACTGCGTCGATGGTTCCTGAGTCATCCCACCTTAACGTATCTCGCCACGCTGACGCTGCTCATGACATTGGTTCTGGCCTTGCTGCTTTCGGTCATGTACCGATCAGGTGCGGGCTGGCCACTCCTGGTTGCGACCCTGCTGCTGGCGCTGATACCTGCGAGTGACCTCGCCCTTAGTATTCTCAACTGGGATGTAACGAACTTTTTCGAGCCCCGGTTGTTGCCCAGGATGGACACCTCCAAAGGCATTTCCGAGCAGTCACGCACGATGGTTGTGGTCCCGACAATCCTTTCCAGCGAAGCCATCATTCATGAGTTGCTCGAAAGGCTGGAGGTCCACTTCCTGGCAAATCAGGACCCTCATATTCATTTCGCGCTATTGGGCGATTTCCCCGACGCTGCCGTGGAGGAGACGGCCAACGACGCGATACTGCTCGACGTGGCGTTAGGCAGCATCGAGAATCTTAACAAACGCTACAGCAAGGACAGGCCATTTCACTTTCATCTTTTTAGCCGGCGCCGCAAGTGGAATCCACGCGAAGGCAAATGGATGGGCTGGGAGCGCAAGCGGGGAAAGCTGCATGAGTTTAACCGGCTCCTGCGCGGCGCGCAGGATACGAGTTTCATGGTTCAGACGGCGGATGCAAAGCTGCTCTCAGAAATACGCTATGTGATCACGCTGGATTCTGATACGCAGCTCCCACGCGATGTGGCCCGCAAACTTGTCGGCACTGCAACGCACCCGCTCAATCGGCCGTCCCTTGATACTTCAGTGAATCGCGTCGTTTCTGGTTACGGTATCCTGCAGCCGCGCGTCAGCATTTCGCTCGAGAGCGCCTCCCGTTCAAGATTCGCGCGCATCTTTTCTGGTAATACGGGTATCGATCCATACACCACCGCGGTCTCTGACGTTTATCAAGATCTCTTTGGCGAAGGAAACTACACCGGCAAAGGTCTATACGACGTCGACGCCTTCGAATTGGCGCTCGCCGATCGGGGTCCTGAGAACTCACTGCTAAGCCACGATCTCTTCGAGTCGCTCTTCGCACGCGCTGCGCTGGTCACCGATCTTGAACTTCTCGACGACTATCCGGCGCACTACGACACATATGCCAAGCGCCAGCATCGCTGGACACGTGGTGACTGGCAGATCCTTCGCTGGCTCCTTCCTTTCGTCGTGGACGCAAACCGGCGCAAGGTGCGCAATAACCTGCCGCTAATTTCTCGCTGGAGGATTCTCGATAACTTGCGACGCAGCCTTGTCGCACCGTCGATGTTTTTGTGGCTGCTTGCGGCCTGGACCGTTTTTCCCGGCTCGCCTTTGTGGTGGAGTCTCTTTGTCATAGTCACGATTGCCTTCCCTGTTTATCTGCATGTCACGACAAGCCTGTTGATACATCCGCGCGGAATTCCTTGGACCAGCCACTTCTGGAGTGTCTGGGGAGATATCAGAACCAACACAGCCCAGTTCGCTTTGTCGATTATCTTCCTGGCGCATCAGGCCTACCTGATGGTAGACGCGATCGTTCGCACGCTCTATCGAAAACTGATCTCGCGGAGGAAGTTGCTGGAGTGGGTAACAGCTGCGCAGGCGGACAGGGAAACGCCTCACGATCTGGCAGCATTCTTGCGATTGATGCTGCCGGCTGAGTTGCTTGCTCTCACTGCCGTGCTGCTCGCCCTGTTTCTAAAGCCATTATCGCAGGCCACGGTTTTGCCTTTCGTTGTGGCCTGGGCCATGTCGCCCTTTGTCGCTTACTGGATCAGCCGCCCGAGCCCCCCTGAAGCTAAGGCGATGACGGGCGAGGATTTGCGCCTCGCGCGGCTTGTAGCTCGTCGCACCTGGCGCTTCTTTGAGACTTTCGTTGGCGTAGAGGACAACTGGTTGCCCCCTGATAACTTTCAGGAAGATCCAGCTGCAATCGTGGCCCATCGCACGTCCCCCACAAACATCGGCTTGCTTTTGCTCTCGACGGTTTCGGCGCACGACTTTGGTTATATCAGTTCGTTGGAATTTATCGAGCGGCAGGAGCTGAGTTTCGCAACGCTGGGAAAGCTGGGAAAATTCCAAGGTCATTTGTTTAATTGGTACGACACTAGGACCCTCGAGC
>DATBSH010000208.1:0-15783 GCA_036559885.1 Pyrinomonadaceae bacterium
AATCATCCCCGCGTCTCCCCGTCTCCGCGTCCCCGTGTCCCCGCGTCTCCGCGTCCCCGTGTCCCCGCGTCTCCGCGTCCCCGTATCCCCGCGTCTCCGCGTCCCCGTGTCCCCGCGTCTCCGCGTCCCCGCGTCTCCCCATCTCCGCGTCCCCGTATCTTCCCCTTGCGCTTCGACTGGGTCTGCGCTACGTAAAGGGTCTGAGTGAACAATCTGGGCAGGCGATTGTAAAAGCTCGGCGAGCCCAAACTTTTACGGGTATCGACGATTTACACAACCGTGTGCCGGAACTGCGAAAGGATGAATTGCAAAAGCTTGCAGCTGTTGGGGCCTTAAATTTCATTCAAACCCCTCAGTCTACGCGTTTCATAAAGGCTCGCTCTGTTGCGACAAATCGTCGCGATGCTTTGTGGCAGGTGGAACGAGTTGCGCGCGCAGGTGGAGTACTTTACGAAAACCTTTCTGAGAATGATGCCGGCTCACCTTTGCTGCCTATGACATTGCCGGAACGAATGGACGCCGACTTTCGAGGGACGGGTCTCACTATTGGTAAACACCCCGTGGCATATCATCGCGCAGAACTAAATAAGCTTGGAGCGTTGAGAGCGACCGATATCGCTAAGTTACGAAATGGCACGGCAGTATGTGTTGGAGGTTGGGTAATTGTGCGACAGCGGCCTGGCACTGCAAAAGGATTTGTATTTTTAACTCTCGAGGATGAAACGGGAGTCAGTAACATCATCATTACCCCGCAACTTTTCGATCAGTATCGTCTTGTGCTGGTTGACCATCCATTTCTGTTAATCGAAGGTGTGCTGCAAAACCAGGACAACGTAGTTTCTATCAAAGCGAAACGCGTAAAGCCGCTTTCCTTCAAAATAGCAGCAGCACCTTCCCACGATTTCCACTAACTGATGAAACTTGCAATCATTGACAAAAGCTATCGGGCGTATAGAATCCCGCGCAATAAGTCCGCAATCTTTTGGCTAAAGTTTTCAGTACATTGGAATCCCTACAACGCTGGCCAAGATTACTTCAAAACCTGTCACGTCGCCCGGAATAAAAGCCCGGTTCGGATTGCCCACCGATTTTATTCCTCGGTTCCAACGTCACGGCAGGTCTGTGCTGTTGGAAGAGAATATCTATTCCTTACCTGACGGAAAAGAATTTGTTCCGTGTAGTCCCACAGGAACACTTGCAGGCAACCGTCATTTGTACGCGCTCTTGACTGTCAGTCAATTCGAACGCGGACAGCGCGGTTCCGTGTTCATTCGATTAGACGGAAGGGTTTTTGATTACAGTATCGATCAACAAGATCCCGCGCGCGAGATCTTTGACACTGGGTACACTATTCAAGATTTGCAGCGGACAGGCCGTTACGCATCGCGTCTCTCAAACGCAAAAGCAGACTCGCCCGCAAACCAACGAGAGAAAGTTAAGCGGTCCAAAGCCGGGGCAGCGTAGGTTTCTACTGTAGCTGTCGCAAATGGAAGGTGGGTGTTAGGCGGGCCGTGCTGCTTCTTTCGGAGGTGACTCCAGCAGCCCTTCGACGACTTGAGCGACCTGAGATAAAGGTTTTGGTTTTCGCAAAAACGCATCAGCGCCGTAGCGTTTTGCTTCCTCTTCAACCTCTGCGGAACCGTATGCGGTCAGCACTATTATTTTTGAAGGAAGATGCTGATCTCTGACGTGCTTTATGATGTCGAGGCCATCGGCATTCGGTTTACTTCCCAACCGAAGGTCCTGAATGATCACCTTGTAATCCTGCGCTTCCAGAAGCTTCTCTACTTCTTCGAACTCACGAGCAGTATCCACCTTTAAACCGTGCAGGGAGAAATACTCGCTCATCGAAAAACAGATTGATTCTTCGTCATCAACAACTAGAAGTCGGGGCATAGGTAATTCGCTGGACTGCGCCTCCTCCCGATTGACCCACATGCGTCTCAGTTTACCTGAGACTTTTTTCAATGTTCCGAATCGATTCTGCTTCACAGCACACCGGGCTTATTCTGCTTTCGCCGCACGTTAGTTACCGCAGTCCCGGCCAATTTACATTCGGGCCTGAAATCGTTCGCGAAACGTTCCGCTCGTCTCTTCAACGCGGAAGGGTGTTGGTGGAGGCGGGTACCTGGAAAGAAACGGCAATTCGGCCTCGGAAAAACTGCATTGCATCGGGGGCGTTAATGTCGCGAGGTGCGCACTAGCCGATGGGGAGCTGATCGTTAATGAGAGCAGTTCTTCAAAAAAGAGGTCAACGGGAGCATTGGAAAAAACGCGATTGGTCAAACGCATCATCCCTCTCCCACCAACAAGCAAGTAAGGCCAGGATAACCTGGCCTACTTTGGTGACTATATTGCTATTACAGCCCGCACGTTAGGTCGCGGCTGTATTGGCCCATTAATGCTTCCCGATACGCCGGGCGAGGCCGCCTTGGTAATGATATACACAAGAATTTCGCAAACCTCGCGGGTACCAGTTCCTATGGTGTTACCTTTTTCGTCCTGGAGAGCATAGATTTTTCCTTCGATGTCGAGCGGAAGAATCATCGGTTTACCGTACATTCTATGTTCAACTCCTTGCCCGCCAGTCCGCACTCAGGCAGTATTAATTATCCACTACACTTAGTTCGCCGAAGGCACTAACATGTTTTATCTTCGGCCCAGAAAAATGCCTGCAAACGTCGAACGTCCTGAGCAGTCGTGTTTTACCATGATCGTGCTCGTGGCCGAACAGCATGCCTAACTTCAGTCCTATTGTCCTCCGGGGCAAAGGGAGGACAGTAGGGCTTTGCGAACGTCAAACTTCGTTCTTGCGTAGCCGCCGCCGAACACCCGCTGCAAGTCCGACCAAACCGGTTCCCAGCAAAAGCATGCTTGCAGGTTCGGGGACAGCTTGCACAATTTCGCCACCACCAAGCCGGACCTGTCTGACGTCAGAGAAAACGGCGCCATTTATCGCCGTTAAGCTGATTGATTGAATCAACTGTCCGTTTATAGCAGTTACGGTGAAAAAGTTCTGGCCATTGGCGTCCACGGTGAAATCCTGCGAGAACGAGCCGCCGGTGATGTTAATACCCTCGACATGGATCGTTACGGATCCACTCATTGAGGCGTTTATATTGAATACGGCTCGGGTGAAGGTATCGTTGTTCGCCAGACCGAACGTCAGCTGGGTGAGAGCGGTGTTCCCCGTCCCACCACTGACAGTTGCTTGACCAGATGGATTGGCATTAAGCAAGTGGCTGCCACTCATCGAAGTAAAGTTGACGACCAGATTGTTCTGGCCAACGGTACCCGTTACGGTAAGCACATCGGTAGCCGGGTTAAGCAATACGTTGTCGGTTCCCTGGTTGTTGACGCCCGTCACGACGACGATATCTGCCTTCGCCGTTCCAGACGCAAATGTAAGGATCGCAACGGCCGCCAGTAGGGGCAAAAAGATCTTGAGAGATCGAAAGTTGTGCATTTTAAGCTAATTCTCCTTTTGAAAAACCGCTCCTTGTTCTAACCCAGGTATCTACTAGCGATAGCGACACCTGTGGGGTGGGAGGCTTGAACTACAGGAGCGATGCGGGGCAAGTGCAGGCTCTGTGAGTCTAGCCAACTAAATCTCGGTTTCCCGAGCTACATGTAGATTGGCACGCGCCGCTTTAGTGCAAAGTCCGCGCCATGCCGCTCATATCCGCAACTTCTCAAAACTACAAGGGTTTTCAGAGATCTCAATGCCCTGCAGAATAGATTGCTGAGGTCGTTGTCTAAAGATCAGACGTCAATTCTAGAATTTGTACGCTGGCGAGCAAGGTGCCTCAACCTACACCTGGCTGATGAAAGAGATGCGCTCCCTGCATCTAGTAATTAATCAAGCTTGCGGCGGCGACGACGAATGCCAGCGGCGACTCCCATCAGACCCGAGCCTAAGAGCAACATGCTTGCAGGTTCTGGAACTGGTGCTGCAAAACCTCCCATGCGCCATTGATTAATGTCTTGGAAAGTTGTCCCGCCAAGTCCCTGCACAGTCACGCTGTTAATAACTGCGCCTTCCGCCGCTTCTATTCCAAAGAAATTCTGGCCATTGGTGTCAACCGAAAACACTTGATTGAAGACTTGTCCACCGGCCAACGTGTAGTTCACTGTGAACTGAACTTGTGTGGGTGGTGGCAAACCAGCCGTAACGTCAATGTTCAAGATCAGCTTGGTGAATGTCGCGCCGTTCTCGAGTTGAACCGTAGCATTGGAGAAAGGGATGTTGCCGGTACCGCCAACAAGGACTGCTTGGCCGCCACTCACGTCGAGGTTGCCTGAACCTGAGGCTGAGGTGAAGTCGACGATGAAGCCTGCACCCGCTCCGTTAAAGTCGCCTTGTACGAGCAGGCCGGAATGGATAAGGGCGCCATTATTGAACAGTACGTTGTCTGTGTTCCCGTTGCCGGGATTGCCGATGGTGATGGTGATCGGGTCAGCCAAAATATTGCTCGCTGACGCTAAAGTCACCACGACGGCCGCGGTCATCGCAAGAAACAGTTTTCTAAACAAGTCGGACATTTTGAGCTCCTTCAGGGAGAATTGCGAAGTCTGATTAAAAGCTACGCAAAGGTGGGAAGGAGCTTTGCGGGCAAGTGCAGGCTCTTTTTAATGAATCCCAGCCAATGATCCTCGTTCGAGGTTAAATCTGGATCGGAGCAGGCCCCGGAAATTCCTGGGCCGCCTGCTCCGTCAACTGACTTCTCACACTATATAAGGTGTTAAAACGGACTATTTTCCAGAACAATCGACGATTAATTGTTCTGAAACTGGGGGATACGTGGGATTCGCGGGTGTGGTTGGTCTGTGGTCCAAGTTGGAGGACCTTAGGTTTTGGTAGATGAGATGTGATGTTTCTTGATCTTTTGATAGAGCGAACTTCGAGGGATACCGAGCCGTTTGGCGGCTTTCTCAACACGACCTTTTTCTTCCTGTAGGACTCTTTGAATGTGTTGCTTTTCCAATTCGATTAGCGTGAGGTGAGTATCGAGGAAGGGAGCGCCAACACTCGTGTGGCCGTCGAAATGGAGGTCCTTCAAACCAATCCTCTTTTGATCGCTAAGGAGGACAGCGCGTTCGATCACGTTACGCAATTCGCGAACGTTGCCCGGCCAGGAATACGACTTAAGAGCTTCAACACAATCGTCCGTGAGTACTATTTCACCTCGACCGAGATCTGCCGACAACTTGTTCAATAGGTATTGAGCCATGTCGGGTATGTCTTCGATTCGTTCACGCAAGGCGGGAAAAACAAGCGGGATCGTACTAATTCGAAAATAGAGATCGTCGCGAAACCTTTTCTCTCTGACTAGCTGTCCAATGTCCTGGTGCGTCGCAGCAATTAGACGAACGTCTACCTGACGGTCACGGACATCACCGACCCGTCGAAATCTTTTCTCTTCCAAAACCTTCAAAAGCTTCGGCTGAATCTGCAGGTCGACATCACCGACTTCGTCCAGAAAGATCGAACCTCGATGCGCCACTTCGAATAATCCCTGCTTTGAAGCGATGGCACTAGTGAACGCGCCCTTTTCGTGTCCGAACAGTTCAGTTTCCAAAAGCTCTCGAGAAAGACCGGCGCAGTTCAGATCGACAAAGGCTTCTTCGGCCCTGGGGCTGTTCTCGTGAAGCCACCTTGCAAGTATTCCTTTGCCCGTTCCCGTCTCACCGAGGATTAGAACGGGGCTTTCAGTTGCGAGAAGTTTGCGGGCCTGATCACCCAACGCACGAATCGCAGCACTCTTTCCAATGAACGGATCGATTGCCTGTCGCACCTGACGCGACTTGCTGGCCAATTGTTTGTGATGGTTTCTTTGTTTCTCGAGGAGCCTTTGCAGGATGACCTGTAAAGCCGGTAGCTCAAGTGGTTTGGTCAGAAACTGTTGGGCGCCTTCTTTTATGGCTCGAACAGCCAGGTCGATCGATCCGTGCGCGGTAAGAACAAGCAGCGGTATATCAGCGTCGATTTCTTTCAAACGCGGCAGTAGATCGAGAGCCGTGCCATCAGGCAACATGTAGTCGGCAATCACGATGTCAGGACGCAAGGTGCGGAAAAGACGCTGGGCATCTTGGCAGCTATCCGCCTCTTCAATCTCATAGCCCTGTTGTTCAAGGAAATCGCGGATACCAAAACGAACGCCCGCCTCGTCATCTACTATCAACACTTTGTTTCTAGCCATTAAAATCTCTCTAGGATGGGATAGGGAAGCTGGCAATCATACATGCTCCGCCGTCTGGATTATTAGAGGCGACCAGCTTCCCGCCGTGTTCTTGCATAATTCTTTGGGCGATCGCCAGTCCAAGACCGGTTCCACCCCGCCGCTTTGAAAAGAAAGGCTCGAATATTTTCGGCAGATCTTCATCAGAAATGCCTGGTCCGAGATCTTTAATCGCACATTGAATCCATTCCTCGGTTCCATCGGTGACTTGTGTACCCTCGATCGTTACGGTAGAGCCGCTGGGAGAGTGCTGAATAGCGTTTTCGATGAGGTTGACAAACACTTTGTAGAGTCTGCGCCGATCTATCTTGATTTCCGGCAATGCTGTAGCGAAATTACTAACCAGCGACACGCGTGCTGCCTGTGCTGCCGGCTGACACGCGCGAATGGAGCGCGCAATCATCTCCTGTAACGATACGAGGTAGAGCTCTCCACGGAAGGGCTTGCCATATTCAAGCAATTCCTCCATGAGGACTGTTAAGCGGCCGATCTCATCTCGCAGAACCTTTGTATAGCGCTGATAGTCGGTACGGTCACTGAATCTCGTTTCAAACGCGTCGAGAATCGATGAGATTCCGAAGAGCGGATTCCGAACTTCATGGGCGACGCCGGCTACAAGTGAGCCCAACAGCGACATCATCTCGCTTTGCCTTAACGAGGTCTCCAATTCAGTTCGTTTGGTGATGTCCTGTGCAATCAGAATCGCGCGTTCGGCAAATGATCCAAACTCAGTGATGGGGTAAATCGTGACGGCCCACACCTTGGCAGTCGCATCGTCCTTCACCTCGGCGGAAAGTGGAGAACTGCTGGTTTTCGTACTCTTCAGCAGCTCGCCGGCTTTCTTCCATGGTTCATAATCACTAAGGGCAGCGACGTTCTGGCCGACGACCATGTCTGCCCCCATGCCAAGGATGTTCTCTGCTTCCTCGTTCGCCCGTTTAATGACGCCGTTGAGATCAACAATCAATACCGGAAAGTCGATCGCGTTGAATGTCTGTCGCCATTCCATAGCTGACTGCTGGAGTGATGTGTGCAGTCGTTGCTGCTTCTCGTCGAGGAGCTTGCGTTCGGTGACATCGTTGACTATGACGAGTCGACTATTTTTGGCATCAAAGACAATCGGGTGCGAGCTCAACTCGACGTAGATAGTCCTCTTATCCTTCGTCTCGTGTCTCCACGGACTCGAGATTACGACCTCGTCCGCCACAACATTCTTTATCAGCAAAGCAGGAATATCTTCTGTGGGTCGAAGGTCGTCGATGGTCTTGGAAAGGAACTCCTCTTTCGTGTAGCCGTAAGTGCGAGTTGCCGCCTCGTTTACTGCGAGGAAGCGAAGAGTTTCTTCGTTATAGACCCAGATTGGTTCGGGCGTTGACTCGAAGAGCAATCGATAGCGCTCCTCTGAATCCTTTAGTGCCAATTCAAATTTTTTCCGGTCTGTAACATCGCGCGCCAGACCACGGTACCCTACAGTTTCGTTTGATTTGTCCTTAATTGGCGACAAAATCAGATCAAGCCAGCGATCCTCTCCTGAGGCAGAACGAGCGAGAAACTGATGTCGAAACTCAATGTTGTCAGCGCGACTGCTCCCGCCCATGAAGCCGTTGTTCTCGGGAATAACTCCTAATGTAGAAGAGATCGAGGTGCCGATTAGTTCGTCGGGATCTCTGCCAAGGAATCGTGCGCCGGCCGCGTTGATGCTCGTGATTCGTCCGAACACATCCTGCGTAAAGATCATGTCACTTGCTTGTTCAAACAGATCTCGATAGCTCGCTTCAATGCGCGCGCGCTCCAGTAACCGGGACACCTTGGCAACCAGACGCGTGGAGTCGAATGGCACTTCAAGGTAGTCGTCAGCTCCGGCCTTTAGACCTGCGACAACCGACTCTGTGTCTTTCTGCAGAGCACTGACCAGAAGAATGGGAACCGCCCGCAATTCCGTGTCTGATCGCAGGCAACGGCAAAACTCCAGGCCGTTCATGCGTGGCATAGAGACATCGCTAATTACCAGGTCGGGACGGGTTTGTTTTGCGATATCCAAGGCCTGGAGGCCATCTTCGGCAGTGTAGACGCAGTAACCGGCTTTTCGCAGCAACCCGTCCATGAGGAGGAGCTGTTCAGGCATATCGTTGACGATCAGGATCGAGTTCTCGTCGTGACCGTTTGAGATGTGGGGAGCAGTCATTTACGACAAGTCCTCAAGTTTCTGCCGTTGATTAATGGAAAGCCTTGCTGGCGAACCGCACGTTTCGGTGATGGGTGACGAGCTTGCTTCCTGTATAAGCTGGTACGTTCGAGGTTTCCGCGCGGGAGTATAACATAGGGCCAAACGAATCTTGCGGCGGTAATCGACAACAATACAACGCCTCATTAGTTGTGAACCGCGGACCTCCCTATTGGCTTGTATAAGATATTAAGACATCGATTTCGTTGGATTTTCCCAGGGCGAACCCGGTATCCGTTCCGCCGCCCTTCTTTCACGACAGTTTGTCGATTTTTAACCCAATTCAGCAGTAGCGAACGGAAACGCGCCGTAATGAATCAAAAAGTTTGCGCTAAATTGCGTCCGGCTTTGCGTGAATACAAATACCCAAGATGCCTTGCATCTTGGGGCGCAAGCTTTTGGTTTTCTTACATAACGTTAATTTTTTGGAGACACAGAAGTCATGAATAGGTTTCTTCATATCAAGCAGAACAATAAGCAATTCAAAGTGCTTTTGAGCTTGGCACTGGTCATCGCTGCCTTTACATCCTGTAACGCTCAAACCGGTACGTTGAAGTTGGCGTCTCAACCAGACACCCCTTCAGCTCCAGCACCATCGTCCATCGCTCTCCAGAGCTCCTACGCCGACATCGTCAACCGCGTATCCGCTGCAGTGGTGACCATCCGTTCCACCGAACGCGCACGGTCGGCGCGACAGTTTCCTTTTATGGATGATCCGACATTCCGAGAATTTTTCGGAGATCGTTTGCCGCAGCAGCCACCACAGCGCATGCAGGGTGTTGGTTCGGGAGTAATTGTTAACTCACAAGGTTACATTTTGACGAATCATCACGTCATCGATGGCGCCTTGGAAATAAAAGTTGAACTCACCGATAACCGCACCTTTACCGCGAAGCTTGTGGGCTCGGATCCGCCAAGCGACCTCGCCGTGCTGAAGATTGACGCGAACAACTTACCAACTCTTAACTTAGGCGACTCAGACAAGGTACGAGTGGGCGACGTCGTATTGGCAATCGGTAATCCTCTTGGGATCGGTCAAACGGTGACGTCGGGAATCATCAGCGCCAAAAGTCGGTCTACGGGACTAAGCGACGGCAGTTTTGAAGATTTTCTACAGACTGACGCGGCGATTAACCGTGGCAATTCAGGTGGTGCACTGGTCAATACCGGTGGTGAACTAATCGGTATTAACTCCCAGATCCTTTCCCCTTCCGGGGGCAACATCGGCATCGGTTTCGCCATTCCCTCGAATATGGCTCGCGCCGTTATGGACCAGCTGATGAAAACCGGAAAGGTCCGTCGTGGCATGCTCGGCGTTACGGTCCAATCGGTTGATGCTGACCTGGCTTCTAGTCTGAACCTGCCAGCAGCTCGCGGTGCGATTGTTACTTCGGTTCAGACTGGCGGACCGGCTGAGTCAGCAGGATTGAAGCGTGGTGATGTCATTACGAGCGTGAACAACCAATCGATTGTCGACACGAACAGTTTAAGGAACTCAGTCGCCAGCATGCCTCCAGGGTCGAATGTAAACGTGAAGGCGGTACGTGATGGACGCGAGGCGTCTTTCCAGGTGGCGCTTGCGGAGTTACCTGAACGTCCGCGATCTGACAACGACGACAGCGATACGAGCGGCGGTCCGACGACCGGAAAGTACGGCATGTCCTTACAGCCGTTGACTGCGGACATCGCGTCTCGCATGGGTTTGGCTCCGAACGAACAAGGGCTCGTCGTGACGAAAGTCGATCCAGACGGTCCCGCAGCTGATGCGGGAATCCGGCAGGCCGACTTAATTCAGGAGGTAAATCGGCGGCCGGTTCACAACCTGACTGAATTCACATCAGCTGTCCAGCAATCGCCTGGCCGACCTGCATTGGTATTGGTCAAGCGAGGACAGGCGCTCGTCTACGTCACGCTGCGCGCTTCCTCCTAACAGACAGGAGCAGGAGCAGAAGGCAGGAGCAGGACCAAGCGGGAGCCGAGGTTAATAGCCAACCGTGCTCCTGAGTGGTGCTCCTGCTCCTCTTCCACAGCTCCTGCTCCTACTCTTCTAACTGCCAATCGCAAAAAGTCCTTGACTCGTCTCTCTCTGCCGGATAGGTTCAGCCTAACAAATCACATTCGATTGACAGAGGATCTAATGACTTCGCAAGACGGACAGCGAGAGTTCGATAGAAGACCATGGGGCACATACACCGTACTTGATGAGGGGAATCTTTTTAAGGTCAAACGAATTGAAGTGCTGCCGGGGAAAAGGTTGAGTTACCAAAAACATGCAAAGCGTGCAGAGCATTGGTTTGTTGTGGATGGAACTGCACTCGTGACCCTTGATGGACGTGAAGTCACATTGAATGCGGGCGGCGCAATCGACATTCCGGTTGGCGCTGCGCATCGGGTTCAAAATCCGGGCCCGGCTGCGCTCGTTTTTATTGAGGTGCAGCGTGGCGAGTATCTGGGTGAGGATGACATTGTCAGGCTTCAGGATGATTTCGGTCGCACTAACACTTGAATAGACATATAACCCACAGCTAAACGCGTCGCACAAAAACACTGAGTGAGTTACAGGACCGGGAGGGGTAGCGACCGGCCACGATGGGAAGCAAATGCATTTTCGATTGAGCCGGTCGCTACCGCTCCTGGTTCTGTAGGCTTGCTTTTGTTGTCCAAAGAGCGCCCGTTCAGTGTCGCTTGTACCTGCCGGAAGAACTTTTCAGTCCTTCCTGACGTAACCTTCGAAACCCAAGAGAGCTGTAGTTAGCCACGGAGTGTGCTAAATGCCGGATTCCGCAAACGAGCTGTATTCAAATGAACAAGCTGCCAAGGCGGTACAGTCCGTTAGCGCGGGCGATTCATTTGAGCCTCAACAGAGTCTGTGGGCCTCCATCAAGGAGGCAATCCGCGGATCGCACCACCGCGATTACACCAAAGGTTCGATCGGTCGGGCCATTCTGCTGTTGGCGATTCCCATGGTCCTGGAAATGATCATGGAGAGCGTTTTCGCCGTGGTTGACATCTTTTGGGTGGCACATCTCGGAACCGATGCCGCGGCCACGGTCGGGCTAACTGAATCACTGCTAACTCTTATTTACGCACTCGCCATCGGACTGAGTATTGGAGCGACGGCAACGGTTGCACGTCGTATTGGTGAGCGAAATCCTGACGGTGCCGCGCGTGCTGCCGTTCAGTCAATCCTAATCGCTCTATTGGTTTCAGTAATCATCGCGGCTATTGGTGCTCCGCTCGCACCAAAGCTGTTGCGGTTGATGGGAGGCTCTCGTTGGGTGGTAGAGGAGGGCTCGGCCTTCACTCGAGTCATGTTGGGCTGCAACGTTACGGTCGTAATGTTGTTTATGGTGAACGCAATCTTTCGCGGATCCGGCGACGCGGCGATCGCGATGCGCACACTGTGGCTGGCGAATTGGATCAACATCCTGTTAGGACCATGTTTGATTTTTGGAGTCGGACCGTTTCCCAAATTGGGAATCGTTGGCGCAGCCATCGCAACGAACATTGGCCGTGGCACCGGAGCACTGTTCGCGCTCAGTAAATTATTCAGACCTGGAGGTCGCTTCGAAATTACGCGCAAGCACCTGAAGTTTGAGCCATCAATCATGGCGCGGCTTGTGCGTTTGTCTGCGACCGGAACGTTTCAAGTATTCATTGGTATGGCGAGTTGGATCGGTTTGGTAAGAATCATTTCCAGCTTTGGCAGCAACGCAGTCGCGGGATACACATTTGGCATTCGCGTTATTCTCTTTGCTCTATTACCGTCGTGGGGGATGGCAAATGCGGCGGCGACAATGGTCGGCCAAGCGCTCGGTGCTCGCAATCCTGAACGCGCAGAACGCGCCGTATGGCGAGCGGGCTTTTACAACATGATCTTCCTCGGCATCGTTGGACTTGTTTTCATTTTGTTCGCGCCTCAGATCATCTGGTTCTATGCGTCTGATCCAAACGTAGCGCGGTACGGAGTTGACTGCTTGCGGATAGTCGCCTACGGATTCCTCTTTTATGCGTATGGGATGGTACTCGGACAGTCGTTTAACGGCGCGGGTGATACTTGGACACCGACCGTCATTAACCTCTTTGTGTTTTGGCTTTGGGAGATTCCGCTGGCGTACGTGTTAGCTGTTGTCATCGGTTTGGGTCCACGAGGTGCTTTCTATGCCATAACTATCGCCTTTTCGACATACGCGGTCGTAAGCGCTCTACTGTTTCGTCGCGGGAGATGGAAAACGCGAGTCGTCTGAGGGCAAGGAGCAAAGGGCAAAAGAGCGAAGGGCAAAGGGCAAAGGGCAAAGCGCCAAGAGCCAAGAGCAAAGCGTCCTTTGCCCTTCGCTCTTTGCCCTTTGGGCGGTCTAACTCCGAACACTTCTGTTGGACTTCGTTACGCGCTTCATTACCGAAGTGCTCGCTCGGTCGCGGTTTTTGTCGTCTAAACGGCGGCATCGCGGTTGCTTTTGGCGTTCATTAGCCAAACCGAGCGTTCTGCGAATTTGAAAGTTCTCAAGGAGGGATCGAATGAAGTCAGACAGAAATAAACAACATATTGCGGAAAAGGGGTGGGATCCGAAAACGGCTCCCAAAGAAGAAGACGCACTGATCAAGGAAGAGCGTTCGCTTGATGTCGGTGAGTCGGGCCAGTTCGCACCAGGCGGTTACTACAATCAGCAAGCGATCAACGAGCCAGACCGAAGCTCTCTTGATGATGATGTTATACCGCCAAGGCGACGGTAGGGTTGCATCAGAAAAGGAGGGCGTCATGGAGAAGAAACTGGCCGGAAAGAAAGTGGCAATACTTGTAGCCGATGGATTCGAACAAGTTGAATTAGTAGAACCAAAGAAGGCCCTCGAGGAAGCCGGTGCAATTACGCAAGTGGTTTCGCCGGCAGATGGAGAGGTTCAAGGATGGAATCACGACGAGAAAGCCGATCGATTTTCCGTCGACATGCCGTTGAACCGAGCACGCTCGGATGACTACGACGCTTTACTTCTACCGGGTGGCGTCAGAAATCCGGATCAGCTTCGCGTGTTGACGCGGGCAATTGAATTCGTTCATGGATTCTTCGCCGCAAACAAACCTGTTGCTGCAATCTGCCATGCACCGTGGACGTTGATTGATGCAGGGGTTGTGAAAGGCAAGGCGATCACTTCCTGGCCGTCTTTAAGAACGGACCTGATCAACGCTGGCGCGAATTGGGTAGATCGCGAAGTCGTTGTGGAGAAACGGTTGGTCACAAGTCGCGAGCCAAAGGACATTCCAGCTTTCAATAAGAAGATGGTCGAAGAGTTCAGTGTAGGGCGTCGTTCTCGCCAACAGGCAGCGTAAAAGCAGATCTGCAAGCAGGAGCAGGAGCAGTAAGCAGGAGCACGCGGCTTTCATGCTCCTGCCCGCTGCTCCTGCTCCTGTCTTTTTGAACCAATAAACCAATTTAGTTCCGCGGCTTTTGTGATAAGAAATAGGCGCACGCCACAGGCTCGATTAGTCCACGAACATTGAAGCAGTTTGGACGATGAAGATACACACTGGCAAAGTGTCTAGACGTAACGTGCTCGCGCATCTGTCAGCGTCTTCACTCGCTGCCTATGTTGGCGGCGTTATGTTCGGTTCAAGCAACGTTCACGCGAATCTGTCCGCACGCGAGCAAAAAGACATCGGCGCCGGCATTTACAACATTGTCGACTTTGGCGCCATCGGTGATGGAAACACACTTAATACTGAAGCTCTCCAAAAAGCGATTGACGCGTGTGCGAATGATAAAGGCGGCACTGTCTTAGTGCCGGCAGGGAACTTTGTGATTGGCACAATCGAGCTGAAGAGCAACGTGACCTTACACATTGCGGCTCAAGGCCGATTGTTAGGGAGCCCAAAGATTGAACACTACAGAGCGGGCAACAACATTCCCTCGGGTAACGGCAATATCGTAATGATCTCCGCTGCGAACGCTGAAAATGTTCGAATCGAAGGTGTAGGAACGATCGACGGAAACGGCGCGAAGTTTTTTACCGGCCGCGGAGATATGACCGGACCTGGCCAAAACTCGGCAGAAGGTTATTATCAACGCCCACACCTTTTGATCTTCTATCGCTGCATTAACCTCTCGCTTCGGGACGTGTTCTTAACGGCAAGCGCTTATCACTGTGTGCGAATTCTCCAATGCCAACGCGTTAATCTCGACGCAGTCAGAATTCACAATCGTGTGAACCTTAACAACGACGGCTTTCACATCAACAGTTCACAGTATGTGCACGTCGTTAATTGCGATGTCACCTGCCAGGACGATGCATGCGCACTGTTTGGTAGCAATAAGTTCGTGACGGTGACCAACTGTACTTTCAGCACGCGCTGGTCTGTTTTCCGATTCGGAGGTGGCGAAGCAGAAAACATTACGATATCGAACTGTGTGATCTACGACACCTACGGCTGTCCCATAAAGGCAAGGTTTGGTGCCCGGTCGCGTTTTGAGAACGTGACGTTCGCGAATTTGATACTGAGAAATGTGACCGGACCAATATCCATCGGCCTTGATTCAACGCGGCGAAATCTGAACCCGAATAATCC
This sequence comes from Pyrinomonadaceae bacterium, assembly GCA_036559885.1. GTDB lineage: Bacteria > Acidobacteriota > Blastocatellia > Pyrinomonadales > Pyrinomonadaceae > PSRF01. The sequence goes on from DATBSH010000208.1 coordinate 15,023, forward strand.
ACCACCCGCCAAAGGCATTGTGCGAAATATTAAATTCAACGGTATCCGCGCGATCGTCGTTGCTGAAGGTAAGCAGCATGCAGACTTACCCTGGCCCCAGAAATTTCGTCCCGGGGAAACGCGGCAATGCATCGTGCTCAATGGCGTTGGTGACGATTATCTGGAGGACATCAGCTTTCAAGACGTGCAGGTGACGTACGATGGCGGTGGAACGGCTGACGAAGCTGCGCGCGAAGTGCCGAAGATGGCTGGTGAGTATTTTGAGATCGGAACGCCACCCGCGTATGGATTGTATGCTCGAAATGTGCATGGCCTCATGTTGAACAATATGCGGCTGGAAGTAACCGCGCCCGACATGCGCCCTGCGGTTGTGTTCGAAAATGTGCAGGATGCAGCCGTTCATGCGCTGAGCGCACAGGGGGATCCAAAGGCCGAAGCGGTCTGTCGTTTTAATAGTGTCGGTGACGTTCTGCTCTCGGCATCACGAGTGCTGACATCGGCTGCTGCATTCCTGAAGTTGATTGGTCCAGGCAGTCGACGCATAACAATCGACGGCGGTGATATCTCGAAAGCTTTGAAGCCTGTGGTGTTCGCCGGCGGCGCGAGCCCGAAAGCAGTGAAGTTGAGAATGTGAATCAGTTCCTTGTCAGTGCAAACCATGAAGATATGAAATAATCCTCAAGTAGCTACTAGTATGCGGTTGAGTTAACAGTTCAACATTCGAGAAATTGCAGGTTGGGAAGGGCGGTTTACCCCCGCTC
>DATBSH010000209.1:0-33186 GCA_036559885.1 Pyrinomonadaceae bacterium
TAGCCAGATCCTCAAGCAAGGTCGATTGAAACTCCCAAGTAGGAGCGTTCCAATCGGCATTATCCGTTAGCATACTGCATGCACATCCCTCGCCCACTTCGCTGAGCGAGAAGAAGGGAGTTCTTGGGCCAAACAAAGAAACTGGTTCCTGAAGCTGAAGCTCAAGTTTGTTCGACAGGGTTTGAGCGGCAATGGACTCGGCTTCCTTCCTTCCGATTCCTCTAAACTCGACTGAGATTGTGAGACACATCTTGTTACCTTACGCGAGCCGCATAACGCTGCGCTTGAGCGGCTCGCCCACGCAACTACCGATAAAGGCCGCTCACCGGCGAGTCCGCTCCAAGCGCTTGTTCGGCGGCGGTCATTTGAGCCACTGTTGGGCGCCAACAATTTCATCAATGCGCTTTTCCAATTGAAAAACTAAGCTACCTTGATCTTGTTTGCAACCATAGTAATGATGAATCGTCTTCGATCTTTTATTAATGGTAATCGATACCTCCGCGCCGCCTGCGTCAGTCCACTCTTCAGGACAGCCATCTTCGCGTTTGACATACTTATCTTTGAGAGAGAAGAAGTTTACGCCTTCAAACTCAGCGAGCAATTCACGAACTTTTTCCGTTGGCAGTTTAGTAGTAATCGAAGGCAGCAGCTTCAGGTCTTTGATCTGTTGAAGGACAACTGTTCCATCAGCCGTTATGCTCACTTTGTAGTCTCGTCCAAGAAAGAATGCGTCAGAGATTCGTACTAGAGTGATGACGGTATCGGTGGGAACAGGTGTTTGAGGATTTTGGCCCCTAACAATATTCTGACAACTCCAAAGTGCTATAGCGATGACGACAATAATTCTCACTATAGATCCTTCTGAATCTACAGGAACAAGCCGAACTATATATTAGACGATGGATCCGTCATCTAAGTAATTAGACTTCGGATATGTCGTATAAGACCACTGGATAATGCGCTGAAACTGGTATTATCCGACAGCTTTGTAAACCTCACGCAGGACATGTATGCATCGCATCCCTTTCCGGTGCGATCGATCTAATCATCAAGTCGTGACTTCAGTCCTGCGGCCGCCGAACAGGAATGTGAGAGCCAGTCCTGCCACGAAGCCTCCGATGTGAGCCATGTAAGCCACTCCACCCGTCTCAGCCGACTGCGTGATTGACCCGATCCCGCTAATAAATTGTAAGACGATCCACAGCCCAATGACGATCAACGCCGGCATTGGCACTACGCCCCTACCCATTAAGACTCTTACCTGACCCCTCGGGAATAAAATGATGTAGCCGGCCAGCACTCCGGCTATTGCCCCAGAGGCGCCCAGGTTCGGAACGTTCGATCCCATGCTTACAGCCACTTGCGCTACCGTGGCCGCTATGCCGCAGAGGAGGTAGAACAACCCGAACTTCGCGTGCCCGAATCGGTCCTCTACATTGTCCCCGAAGATCCAGAGGTAGAGCATGTTGCCGCCCAGGTGCAGCCAGCCGCCGTGCATGAACATGGAGGTGAACACGGTTATGAAATCGCCGCTAGGGTTCTGCGTCAGGCGGCGTGGGACGACGGACCACTGCTCTATGAAGGGCTCGCCGCCATTTAATTCGAGGAAGAAGGCCAGGACGTTAAGCGCGATTAACGCGTAGGTGACTACCGGCACTGTCCTGCGAGCCGAGTCATCATCACCAATGGGAAACATAGTGACCTCCGCTGCAAGTTATTGTGAATGTAATGGCTCCGAAAAAGCCATACACTACAGAATGGGAGCGACAGTCACCCCAACTCAAAAGTCGTGCCCGGAGGTTTAGATCCAGTAAAAAGCAAGTCCCTCTATTAGATAATGAGAAGCATTTTGAGTGCTGGTCTCGTCCTTCAATTCTAACGATACTGAATTCGGTCGCTGAGCGCTCCCGTTCAGTACGAAAACCGCGCACATGTTTAGTCTACGTCGATCTCGTCGGCGTACATTAGGCAGCCCGTGCGTGCTCCAAGGTAAATGACCTCATTGGAGTGCATCGCGCCATTGGCCCGTTGACCATGGTTTGATTTGAGGGAGGCCGAAGCGGTGATACGTCACCACAGATAAGTCGGTACTCAACGCTTTGCGCCGTTGGCTCACTCGACCGTCATTTCAGCGCCTTATCCAAGGAAGACGAATCATTCAATATGATCCACTCGACGATCGATAACGGCAAACTGCCATTCTTCAACAGGCCGTCATGGAATTGGCCCAAGCGAAAATTTGCGCCCTGCTGATCTTTATACTTCCCCAGCAGACGCATGATCTGCCACTTACCCACCATGTACGTGATCTTCTGCGTGGGACTCGCGGCGGCGCCAGCCGCTTCACCAGTCGCCGCCTCATGGTCCAATCCTCCAGCCTCCATGAAATATTTAACGGCCTGGTCGAAGGTCCACCTGCCTGTATGCAAATTCACGTCTACTCCGATTCGAGCCGCACGGTATCTGGAGAGCCGGAGGATCTGGCCCTGGCCCGGCGAGTTGTTGGTATACAGACCTGAACGCATCAGCATCTCTTCGCCATAGAGTGCCCATCCTTCAACGAAGATTCCATCGCCATGCTGACGCCGGATCTCGTTCGTTAAATGATTCGCGATTGAGAGTTGTAAGAAATGACCGGGTATACCTTCGTGACCGAGAATGGGTCGCGGATCCTCGATCGCCGCTCGTATGTAGAAGTTTTTGCTCTGCGGATTGTAAGTGGGAATGAAGTAAAAACCGCTCGGGTCTTTGTCATAGACGCCGGGCGGGTTCATGAAACCACCGGGACTCGTTGGCTTGAAGGCTTCCGGAAGTTGCCGGATATAAAACGGGCCGATGTAATCCGGAATAGAGATCAACCGTTTCGTCTTCAGGAAGTTGATCATTTCTTCCTGACGACTTTCGTACGCCTTCAAGAATGCCTGCTGGTCCGCCGGGATGTTCTTACTCCTCGCTGGATTCGGATCGGCGAGCGACGGATCGGGAAGCATTGCCTCCAACGCGCGATAACGAGCCAGCTCCGCCTGGCCCAGCATTTCAACGTCGTTCGCCTTGAGCGGTAAGAGGTAGATGTTTTGCAGAATGTAGTTGTAGTTCTCTTCGCCCATAGGTTTGAAAGGCACCATTCCGGGCAGACGCCTTTCCAACCAATCAGCGAATCCATGAATCGATGCGAGGGCAGCGTCGCGCGCTTTCACCAAATCAGCTCTTTCGGCTGGCGAAAGGTCTTTGGCCAAAGTCATCAAGCTGTCGTTGAATAAACTATCGATTGAGCGCGCTGAATCTATCGCCAGCTGTGCGTAGAGTTGCACTGGATTAGTGAGGTTTCTTTTGCCCTGCTCAATCAAGACCGGCATCTGTTTCAGGCGCGCAGTCGCGGAAATGGCTCGATTGCGCGTCGTGTCGTACTCCTTCTTCAGCAAAGAAAAGATTCCATTGCTGCATTCGTTTACATAAGTTTGGGGATCGGTCTGCTCAAAATTGATGACGCGATTGAAGAAGACAACCCCTTCGAGTTGAGCGCGAAACAGCAGCCAGTCGATCCGATCGTCTTTGCTCCAACCTGTCGTATTGATTGTCTGTACTTTGGCTAGTAGATCTCGCGCTTGTAACCGCCGAGAGAGAACGGCCGACAAAGAGTAATCCGTCAGACGGTTGTCCCACTTGTGCAAGCCGGCATCACTGGAAGATACAGGGAAGTTTTCATTTCGCCATTGGTAATAGTCTGCTGCCACCTTCCGCAGTTCGGCGGGCGACATTAGATTCTGGGGATTCTGCGCCTGAATTGTGGATGAGCTAATAGTCAGAAGAGTGCAGACAGTCAGCAGTACGGATAGTTTCATCACGACCTCGGTGGTTGGATTTGAACGTGAACGTCCGACACACTTTAGAGCTTGTCGTCGAAGCAGATCCACAGATTTCCACAGACTTGGGCCGCAGACCAACTGAACTCTCTGCGTAACCTCGGCGTGCTCTGCGTCTCGGCGGTTTTCCTTCAGCTGTTCCAGGCATTCAAGAAACACTGCTTAAGAGACATCCTCATCACCATAGTTTGTTGAGTGTGCGGGACAACTCAAGGAAAACCGCCGAGACGCAGAGCACGCCGAGATTACGCAGAGAGTTCGATGTATCGTAGACGACGAGCTATCAATTAGAGTTAGAACCTCGCTAAGAAAACAAGAGGTTGGCAGTTCGTTATACACATTACACAGACTAAGAGCTTAGTCATCTAAGTTGAGTCGTCAAGCAGTCGTGTCAGCTGAGGACAAAACCACTCAAGTTAGCTGACTAAGCTCTTAATCAGTGTAATCTGTGGAAATCTGTGGCTCTGCTTTGAAATGATCCAACCCGTAGTGATGCTGGTTGTTATCGAAACTATTGCCAGCAAGATTGACCACCCTCTACCACTGAGATGACCATCGAGCCAAAGTCCTTTATTTGATTTGCGTTGAGAAAGGAGGTGCGCGAGTGAAAGACACGCGATGGCAATTGCAAGACAATAAATTCTATGTATCAGAATCGTGGCGTGATTGTTTCCCGCGCCAGCGAGGTCAGAATAGGTCCACAGTCCATGAAGCACAGGATTGTAAAGCCAGTGGTTGTAGCCCTGACTGTACAGGTAAAAAAGTCCCGCGCCCACTCCAATGATCACCACATATGCGAGGTATTTCTCACGTAAAACGACATTGAAGAGGATTGAAACCCCAGCCATGAAAACTATGCTTGGAATCACGATCACAGAATAGGTTACGAGGTAGGGGTAAAGTTCAACAGGCGTGTGACCTCTAATCAACTGGATTGCGATTGCAGTCAGACCGGCGATTGCTATTACCGAAAGCATTAGCAAGAACGTCGCCAGGAACTTTGACAGCAGTAACACAGAATTCGGAGTAGGCTTGGCCCATAAGACAGGTTCAATCCTCACTTCGCGATCGCGCTGCATTGATTCGACCACGTAAAAGACAGTCATCCCTATCAGAAAAAACACAAGGGTCTTGGCCGTTCTAGTGGCGTACGTGGCGGAGTACGATACTTCCGGAACGACCCTGTAAAATGCGAGCTCCAGAGTAGAAGCGAAGATAGCCAAAGGTATGATCACGATAAGACTTCGCTCAGCGCGAAGCAGGCGAAACTCAACACCGAGGGCAGCTGCTAATTTTGCAACATTTGCTCGTAAGCCCGTGTTCGAGCTGCTAACGCTCGGAACTGCTGTCTCTTTTGCCTCTGCCTTCTCGACCCGAACATTTCCTACATCAATCGCAGTGTGACCGGTTGTTGGTTGGAAGACATGTGGATCGAAGTAAAGAACTTCGTTGCCGGTCGACAGATTGAGCCATGAAAATTTTTCTGGCTTGGCGGGTGGGTCGGTTATTCTGAACCGTCGACAAACAATCGTCAGACAAACGGCGGCTGCGAGAATCACCAATGCGCGGTTTGCGAACATGATTGGCGTATAGCTGACTACAAGCTGATCCACCCATTCGGGACTGCGTCCCCACGTTTGAATCTGCACTTCATTCAACATCAAAGGACTAACAAGCACTCGCCATCGCGGCGGTAACTCGCTCAACAAAAAGAACCCGTAGGAAAACATGAGCGGGTAATAAGCAATTGCCAACACGTAAACGATCTTCGGGCTGCGCGTTAATGTTCCGACAGTGAAGTAGACCGCGGCAAATAGGAAGTAGGTGATCACCACGATCATCATGAAATGCTTGAAATAGGGGAGAAGGCGAAACGGGAGGACAACCATCTGAGATGTGGGGAAGACCTGAAGCAAAATAAGCGTCGCTGCGAAAGATGCCTGGCAACAAACGAGCACGAAGAAGCTGCCAAAGAATTTTCCGAGTAAGTACTCTGCTCTGCTGACAGGCTTTGAAAAAATGAGGGCATCGATTTCCAGCCGGAAGTCTCTTCTCACCGGCTCTGCCATGATTAGAGCGGCAAAGATAGGCAGTCCAAATATGCCGAGTGCGTAGCCGCCAAAATCATGCTCGATGTAGTAATCGCTGTTTGAGGCCCAAAGCCTTCCATATTTCGCGATCACTTGCTGGCCGTAATAGGTAGCGCCTAGGCCTGCAGACCACAGGACAGCATTGAAAACAGAAAACAACATCAAGACATAAGGAGCTATTCGCTTCGAGTTGAGCAGCACCTCGTTCTGAAAAACTGCGAAGAACTGTGTTCGAGCGGGGTTTCTCATTTTAGTTCGTTCCTTCGTGCGACCCTCGGTTAGCTAATCCCCTCAAAATGAAATCCTCAAGGTAGGCGGGTGTATTAAGATTATTCAAGGCACAGATGAAATGACTCGGCCTGTAATAATGGCTGATGTTAACGACAGCAATGCCAACAAGATTGACCAAACTTTGCCGGTGAAATGGGCCTCGACCCAAAATCCTTTTGTGGATTTGCGGCGGAAAAGTAGATGCGCGAGAGACAAACAAGTGATGGCAACTCCCAGACAATAAATTCTATGGATCAGGATCGTGGTTTGATTGTTTCCTGCGCCCGCGAGATCAGTATAGATCCAGAGTCCATGTAGCACAGGATTGTAAAGCCAATGGTTGTAGCCGGTGCTGTACAGATAGAACAATCCCGCAGCCGTTCCGATGCTAAACACGTAAGCGACGTGCTTGTTTCGCAAAGCGATGTTCGCCAAAACAGCGACGGCGGTTACAAAAACCGTGCTTGGCAGAAGAATCAATCCGTAAACCCTAACGTAGGCGAGCAGGTCAATCGGTGTGTGGTTTCTTAAAACTTGAGTCGCGAGTGCGGCTATCCCAACCGCGAAGATCAAGCCCCATGTAAGCAACAGCGTCGAGAGAAACTTCGAGAGCAGCAATACATTATTCGGAGAGGGCGTGGTCCATAAGACAGGCTCAATCCGCACTTCGCGATCGCGATGCATTGCTTCGCCCGTGTAGAAGACAGCGATCCCGAGCAGGAATAGCAATAACAACTTTGCTGTGTTAGTGGCGTAAGCGGCGGAATGAGAGACGTCTGAGGGAGTGTTATAGAAGGCCACTTCCAAAATAGAGAGGAAGATAGCCAGCGGCATAACCACTACGAGACTTCGTTCAGCGCGCAGCAGGCGAAACTCAACGCCCAAAGCAGCGACCAATTTATTGACATTGGCACGAATTCCTTCGTTCACCCTGGCTACATCAGGCAGTGGGACATGGGGCAAGAACGGCCTTGCTGTGTAGTCAGACTTTTCGAATTCGTCGAGGTGCGTCGCCGGCGAACTCTCCGCGTAATAGACGACTTCGGCAGCGGTCGAAAGGTTGAGCGTGGAAACCTTCTCTACACTTCCGGATCTTTCAGCTATCGTGAAGCGAACGTAAACAATTGCCAGGCAAAAGAGGGCGACGAGAATCATCACTACCCGGTTCGCGATCATGTCCGGCGTGTAACGTACGACATACTGATTGAGAAACTCTGCGGTGTGCAGAAAGCCGTTGCCGCGAAGACTTGCACCTAGCAGCATTGGATCGAGACTGAGTCGCCAACGGAATGGCAGGGGCCTCAGTAAGAGAAGTCCATAAGTGATGTAAAGCGGATAAAAGCAGGCAGCCAACCCGTAAACGATCTTGCTGTTGCGGGTAAGCGTTCCGACGGTAAAGTAGAAAGCCGCCAGAACTAAGTGCGTGATGACCAGGAAAAAGAAGAAGTGTTTGAAATAAGGGAATACTCGAATTGGCAGGACAATCATCCCCGACGTAGGAAATGCTTGCAGCACCAGAAGCGTGAGCGGGAAAACAGCCTGACAGCACACGAGCACAAAGAAGTTCCCAAAGAATTTTCCGAAAAGGTACTGGGCGCGAGTGACCGGATTGGAAAAGACTAGCGGGTCAATTCCCGTGCGGAAGTCTCTGATCACCGGCTCACCCATGATGACTGCATTGAAGATCGGGAGTCCCAACAAAAAAGAGAAGGCCAGCAGGGTCCTGACAATGTACCAATCGCTGTTTGTGGCCCACCCAAGTTGGACTGCCGGTCCCCGACCCCACCACAGCAGGGCATTACCCACAAACAGAAAGGCCAATGCGTAAGGAGCCACGCGCTTACTATTGAGTAGCACCTCATTCCAAAAGATTGCGCCGAATGCAGTCCGGGCGGGATTTCTCATCTCAACTCGCTTGTTCCCGCTGGTTGACCAGATCAAAGTAATAGTCTTCGAGAACCGGAGTTGCCGGCGTAAATTCTTCGGTCGGTCGTACGCCTTTTGAGATCACTCTCAGGCGCGCAAGTCCTCCGATCATTTGCGAAGAGATTACCTGGTGGCGAGACTTTAAGGCCGCCACTTGTTCGCGCGGCACAGTGGCTTCCCAAACAGAATCCTTAAGTTGATCGATCGCTTGCTGTGTCGTAATGGAAGCGAGGATTGTGCCCCGTCGAATGACCGCCATTTGGCTACAAAGGCTCGAGACGTCAGCGACAATGTGAGTTGACAGAATCACTATGGCGTCTTCACCCGCCGTTTCGGAGAGCAGGTTATGAAAACGATTTCGTTCTTCGGGATCCAGGCCGGCGGTTGGCTCGTCTACGATGATGAGTTGCGGCTGGCCGATCAGGGCCTGTGCAATCCCTAAACGCTGCCGCATGCCACCCGAAAATCCTCCGAGTCGCTGCTTGCGCGCGCTTGAAAGATTGACTCGTTCAAACAGAGCATCGATCAAAGCCCGGCGCTCCTCCTTATCTGTGACTCCCTTGAGTTTCGCGAAATAGTTGAGCATCTGCTCGGCCGTTAGCGACGGATATAGACCAAAGTCCTGAGGCAAGTAGCCGAGCAGCCTACGCGCCTTATCTTTTCGACTGATTAAGTCGAAGCCGTTCATCTCAATTGTGCCCGCGTCGGGTTCAAGCAACGTCGCCAGTATCTTCATCAGTGTTGTCTTGCCGGCACCGTTAGGCCCCAGCAGTCCGAACACTCCTGGAGGTACATCAAGGCTGATCCCTTTCAGAGCTTGAATGCTGCTCCCGTAAGTTTTTGTCAACTCTCTAATCTTGAGCATAGTTCTCCCGCGAAGACACTTATAGGCGGCTCCAAATCCGATAGATTGTTTTAGGTTTTTGAGACTTACTTGCTAAAGATGCTTGCGTCGAAAAGACTAGCTGGCGTCTTAGCCGTGCTATTCAACATCAAGGGCGACACGGTATCAGATCTGGGCCGGAAGCCCGCCGGCTTTAAGCTGCGCACATACAGAAACAAACGACCCATAACCGCAACTGCGATCAGCATCTGGCCGACACGGTCGACATGAAGTTCCGTGGCGAAAATGCGCACGAAAATGCCGGCGAGAAGAGTCAGAATCAAAAAAGCTTTCAGCGCGCGCGTGAAAGGGCGCTTCCTTTTACTGATTTCGACACACTGGTCTTTGACGTGTTCGACATTCCCGAAGCGTCTTAATGCGCAAGCTCTTGCTTCTACAAGTGTCTCAGCGTGCTGAAGATGTTGCTCCGTCAACAGTTCAAGATGAAAACGCAACTCTTCCTCGACCTCACGCTCAATCATTTCGCTATCGAGGCGCTTGAACAATCGATCTGTTAGAGCGCTCATCACTTACCCTCGTTAAGCAGTTTGTAGAATTTTCGTGACCGCTTTAGAGACGCGCTCCCAGTTAGCGCATTGGCCCTCAAGCTGTTTCCGTCCGGCTCTTGTTAATTTATAGAACTTAGCTCGACGATTGTTTTCGGAAACGCCCCACTCGGATGCAAGCCAACCGCGCTCTTCCATGCGATAGAGTGCGGGGTAAAGTGAGCCGTCCTCGATTTTAACCAGTTCATCGACGGATTGGTGGATTCGTTGCGCGATACCATAGCCGTGCATTGCATCACGCGACAGCGTTTTGAGAATCAAAAGCTCAAGCGTGCCTTGTAGCAAATCTATTCTATCATTTGCCATCCCCAAAACAGTCTCCCTAGATAATCTGGGGGAAGAGTACAGCCCTTACCCTAGAGTGTCAAGGGGAAGACGTCTTGTGATTACCAGATCTTTTGCGATATCCAACACGACTAACACGGGTTACGAACGCGAGACTGGATGTGCCCGCTTTTGCCGTGATCTCCCAACATCCCTGCGTGGGAAAGATAAGGTACGAGGGAACAAAGTCTTTGCGGTCGGCCTTACCTATGTGTACGCGCAACGGCCGGGCAGAAGAATCCAATCTCCTTCCATGAATTGTCAACTTGTCTGGTATCCTGCGCCACCAAGGGAACTTCATTTTCAAGGAGCCATCAGGAAGAATGAATCCTGGCCCTTTGGGTCTAAACACAACGTTGCCTTCGGGCCAGAGCACAGTCCAGAGATCTCCGTTGCCAAAAAAATCCGGACTTGAACGCTCACCGGGCGGTACGTTTCCGTTTGGCTTTGTCGGATTGCAATCGAACGAGTTGTCTGCAGACGAGACTGACGCGAACGCACCACATAAAATCGCGGCCAGCGCCACAAGAGTAATTATTCGCGCGCAGCTCATAACGATCCACTCCTCTCACGAGCGATTCTACCAGACGCGTTCTAAGTGAACGGCAGTCCTCCCGTCAACATTTCGTACAACACGAGAGTACGTGATGCATGTGCCTTCTCAAGCAGCGAACTGGATCGATCTGGCAAAGACGCGCGGACGGGGCCTAGCCTATGGACCAGCATCGTGGCTCACGAGCACTCGGTAAAAGCGAATCTACGTTTACCGCCGTCTCTGTCGCGATGTGCAGCGCCGACTCACACAAGGTTCGCGCTCGATCCCCGGGGAGAGGTGTAATAGTTAATGCTTCCTCTCTCTCAAATAAGGGGACTACCAAATGAATCCGGCGAAGGTTGAGTGAAATCGCGCCGCCCCGATCAACTTCGACGTTAGACATCTTCCCGTATTTCGTAGTAATCATAAAAATAATGAGAAATTTATTTGCACATGTGTTGGTTATTCTATTATCTGCATCGGTTATTGCACAGTATCCAGCCAGCCAATCTCTCGTTCTAACTCACGTTACAGTCATTGATATGACTGGCGCACCACCGAAGCCGAACATGACTGTCGTCATTATGGGCAATCGCATCGCTGCGCTCGGTAAATCGGACGAAATTCCTTTGCCTCAAAACGCAAGAGTTGTTGACGCATCGGGAAAGTTCCTGATTCCCGGCCTGTGGGATATGCACGTTCATCTCAATTACGAGACTGTCCGCCAGGTTGAACAATCGCTGTTTCCTTTGCTCGTTGCCAATGGCGTGACAGGCGTGCGCGATATGTGGAACCTGCACGATGTCGAAGGCATGAAGCAGATTACGAATTGGCGGAAGCGGATGGCAGCCGATGAGATCATTGCCCCGCGCCTAGCTGCCGTTGGGCGCGGCATAGATGGACCTGCAGGCGGCAATGCTTACATTCGGGTGAAGAATGAAAGCGAAGCGCGCGCGGCGGTGCGGCGCATTAAACGCGAGGGGTATGACTTCGTCAAGATCTACAGCAATCTTTCGCGTGAGTCGTTCTTCGCTATCGCTGACGAAACAAAAAAACAAAACCTGCCATTCGCCGGGCATGTTCCGTTTACGGTCGGCGCAGTTGAAGCTTCTGATGCCGGCATGCGAAGCATGGAGCACCTGCTCGAGACGCTGACTCCTGCTTCAACAATGGGAGCAGAACTTAAAAAAGCGGAGTTGGAGCTGGTTAAGAAGATTTCAGCACTGAACGGAAAACCTCTTACCGCTGAACTGGATGAGGAAGATCGGCGAATTGCAGAAAGATTTATTGACACCTACAGCGATGAAAAGTCGGCGAGTCTTTTCGCGCGCTTCGCGCAAAACGACACCTGGCAGTGTCCCACGTTGGTTATTTTTCAGATGTGGGCATCAGTCGGCAATAAAGACTTGTTCAAAGATCCCAGGATCAAGTATGTGCCTCTCAGCGTCAGGGCAAAAGACAAGCAATATCTAGAGGCAATGCTGTCATGGTCTGAAAAACAGATCAGGCAGCGTCAAAAGCTCTATCAACTGCGGCTGCGCCAGGTGAACGCCGCACATCGGCTGGGCGTTAAATTTCTCGCCGGAACCGATGCCACAAGTACGTTTCCCGTTCACGGCTTCAGCCTGCATGATGAACTTGGTTTATTTGTGCAGGCAGGTTTGGCACCGATGGAAGCCCTACAAACCGCGACCCTGAATCCAGCGAAATTTCTCGGTCTAACCGACTCGCTTGGCACAGTTGAAAAAGGAAAACTGGCGGACTTAGTTTTGCTCGACGCAAATCCGCTTGGCGACATCAATAATACGAAAAAAATTGCCGCCGTTATCATCAATGGGCGATATATGCGGAGAGAAACTTTAGACAAAATGCTTGTTGATGTTGAAGCGGCAGCGAATAGAAAATGAGGATGTGTTTGCTTCTACGGCGATGTCTACTTCGTTGGACCGGAGCCAGGGAGCGTGTTTCGCGAGATGATTGATTGAGTCGAAGGTTAAATGTAATCCCGCGCCCGGGGCGAACGAGCTATTTCAGCTAACCAAATGACAGGAGAATGGCAATGCCTATGAGACAGCGGTTTCTCGCTATTTATTCCGGCGCCCTAACTTTGACATTCGCGGTGACAGTCCTTTGCGGTTTTTCAAGTTGGAACAAATCAGAAACGTTCGATCAGATTAGTGTACATCGCATTAACGTCATCGAACCTGATGGGACATTGCGAATGGTTATCTCCAACCATGACAAGCTACCTGGTCTCATCGTTCACGGCAAAGAGCAAAGTTTTGCTCGCCCCCAAGCCGGAATGCTCTTTTATAACGACGAAGGATCTGAGAATGGTGGCTTGATCTTTAGCGGGCACCGCAATGAGAAGGGAGAGATTGTAGATTCCGGCGGAAGCCTCACGTTTGACAAGTACGGTGAAAATCAAATCGTTCAATTAGCCGGCGTCGACGACAAGGAAGACAAGTTCGCTGGTCTCGTAGTTTCGGACAATAAGCGGCGCATTTGGGTAGGGCGGGATGATAACGGAAACGCCACCATCAGCCTGATGGATTCCATGGGGAAGAAGCGAATCCTCATGGATGTCAAATCTGACGGCAGCCCGAGCCTTTCGTTTCTAGACGCTGATGGCAGAGTGATCAGCAAATTCCCATGACACGCGAGATAACAAACTCACGCTTTGACCCGTGTGCCGCCGAACAAATCGCTGTGGTGAGCCGAGCAGGACTCGAACCTGCGACCCACTGGTTAAAAGAGCAGTTAAGCCGATTCCATCCAGTCACTGCTCTTTAGATCTATTAACATTCTACGCAGGTTGCAGCCGCTTCGGACCATTGCATTCCTCTCTCATCGCGCAAATCGCGTGGTTACCTTCACAGCGCGACCGCCTGGTGATTAGGGCCGTGACGGACGGGTCTGGTCGCGTGAATCGAGAAATTCGTCAAACCATGCGAAGATCCTCTGCCACATGTCCCGGACATTAGCCGGCCCCTGCACAACATGGCCCTCCCCAAGGTAGCGTACGAACGACGCTCGCTTGCCTTGACGATATAGACCAGCAAAGAACTCTTCCCCCTGCTGCATGGCGACGTAGTCCATGTCTCCTTGTATTATGAGCACGGGCGTGTTGACGCGATCCACGGAGAAGACCGGACTATTGCGGACATAGCGCGGGGCGTCCTTCCACGGCGGGCCTCCCATTCGCCCCTCAGCGGATTCCTCCCACACCATCTGAAAAAAACGCTCCGGCAAATCCGCGTCATAACGAGTACGCGCATCGAATTCACCGTAGAGCGAGATGAGGTTGCTGATCCCTGCCATCGATACAGCGGCCTTGAAGCGGGTTGTTTGAGTCACCAGACCGTAGGTGGCATAGCCTCCGTAACTCTGCCCCATCACTCCCAGTCGTTCTGAATCGGCGATCCCGATCTCGATTGCCTTGTCGAGCGCCGGGAGGACGCCTTTTGTTAACTCGAGCATCGGGTCGCTCGCAACACCTACTGGTGGTAGAGGCATACTCGGAAAGAGGACGGCATAACCTTGAGCCGCAAGCAACTGGAGATTCTGTGGATTCCCGCTGTTGAGAGTGGAGATCGTCGGTGGTTGGCGACCAGCAATGTAATCGGGATACACAGAGGCAATCATCGGATACCGATGGCCTGGCTTGTAACCCAGCGGCAGTAGGATCCACGCCGCTAGGGGCTGATTGTCGAGGCTGACGTACTCGATTCTCCTGAACTCGCCTTGAGCGATGTTGCGAAGGAACGTGTTGGTTTCGACTACCAATCTCGTACGCGCCGTGATCGTGTCCGAGATCCACATGTAACTGCCTGAGCGATCGTTGGCCGTGAACAGCGCAACTTGCGATTCCGGAACGAAGCCGACTAAGACTGCATTGAACGACGGCTTGGAGAACAGGCGCGGATGAAATGAGTCGAGGTCCGCTTCGTAGAGGTCATTTGTGTTTTCTCTCTGTACGCGAAGGACCACGCGGCCCACTCCTTCAACAGGTGGCGTGGCAGGCCACACGACAGAGGAGATTGCCGGCTCGAACGAATCCGTCATGTTCTCGACGACTTCGCGAGCGGCATCGAGCCGAAACAGATCCCCGCTGGTGACGCCGATGAACGCATCGCTACCGCGCGTCGCAAACAGCGAAGAGGGCACGGTTCGCATACCACTGGTGAGGTTCCTGGGCGGACGGTCACCCTCAAGGCGCCACCAGTCAGCGCGTCCTGCACTGGTTGGAGGACTCATGTCGGAATCTTGGCGCGGTCGCGCATAGACGAGGAAGGTCTTGGAGGACGCGCGTAGCGGCACCCTTGCTCCGGTCACTCTCGGGGATGGCAGGTCGAGTCCGCTGGCCAGCGCCCTGATGGAACGGCTGATGATGTTGTAGCTGTACACGGTAGCTGGCGCAGTGGCCATGCCGCGCGGATAGGCGATAAATGCCAGGGAGTTTCCATCGCGCGCCCACGTGACGGATCCGGAGAAGACGTCGCGGACTCCATCCATCTTCTCGGCGACGATCTCGCCTCGCACGGTAGCGATCCCTAGCTGGAGCAAATATGGCTCTCCGATTCTGGTCCACGGAACAAGCGGTGCGGCATCTGGAAGGATCGGCTCGGCGTGCCGCATGAAGGCGATGTACCGACGATCCGGCGACAGGAGCAACTGCCGGAAGTAACCGAACGTGACCGTGCGGCGGGTGTTGGCGTCGATATCGACGAGGACGAGCCGCCCCGGTTTCCGTTTGTCGGTCACATGCGGGCCGGCTTCGATCACGCTGGCGGTTAATTCGCCTTTCCACGCCCGAGGCCACTCGCGCATCGCACGCTCGGCTGCGCGCGTCTCGACTGTCATGCGTGCCGGTTTCTCACCATCGGGCAGAACGGCGACGAATAGTTGCCGATCGGACACCCACACGGGGACGTCGCCGTCGAACTGAATGTCGATCGTTCCTGCGTTAATCGACTTGAGCTGGCCGAGCGATCGATTCCAAATCCAAAGACCGACGTTGCCACGGCGGTTCGACAACAGCGCCAGGTGGCGGCTGTCCGGCGACCACGTGGGCGCCCAGAAACCAGAACTGTCGCGTGCACCATCGGTGACGTTCCGCGGTACACCGCCGCTCGTGGACATCACCCAGACGTCGGCGCGATCATTCCCATTCAGGTACGGACCTTTGTACTGTCTCGCCTGCTTGCGCGGGCGCTTGCGTACGTATGCCACCCAACGACCATCCGGCGATGTTGCGATGGAACCGATCTCTTCGAGCTTGAAGAGCTCGTCCACCGTGAGTGGTCGAAGGGATTGGCTCGACAGCGCTGGACTGGGAATGAGAATGGCGAGCGCAATGACGACCAGAGCTCGCACACCAACGGCGAGGTCACGGATCATGTTTCCTCCCAAGTGTGATTCCGCCGTCATGAAGCTTTCTGATCGAGTGATAGCTTCCAGCCACAGACTTCGTGAATTGCTCTGGGGTAGATCTGATACGCCTAGGTCTAATCCTCAGCGACGGGGTACGAACCTTCCTCATCATGGATTTCTCCACCTACAAGCGGCGGAACAAAGGTGCAGATGACGCGCATCCTTGTTTTCACGCTGAGACGATGTCGATCGTGCTTGTCGAGTGCGTACAATGTGCCCGGCTTGATAACATAAGTCTTGCCCGTCGCGAGATCCTCAAGCAAGCCCTCGCCTTCGATACAATAGACAGACTCCAAATGGTTCTTGTACCAGAATACTTGGTCTAAGCCTGCTTCGAGGATGGCATCAGTGAGGGTTACACCCATGCCGTCATCTGTATGCAGAAATCGAAAAGTCGACCAACCCTTGATTCGTATCTCGCCTTTTGTGCCTTTGAGGTCATCCTTTGTTCTTACAATCATCGCTCATCCTTTTGCCGCCCGGGCGCTGGGTTTGGCTCATGGTCCTTTTCTCGGCGCTGCCTCCGAGATCGGCACTGAGTATCTTCCAGCGGGCGACTCTCAAAAGAGCCTGCCTTTTTTTACTTCTTTCACGGCGCATGTGCTTCATCATACTTATCTCTTCGGTGAGCGGCGGCGGCGGCGGCGGTATCCATGTATTCGTGGAATCTTACGACTTTACCATTATGTATTGTGAACACATGCGCAAAGTCACCCCGAACTCCCTACCAGTTGATTTAACCAGCCAAGCGTAATGACCAAGAGCCACGACTTTATCACCCTGAGCGATAAACTCTCTTGGATCAAAATGCTGAACCTCTTGAGTGTCAACCAACGATGCGAAGAATTGCCCCATCTGTTCTTGACCTCGACGTCTGCCAGCAAATGGAACATTCTCTATTTCCGGTAATTGCCATTCGATGTCATCTGAAAGCAGATTGAGCAGAGCTTTAATGTCCCCTCTCTTGAAATTCTCGTAGACTTGTTGCGCGAGGTTTGTGTTCCCTAGCTCGCTCATGATGTGCTCCTTTCTCTATACGGTCCGAAAATTCAGTGGTTATATGCGAAAGCAGCTTTCTTTTCTTTCGCGTCGAATTCTCTACGGCGATCAGCGCGCGCTGCTTGTGGAGGAACAATACTGTAAGTAGTGCAATCTTTTGAACTGGTCTGACGCAAACAGTTATCGTTGTTGGCTTTTTGAGCCGAGCAGGACTCGAACCTGCGACCCACTGGTTAAAAGAGCAGTTAAGCGGCTTCCATCCAGTCATGGCTCTTTTAGATCTATCAGCATTTTTCACAGGTTGCAGCCGCAGCGGAGTACATCTAATAACAACCATTCACGCCTGTTTGCCCATATTCACGTTACAAATTTCCCACAAAAGTTTTGAGCGATCCCCATTCATGGTTTTGGGCTAGGCCGACGCGAACAAAAATAGATATCTCGGTGCAGACCACAAAATGAGTCTGCCCAATCGCGGAAATCTTAGGCCAGAACAGCAATCTCGGAACGGCGCGAATCGGTACGCCCGCCGACTGGTATTGACTCGCCTTTTTGCCTGACAATTTCCTTGCGTTTCAAAGACATCAGTAAACCCCTTCGATACCCCTCAGCAAAAACAGACCTAACACGCCCTGCCGAGAAATAGATAGTCTCTCCGGAGTTATGTATCGCAGGCACGGCCTTTGCCAAAAAAGGTTGGTTTTCGGCGAATCGTGCGGGCTGGAGACTGTCATGAGATAGACAGTTTTGTAGCAACAGCCTAGTGAGAAAACCTCCCGGCCACTAGGTTTTCAAATTGGAAACAGCAGGGTCACTAAGGAGGAATTTTTCATGAAGACGATAAAAGTTTGGCCACACATGACCATCGTGGCTGTGCTTGTAGCACTGCTCGCCGGCTTAGGGGTTGCGCTCTACTTGAAGCATGAAAGAACAGCATCGGCCGAGGCGTTGCCAAATGCAGCACGAATACAGCGAGTGGATGGTGAGGTAGGACTCAATAACAGTCTCAGGGATGATGAAGAGAGTGCGAAGTGGATAGCGGCTGCACCAAATCATCCTATCTCAGTCGGAGACCGGATATATACGCGTGACAATGCCCGCGCTTCTATCGCTTTCACAGGACGGAACTTCACGCGGCTCGATCCAAATACAGCTCTTGACGTCGTGACGCTTGCCGATGGCCGGACACAGCTTGCGCTGCGCAATGGCTCGGCGTTCTTTGACGTTGGATACTTGGCTCCAAATGAGCTGTTTGAAGTGGGAACACCGCATGGGTCAGTCGTTCTGGTTCAGCCCGGACTCTACAACATGGGTTTCCGGGACGATGGCAGTGTCGCTGTTTCAGCGCTTAGCGGGTTAGCGCAAGTCGTAGGACTTGGTGGTTCAGGTCAGATAAGCAAGGGCGAAATGCTGACGTTGCTGGGCCAAACGGCGGCAGAAGTTGTTCTATCACGCCTCGACGGCCGTAATGCCGGCTATCTGGTCGACGACTATTACCGCTACCAGTATCCAAACATTTACGACGGACGCTACAGTAGTTACGACGCATACCTAAACGATCCGTTCTATTACGATCCCTATCGACGTAACGTGAGTTACAAATACGTGACCTACGCGATTCCGGGCGTCAATGACCTGGACTATTACGGAGACTGGCAAGATGTTAGCGGCTATGGTTACGCCTGGCGACCACGCGTTGAGGGAAGCTGGGCGCCTTATCAACAAGGCTATTGGATCAACGATTATCCATACGGATTGACTTGGGTCTCAAGTGAGCCCTGGGGCTACGCACCATATCATTACGGCCGCTGGGCTTTTGTAAACAATCAATGGTTCTGGATTCCCGAAGCAGTAAACACAACGCCAGTGTATTCACCCGCACTTGTTGCCTTCGTTCCCCTTAACGAGGCAAATCAAATCGGTTGGGTGGCACTCGGTCCGGGCGATCCATATGCGCCACGTTACTACGACATGAATTGGCAGCCCCATTACCTCACTCGAGCTGATTTGGCGCCCACACATCTGGTCAATCTTGCCATTCCAAACGCCGTCACTGTGGTGCCTCTTGATGCGTTCGGTCGTGTCATCGACCCGAGAATGATTGTCCGAATCAATCCGCAGGTCGTTGCTCAAGTAAGGCCTACGCTGGAGCCACTTACTTTGACGCCACTACGAAACGCAGTTCTGCATTCGGCGTGGGGCCGCGGCAAGATCGACCTGCCGCCGGGAATTGCCAAGAAGCTTTTCGAGACTCCGATAGTGGTCTCCGCAGAGCCGACAGCGCCACCTTTTAGAAAGGATCTGGCTAAGGTGTTGCGAGTGGAATCTGTGCCCGAAAAGATCAAGAACCAAAAGTTCAAGGTTCGAGAACTTAAGAGCGAAGACGCGCAGCAGATAGGCGCGGCGCGGCAGCAGCAGATCGACGCGTTGAGTCGAGAGGCAACTCGCGGCAACCAGGACGCTCGCCGGCAAATGCACGAGCTCCAGCAGCAACAAAAAAAGGACCAAACCGATCAGAACAAGGCCCAGCGCAAGGAAGCACAGCAAGCGCAGGGCGAACGAGTGGGTCACAGCGCGAAGCAGCCATCACAGCCCGCGGCGAGCCGTACGGAACCACCTCCGCAGGCCCAGCCTAAGTCTCCGGGCAAGCCGGGAACGAAGGCGAAACCCGCCGAACAGCCTCAGAAGAAAGGCAAGGGCAAACGTCCCTAGTCGTGACTGAACAGGCAGTTCTGTAAACTGAATAGCCGGGGTGCCTTCCCCCGGCTATTCTAATTCCGTCTCGCAAAACGCGGCGCTAGCGGATCGTGAACTAACACTCTCAATTTGTTTGCATCTGATCAGTTCAAAGAGTGGTCCAACCTTCAGTAGTGCTTGCTCTACCAACGCTCCTTAAATGTTATTGTCGCACAAAACGACTAGCGCAAGGCGGAGCGAAACACGGCCTCCTCTTGCTAGACACGCCATAGTTTTTCTCTGTTGAGGCGGCCAGGAACTAAAAAATCACCTTCATTGCCAGTTGTCCGATTCGGGGGTCGGTGGCTGTAGTAATGGCCCCAAAGGAGGACGTTGAACTCACTTTTGCGAAATTTGAATTGGGACCGACTGTGGCGTCATCGCTCAAGAAGTTCACGCGGTTGAAAACATTGAAGAACTCTCCGCGCAACTGTACCTTCCATCGTTCGGTAAATGAGAAAGTCTTAGAGAGCGACATGTCCCAAGTGTAGAAGCCTGGAAAACGGATACTCCCTTTGCCGACATTGCCGAACGTGCCGAGGTCCGCTTGAGTAAATGCATTCGGGTTCAGCCAGTCCTTACAGGGCTTCGTTGTAATGCCGGCAGCCACGCAAGATCCCGCACTCAACGCAACGCCTATTAACTTGGCCCTGTCTTGTCCAATGCCGGTCCCGGAGCGGTTCGTGCCAGACACAATCGTGAGCGGGCGACCGGTCCTAGCACTCACAATGCCGCCGAGTTGCCAGTTGTCCAGGAAGCTCCGCACGAGGTTATGCGATTTGGATAAAGCAGGGAGTTGCCAAATGAACGAGGAGACGAAATTGTGCTTGCGATCAAAGTCCGAAGGGCCACGATCAAATTGATGGCGCAGTGGGTCGTCCCAGGGCCGCGCGGATACAGTGTCAGCACCGATGTCAGTGACTCCTCCGCCGGGAGGCAGATCATCGATGCTTTTCGACCAGGTATAGTTAGCGAGTATTGTGATCCCACGCGTCATGCGCCTTTCCAATGACAACTGAAGCGAATTGTAGGAAGAGTTAATGTCCTGAAGATTCTGCGTGGGTCCATTGTTTGTCGTGCCAAAGACGTTGGGACCCGCGATCGCGTTCAGTCTGGGAGTACCACCACCGACCGGCGAAACATTGAAAGCGATCGTCTCTTTGATATGGCTGCCGTGAGAGCCGACGTAGGCGGCACGCACGAGCATATCGGAAGGGAACTGGCGCTCGATGGCCAGGTTCCAGTTGTATAGCGTCGGCACTTGATATTTATTGTTTGGATCCCAACTAACAACCAGCAGGTTGGGAGCAAAGGTTGTCGTCGACGGCGGAGGAAACGATGCAGGGAACAGATTCGGCGCCGCGGCACAACCGCGTCTGACCTGGGTGGCAGCCAAAGTACAAAGGGGGTCACTAAATGTTCCCGGCTTTCCCGCTGGCCCCGTCGCAGCGCTCAAAAGTAGCAACTGTGGGCTGAAGGGCGTCACGTCCACGAACCGATTGTTAATGATGCCCGGGATGCGAGTGTCATAGAAGATACCGAATCCGCCGCGCAGGCTGGTCTTGCTGTCGCCGAACACGTCGTAGGCGAAGCCAACGCGTGGGGCAAAATTATTCAAGCTGGATCTGACTCCATCTTTCGGTACGCCTGCATCACCAGGAAAGAAAACCCCGGGGGGAGCATTGGGGAATTGCGTGGAGCGAGTCCCGGCGATCAGGTCGGCAAGTCGAAACTGCTCCACCCGTCCCTTGATTTCCTTCCAGGGAAGAGCGGGCTCCCAACGCAAACCAAAATTAAGCATCAGACGACGATTGAGGCGATAATTGTCCTGGACGTACAAGCCGGCGAACGTGTTTCGATTGTTTTTGAATTCTCCGGCCCCCTGTCGAAACGCTGCGTTGCCGCTGAAATCTCCGAGCTCGCCTGCCAGGAAAGCATTTATCGAAGGAAAACTAAATTCTGCAGGTTGAAAGAACAGATTGTCGAGATCTATGCGGCTGCGCTCGATGACGCCTCCCAAGTGCAAATCATGCTTCCTTACTACCAAACTAACATCATCTCTGAGAGTGAAATTCTTTCGCGCGAAGCTTGCGGTGGGGTTGTCTCCGAAACTGAAACCGCCATTCACACGGATTTGCTGAATCGCTTTTGGCGTGGGCTGAAAAGGAATCGCCACCCCCAGATCCTGAACACTGATCGCGTTGGTGGCGGGGCCGCGCTGAGCTGTCTCTGCCGCGTAACTGAAATGGAAGTCGTTTATCAGAGTAGGTCGAAAGATATGAGTCGCGTGAACCAGAAGATTTTGAGAACGAATAGTCGAACCATCCGAGTAGGTCAGGATATTGTTGGGATCGAAAACCGCATTTCTCGCAAAGCGATCATAAAAATATCGAACTGCCATCAGAGTTTTCTTGCTGAAGCCGTGGTCGACTCTTGCGGTTAGCTCCTGAAAGTTTTGTAGATCCGGCCGAGAAAAGCTGGCACGACTACTGGCGTCGCCGACCGGAATGAAGGTCAGTAATTTGATTACCGCCGGATCACTTGCAGATGCTCTTTGGGCCGCGTTCGGTACGGGCTGGCTCGTTGTCGGAAGTACATTGTGGAAAACGGTCCCTTGATAGGCGGCGAAGAAGAAGCTGCGGTCATGACGAATTGGTCCGCCGATGGTTCCGCCAAACTGATTGCGATGGATCTGATCCTTCGTGGGCTGGTCCCAACGCCGTGCGTTTAAGGCGGGAGTACGCACAAATTCAAAAGCTTTGCCATGGAAACTGTTGGTGCCTGACTTCGTGATGATATTTACCACGGCGCCCGCATTCTGACCGTATTCCGCAGTGTAGTTACTGGTCTGCACGCTAAACTCCTGGAGTGCGTCAGGCATTGGGAACGGCTGATTGACGTTGGTGTACTCATCTAAGTAATTTCCGCCATCGAGTTGATAACTGATCTGGTTTTGCCTTGCACCATTCACCGCAATGGCTACCGCTCCGGGAAAGGTTTTGGTTGTACCCTGCAGAGCGCCTCCTGCACTAGTTGAGGTTGGATTCGTCGCATTCGTGAAACCACTCGTGCCTGGGACTGAGAGAGTTAGCTCCGCTACATTGCGACCGTTCGAGGGCAACTCCGAGATGCGCGACAATTCGATAACCTGTTTCAATGTCGAAGTCGAAGTGTCCACTTGGTTAATGCCGGCGCCCACCAAAACTGACGCCGTCAACGTACCGACCTGCATGTCAACATTCAGCGTGAGCGTTTGATCCGTCAGTAACGTCACGGCTTTTTGCTCAATCTTGCGGAAGCCGGTTGCTTCAATGCTCAAGTCGTATTGCGCAGGTCGAAGGGAGTCGAGCACATAGTAACCGGAAGGGTCCGTGCTAGCCGTTCGCGAAAAGCCCTTACCGGTTTCAGTGACCGTCACTTTGGCGTCGACGATCAAGGCTCCCGAAGAGTCTTTCACGGTACCGACAATTCGACCAAGGCCCTGCGCGCGGGCCGGCGCCGAGAGAGCAAGCAGGCAGAGAACGATCAAACCAAACAAGCTCCAAGCTCTCATGACCTAATTCTCCTTTCCGTGAGTCGTAGACTTGATGAGCTCGTCGAACAATGTCCTACTTCTTGTCGTTCGGCACCATTTTCTTTAATGGAAGTTTTCAACCAGTATGATATCGCTTTCAAAACTGTCGCCTTTTGCGTAGAGAAACCATCGACCATCAGGAGAGACAGCGAGACTTGGAGCCACCAATTGAAGTTCTTTCTCGATCGGTGCGCCCTGCTTCGTACGACCTGTGGCGAAGTCGAAGAAGTCAATAGTGGCGTGCTGCATGACCTTCGGATTCACGAAGTAAATACCAGTATCAGTCAGGGCCCAAAATCCCTGGAGAGCTTCATCCAGGACGCGTATCTCCTCGCCGCCTGCGACAGGTACCCTCCAAATGCCTGGGACACCAAAGCCCCTGGCGTAGTAAATAAACTTGCCATCAAACGATTCGAATGCCTCACGTGCACCTTGTCGCGTCACTTGCACAGCGTTGCCCCCGTCGGCCGGCGCCTTCCACACCTGCCAATCTCCGGTACGGTTGGAACCGAAGTAGATCCATTTTCCATCTTGCGACCAACTCGGCCTTACCTCATCGGAAGTGTCTTCGGTGAGGCGGCGTGGTTTTCCTCCTTCCGCGCTGACCACGAAAATGTCCCGATTGCCAGCCGCTACAGAATCGAAGGCAATTTGTTTCCCGTCGGGGGACCAGCGTGGAGAGCCTACATCAGGGCCGCCGAACGAAGTCAACTGCTCCGGATTTAGGCCAGCAGCATCACATACCCAGATCTCGTTGCTTCCGGATCGACCTGATGTGAAAGCAATTTGTTTGTTGTCCGGAGAATACTGGGGACCATAATCCGGACGTGTTGACGAGATTAACCGCGTCGCACTACGCGTTCTGGAACCAGTTGTTCCAACTCGCCAGATGTCAGTGTCTCTGAATTCTCGCGAATAGGCGAGCCGGTTTCCTTGTCGCGCAATAGCCAGGGTCGTAGCACCCTCTCCGGCCATAGACAACTGCGCAGGCGTACCACCCGAGGCCGAAACTCTCCAGAGTGTGAGGTTGCCGTAGAGCCACGAAGAGAAGACGATCTCGCGGCTGTCCGCAGTCCAAGCTAAGCTTCTCCCACTGCGACTATCAAAAGTAAGCCGCTTCGGTTCGCCGCCAGTCGCGGGCATAACATAGATCTCAACGTCGCGACTGGAGGCTCCTCGAACAAAAGCCAGATAGTTTCCGTCCGGAGAGAATGCCGGAGTGGAATCGCCAAGGAATCCCGCAGGGGGTGACGTAACCTCGCGCGTCTCAAAAGTTTCAAGCGAGAGGAAAAAAATACTATTTGGTTCGCGAGGTGACCGTCGCCCTGAGAAGGCCAGATACTTCCCATCTGGAGACCACGAAAGAGTGTTGCCATATTCATACAGCAAGAAGAAGGCTGAACTTCCTGAGTATAACTTACGTTCAGGCCCACCCAGCGCGGGAACTACGAAGATGCTTATTTCGCTCCCAGACTGGCGCACAAACGCGATCTGATGGCCGTCAGGCGACCAAGTCGGATTGAGGTCATCGGCGGGGTTAAACGTGAGGCGTAATGGTGGCGATGTAGTGTTAATTAGATTGACATAGATGTCGAAGTTGTCGCCCTTCTCGCCATTCCATGCGAAGGCGATCTGATTGCCATCGGGCGAGAAAGCGGGTTGCAGTTCGCGCCCGTGAAAAGTGGTGAAGGATACGATCTTCGCAGCCGGCAGCACTACGTGGGACTGGTTTCGTGGAGCGAACTTGTACAAGGCAGTAGCGATACCTGCGAGTGCTATCGTCCCTAGCAGAAGAGTGAATGCCAAACGTCGCTTGTTATGTTTAACCCGGCCCGAAGGTCCAAGTTCGATCGATCTTCCGACCCTAGTCTGCGTGTCCAATTCCTGTCTCACATTTTTCAGATCGCCGAGTAATTCCCTCGCCGTTTGATAACGCTCCTCCTTCTCTTTCCTGAGCGCCTTGTGAAGGATCCACTTCAGCGCTGGTGCAAGTCCTCCTACGTCCTCTGTCAGAGGTGGAGGTTCTCTCTCCAGAATTGAAGCGATCACGTCGCTCCTTGTCGCGCCCGCAAATGGCACGCGGCCCTCGATCATCTCGTACAGCACTAGGCCCAGACTCCAGATGTCGGTACGTGCGTCAACGTCAAGACCTCGCGCTTGCTCCGGCGACATATAAGCGGACGTACCCATTACAACGCCTGAGTCGGTATGGAACCACTCAACAGTGGGTTCCTCCGGGCTCGCGATTGTCATGTCCGTAACTTTTGCCAAACCAAAATCCAAGACCTTCACCAAAGCATCGCGTCTGACCATTACGTTTTCAGGCTTGATGTCTCGATGCACGATTCCGGCGGCATGAGCCGCCGAAAGGGCACTTGCGATTTGTATAGCCACATCAAGTACGTCACCAAGCTTCATACGCCCCTGCCGTAAGCGCTCGCGAAGCGTTTCGCCATCAATGAACTCTGCGGCGATGAAAAGGTGCTCGTCTGACTGTCTGATTTCATAGATGGTCAGAATATTGGGATGATTCAGGGCGGAAGCAGCCCGCGCTTCCCTCTCGAGGCGCAGTCGGTCTGTGCCAGAAGCGAAACCTGCTGGCAGCACCTTGATAGCGACGTCACGTCCGAGCGTCATGTCGCGGGCCCGATATACTTCCCCCATGCCGCCTACGCCCAGCAGCGAGAGCACTTGGTACTGGTTCAGCGTTTGGCCAACGAGCGACGTAGACGAATTGGCCCGCGTCTTCGCCGTTGCCTTCATCGTCTTGGACGTGAAGAAAGCTTCAGCGCTCTCTTCGCTTGCGAGCAGCGACTCGACTTCTTGGCGCATGTCTCGATCTTCGCCGCATGACTGCTGAAGAAAGACCGCGCGTTTCTCGGGTGCGCGCTTCAGTGCGGCCTGGTAAAGCTCGGATATCTGTTGAAACCGCTCAGGCGTCATAATCGCTTAGGTTTATTCGGCTTGAGACACGCGTAGGACCAAGCTCCATTCATTCAGCACCGTCTGCTGTCAAATCTTAGTGTGCTACTACTTCAAGCCACCCGAAGTAAAACAACTCCGATCCTCCTCGGCCTCGGTTTGATAGCTTCGATTCCTGGTAACGCCTGATTGAGCGCGAGCAACTCAGCCCGGGATTCGCTTACCCGAAGACACTTGCTGTGGGCCGGTCGCTCTGGATCCTTTCGCGTGCACGAGAACCGGCATGGCTTGCGTAATCTCTGCTTCGGGCTTGGCCTGGACAGGGATCCGGAACTTACCACAACTTTCGGTGAGTTTCACAGCGAAAGAAAGCCACTTACTTTTGTGCGCGACAAGTGTACCTTCACCTATGAAATGGACCACAAACCGACAGAAGTATGAAATTTTGACCAGCTACCGCTGGGGGCACTACCGGGGTGTGGCGAGTTGGGCAGATAAATACCGGCAATCTCTCGGCCGCTTCCTCGCCTTCTTTCTTCGGCAGACATTCGCAGAATTGTGCGCTGTTCGTTGCGCAACGCACTTTTACTGATATGGCAAAGAGCGTGCCTCTAGGCTAAGCGGTAGGAGTGTGAAGTTCCCGATCCTCAACTTTCTCAAGAGTGAGACTTTCTGATCCAATTACGGGGATACTTTTCTGAAATTGTCCACCTTAAAGCGTGCGTTTGATCCGTGATACTCTAACATCAATTAATTTTTGGTTTTCGTTTTCCTGTTTGGAGAAGAAGTCGTTCGTGGGCATGGTTGACTTTCTTTCATCGGCACCAAGGTTCAAGCGCGGGTTGGGTTATGGCGAAGAGCAGCCTATCCGCGATGAGATATTCAGCGTCGAACGCCTTGAACAGTATGCTCAAAGCCTGGCCGCTGAGCACAAGATCGTTAGGAAGAAAGGTCGCGCACTACTCTTACCTCGTCTCAGGGATAACGGGCGAAAACTTGTCGCAGTTTACCAGGCACTGGTTGAGTCGTTGCGACAAGGGCGCGCGATATCTCCGGCTGCCGAGTGGCTAGTAGATAATTTTCATATTGTCGAAGACCAACTGCGTGAGATCCGGGAAGACCTTCCTAAGACCTACTACTACGAACTGCCAAAGCTAGCGGAAGGTGAACTTAAAGACTATCCGCGCATCTACGCTGTAGCCCTTGCTCTCATCGCACACACTGATAGCCGACTCGACAGCAACACACTCCGTCGTTTTATCGCCTCATATCAAACAGTTTCTCCGCTAACTATCGGCGAGGTCTGGGCAGTTGCGATCACGCTTCGTTTAGTTCTGGTTGAGAACCTGCGAAGACTTGCACTTCTCATCCAGCGCGCTCGGGAAGAGCGAGAGCAGGCGGACAAACTGGCCGACAAGTTACTTGAACTTGCAGTCCGGCAGCCTAGTGCATTGGTTCCGTTGGTCGCGGAAACTTTGGGCAAGCGCGGAAGGATGCCAAGCGCGTTCGTCATGCAGTTGGTGCAGCGTCTGCGCGAACAAGATCCCTCGCTGACGGCGGTAACTGATTGGCTCGAAAAGCGACTGGCGCAGGAGAATACAAGCATCGAACTGGTCATGCACGCTGAACACCAGCGTCAAGCAGCCACGCAGGTCACGGTCGGTGACATCATCACCAGCATGCGCCTTCTCTCAGCCCTGGACTGGCGCGATTTCTTCGAGAGCGTCAGTCTTGTAGACCCGATCCTCGGCGAAGATCCTGCTCGAGTTTATCTGAGAATGGAATTCGCGACGCGCGACCGCTATCGCCACGTGATCGAGCGCATCAGTAAGAAAACAGGCTCAAACGAACTGGATATTGCAAAGGCCGCAGTTGGCATCGCGGCTGCGAATATCAATGATAATCGAACTGCTGGACCACGCTCACATGTTGGCTACTACCTCGTCGATGCCGGCCTGTCTCAGTTAGAAGCGACCTTTTCGTACAGGCCTCCATTTGGCGAAAGATGGCGGCGATTTCTGCTGCGTAATGCGACCCTGTTCTATTTGGGCACGCTAATGCTGCTGACCGTGTCAGGTCTCTGGTTCCTTCTCTATGCGATGCATCGTGCCGGCGCAGGCTGGTTAATTCTAGTTATCGCAAGCGTATTGGCTTTGGTACCCACCAGTGATCTGGTGCTTAGCATTTTGAACTGGGACATAACGCACTTCTTCCCACCTCGGCTGCTGCCCCGGATGGAGACCGAGCAAGGCATTCCTGACGATGCTCTTACGATGGTTGTTGTGCCAACCATCTTCTTTAGCGAAGACCAGATTCATTCCTTGCTGGGGAAACTCGAGGTTCATTACCTGGCCAATCAAGACGCGCAACTTTATTTCGGATTGTTAGGCGATTTCGCTGACGCTGACGCCGAAGAACTGCCCGCTGACAGCAAACTCCTGGAACTGGCGTTGAGTGGCATCGAGGAATTGAACAGACGTTATCCGAAAGACAATTCAAAGACCTTTCATCTTTTTCATCGGCGGCGCAGGCACAATCCGAACGAAGCAAAGTGGCTGGGATGGGAGCGCAAACGTGGAAAGCTGCGCGAGTTCAACCAACTACTCCGCGGCAGCACCGATACAAGTTTCATGGCTGTCACTGCAGATGCAGTCCTACTTAAAAAGGTGCGCTATGTAATTACTCTCGATTCAGACACGCACCTTCCGCGTGACGCAGCCAGAAAGCTTGTTGGCACCACGCTGCACCCGCTCAACCGCCCACACATCGATCCCTCAGTCAATCGCGTTACTTATGGCTACGGAATCTTACAGCCGCGAGTAAGCATTTCGCTTGAAAGCGCCAATCAATCCAGATTCGCCCGCACCTTCTCCGGAATGATCGGGTTGGATCCCTACACAACTGCTGTGTCGGATGTCTATCAGGATTTTTTTGGCGAAGGAAATTACACGGGGAAAGGTCTTTACGATGTGGACGCATTCGAAGCGTCACTTGCGGAGCGCGTTCCCGATAACTCACTTTTAAGCCACGATCTTTTCGAATCTTTATTTGCGCGCGCGGCACTGATTACCGACATCGAACTCTTCGATGACTATCCAGCCCGCTATGACGCGTATGCGAAACGGCTGCATCGCTGGACCAGAGGCGACTGGCAAATTCTGCGCTGGCTATTTCCGTATGTCCGCGACGGCAGAAGGCGGAGAACTAGCAATGATCTGCCCCTAATTTCTCGTTGGAAGATTCTTGATAACTTGCGTCGCAGCCTTATCGCGCCCTCGATGTTCTTATGGTTGATTGCCGCTTGGACAATATTCCCCGGTTCGACAACACTGTGGAGCCTTTTAGTCATTATCACAATTGCCTTCCCAGTTTATTTCCATCTGACGACGAGTCTCTTAGTGCATCCGCGTGGCAGCCTCTGGTCCAGCCATTTCCGGACACTCTGGAGAGAAATCAAGACCAACACAGCTCAAACTGCATTATCCGTAATCCTGCTGGCCCATCAGGCCTACCTGATGACAGACGCGGTAGTGCGCACAATGTATCGAAAACTGATTTCGCGCCGAAACTTACTTGAGTGGGTAACAGCAGCGCAAGCCGAGCAGGAAGCTAGCGAGGACCTGCCCCAATTTCTGCGACTGATGTGGCCGGCAGTATTGCTGGCAGCCATTGCCGCATTCCTTTCGATACTTTTCAGACGTGGCTCCCAACCAGAGGTTTGGTTTTTCGTAACGGCATGGGCTTCCTCACCCTTTGTGGCTTATTGGTTCAGCCAACCGCTCCGCATAAAGCCTAAACAGTTGATCGCCGGCGAACTAGCCTTCGTCAGGTTAGTTGCTCGACGCACATGGCGGTTCTTTGAAACGTTCGTGGGTCCGGAGGACAACTGGCTGCCTCCGGACAATTTCCAGGAAGATCCCGTCCCGGTTGTGGCCCATCGTACTTCACCGACAAACATAGCTTTGCTTTTGCTCTCAACTGGTGCAGCCCACGATTTTGGTTACTTAAGCACGCTGGAATTTGTAGAACGGGTCGAGCTGACATTCAGAACTCTAAGTAAGTTAACAAAATTCAGAGGCCATCTTTTCAATTGGTACGACACGGTAACCCTCGCCCCGCTAGAGCCGCAGTACATTTCGACCGTGGATAGCGGCAATCTCGCGTCCCATCTGATTGCCCTGAGACACATGTGCATTGAGCTGGCGGATCAGCCACTGGTGAATTACCAGATTATCGGCGGGCTCAGAGACACGATAGCAGCATTGTCAGAGGAAGTAGGAAGACTCGCGACGGTCAGACAACGAACTGATGTTCTAACTGTGAGCCATCTGCGAGACGAGATCGAAAGATGCAAAGAACTCGCTTCCGGCTCTCCCGGCCCGAATATGGACTCCTGGTTCCTCATGCAGGAATCCTTGAACAAACATGTTCTGGAGATCAAGGACATCATTGACGCACTTTCGCACGAGCATGGGGTCGAGAGCTTTAGAGAGTTGCAGTGGTGGTTAGGAGCCTTGCGGCATCAAGTCGACTCTTGTCTTCGCGACGTAAACACGCTCGCTCCCTGGGTTCCGCACACTTCGGCTATCGCGAGGGTTATTCACCAGTACGGAAATGAAGCGGAAACTCAGTGGCACGAGATCGAGAAACTCCTCGTTAACGTTCCAACTATTTCGGCCATCCCCGAGATCGCGGATAAGGTTTTGATCCAACTGGCCGCATTGCAGTCAACCATGACCCAGCCATCCTCAGAACCAAGCTCCGAGTTTCAAGCTGTGGTTCACGATCTGGCACAGCTAACCATCGTCGTTGAAAACGCCGTTGGCGCTACAAAAGATGTGCTGACGCGGTTGGCCCGCATCGCCCAGCAATGCGAGGAGATTTCTTTAGTGATGGATTTTGAGTTTCTGTTTGATCACGAGCGCAAGCTCTTTACCATCGGCTTCAACGTTTCTGATCTCCGCCCGGACAACTCCTACTACGACCTGCTTGCGTCTGAAGCCCGAATGGCGAGCTTTGTTGCAATCGCAAGGGGCAACGTGCAGCAGGAGCATTGGTTTCGACTGGGAAGGCAACTCACCGCCGTCAATGGGGACCGCGCCTTAATCTCCTGGACCGGCACGATGTTCGAATATCTGATGCCGCTGCTCATTACGCGCAATTATGAGGGAACACTCCTGGCCCAGACATATCACGCAGTCGTGGCGAGGCAGATTGAATATGGTTTGGAACGACGAGTACCTTGGGGGATTTCGGAATCGGCATATAACGTGCGCGACTTGCACTTCAACTATCAATACGATCCATTTGGCGTTCCGGGTTTGGGATTGAAGCGAGGCCTCATTGAGGATTTGGTGGTCGCCCCTTACGCCACGATGCTCGCGGCTATGATCAGCCCACGTGAGGCGGTAGCCAATCTACGCGCGCTGGAGCGGGAGGGAGCTCTCGGCAAATACGGGTACTACGAGTCAATCGACTACACATCGGATCGTCTCCCGCAAAACCAGAAGCGCGTGATCGTCAGGGCATTCATGACCCATCACCAGGGCATGAGTTTAGTAGCGCTTGACAACACCCTGCATCAGAATCAGATGGAATCACGGTTTCACGCTGATCCATTAGTACAAGCTACAGAGCTGCTGCTACAGGAAAGGATTCCAAGCGCTGTTCGGGCGGTCCATCCACGTGCAGAAGAAGTGTTAACTGGACGGGTGGTTCAATCGTTCCCAGGACTACTGACCCGTACATACAGCACCTACGATCTCAGCACGCCGGGCACTCAACTGCTTTCAAACGGCACTTACAACATAATGCTCACTACCTCCGGGGCTGGATTTTCGGCGTGTGGAGATTACGCGGTAACCCGATGGCGCGAGGATGCGACTCGCGATAACTGGGGAACGTTTATTTATCTTCGGGATGTTCGCAGTGGAACCGTCTGGTCCGCCGGTTACCAGCCTGTTCAACGTCGCCCCCAAGCCTATGAGGTTGCCTTCGCGGAAGACAAAGTTGATTTCTGGCGCAGCGATAACGGCATTTTTACGCACACGCAAGTTGTCGTTTCGGGTGAAGACAACGCCGAGGTCCGTTTCGTGTCAATAACGAATGACACGACGGTAACCAGAGAGATAGAAGTAACTAGCTATGCGGAGGTGGTTTTGGCGTCCGCGTCGGCGGATGCTGCACATCCAGTCTTTAGCAATCTGTTTATTGAAACGGAATTCTTCGCTGCGGAAAACTCCATCCTGGCCCATCGCCGACGGCGTTCGGAGGACGAAGAACCTGTCTGGGGGGTTCATTCCATTGTGGCTGAAGGGGATTTGGTGGGAGCGGTGCAATACGAAACCGACCGTGCCCGTTTTCTGGGACGAGGCCACACGCCCTCCGACCCGGTGGCGGTCATCGAGGAGCGTCCGCTCTCCAATACGACGGGAGCGGTGCTCGATCCGATTTTTAGCCTGCGGGCACGGGTTCGTCTTCGGCCAAACGAGACGGCGCGAATCTCGTTCAGCACCGCTTTGGCCCATTCGCGCCAAGAGGCAATGACGCTCGCGGACAAGTATCACGATCCAAGCATCTTCGATCGCCAGGCCAGACTCGCCTGGACGAAAGCTCAAGTTGAGATGAACCATCTCAGGATCGACGCCGAAGAAGCACACCTGTTTCAGCGACTAGCGACGCGCGTTATCTTTTCTGACCCTTCGCTGCGCCCACGCCCCCACGTTCTGGCTATGAATACCAAAGCACAGTCGGGGCTATGGCCTTACGCGCTGAGCGGCGACTTACCGATTATGGTGGTTCGTGTAAGCAGGCCCGAGCATTTGGATATAGTGCGGAAGATACTGCGCGGACATGAGTATCTTCACTATAAAGGACTCAAGATAGATCTGGTGATTTTGAACGACTATCCGGCGAGCTACATGCAATCGTTGCAGAGAGAACTGGAAACAATGATACGGACCAGCGGCTTGCAGATCATGCGCGACAAGCCTGGCGGGGTCTTCCTTCGCCGAGCGGACATAATGCCTGAAGCGGATCGCATTCTGCTCCATTCGGTAGCGCGAG
>DATBSH010000210.1:0-3468 GCA_036559885.1 Pyrinomonadaceae bacterium
GTTGTACGTCCATGCTTTTCGGCGGCCTTGGCTGCAAAATGCGCCGCCAAAACAGGAATGTCTTCGCGCCGGCTACGCAGCGGTGGTAGTACCAGTGACACTACGTTCAGACGGTAGAAGAGATCCCTGCGAAACCGCCCCGCCTCAACTTCGCTTTCAAGATCGCAATTGCACGCGGCAATTAATCGTATATCGATCTCCAGAGTCTCGGTGCTACCCACGCGTTCAAAGCTACGCTCCTGCAACACGCGCAAGAGTTTCACCTGAACTGTTGGTGTTAGTTCTGCAACTTCGTCCAGAAACAATGTACCGCCATCTGCAAGCTCAAACCTTCCTTTGCGCGAGCCAACTGCAGAAGTTAAGCTGCCTTTTTCGTGTCCAAACAACTCTGATTCAATTAATGACTCCGGCAAAGCGGCACAACTTATCGCAACGAACGGTCCCTCAGCCCTTGAACTCTCCTCGTGAATAGCTCGGGCAAACATCTCCTTTCCGGTACCGTTCTCTCCGGTCAACAAAACTGTGGCATTGGTTCTCGCCGCTGCGTGGGCATGTTTGACTACTCTCGCCAGCGACGTGCTGCTGCCGATCAGATGGCCGAACCCACGCGAGTTCAAGAGTTCATCCCTATGCCGGGCGTTCTCAAGCTCAAGATGACGCATACGCGCAGCTTGATTCACAATGTGAAGCACTTCGATTCCATCGAGTGGCTTTTCAAAGAACGCATAAGCGCCACGCTTCACAGCCTCCAGCACTGCCCGCTTACAGTTGCGTTCGGTAATTACAACTACTTGAATTGGTGGCGTTTGTCTCCTGGCGAAGTCGATGATCGCCAAACCTTCGTTTATATCTTCCAAATGAGGAAGGAAATGAAGGTCGATAATTGCAAGATCGATCTTCTCATCTCTCAGTAACGCGATCGCTTCGGTGCCGGAAGAGGCTTCGAGTACTCGATAGGTCGCGTTTAAGACCGAACAGATCTGCCGTCGGACTGCCGCGTCGTCGTCGACGACAAGCACTGTTTCCCTGCTACGAGTTTGTTCCTCAATCGTGTTCACTGTGGCTCATCGGACACGCACGCGTCCAAATTGTCGAAGCAGAGGCCGGAGCGCTCCAATGATTGTCTTGTGAGCAGCTGTATTGCTGGCAACAAGCCCATTGCGATTCTGCACTTCCGGCACGTTATACCGCAGCGGCCTGCCGAAAAGATCGGTGAGACAGCCGCCAGCTTCGCTCAAAATGATCTCGGGAGCACACGTATCCCATTGTTTTGTGCGCGGCGAGAGATGAATGTAAAGGTCGCACTGCTGCTCTACAAGCAGGCCGACTTTAATACCAACCGAACCTCGCCTAACTTCTTGTTTTAATCCCAGGGTTTCGACAACTTTGTCCATCCGCGGACTCCGATGTGAACGACTCGCCGCCAATCGCATCGTGGCAAGATCCGTATTCTCAGACACTCGCGCCCGTTCGACTTCGCTGTCTGCACGCTTGACCCAGGCGCCCTTCCCGCGTACCGCATAATAGAGAATCCCGGCTAGCGGTTGATAGACCACGCCCAGGACACTCTCACCTTCTTGAGCGAGACCGATTTGCACGGCAAAGTCTCCGTTTCCGTCGATGAAGCCGTTTGTTCCGTCGAGGGGATCGACCATCCAGACGCGCTTTTTTTTGAGACGATCCTCTGTATCAATTGACTCCTCAGCCAGAATGCCATCATCTGGAAACTCTCGTCGCAAGGCTTGCACGATCAGCTCATTAGCAACTTTGTCTGCCTGCGTGACGGGTTCTAAATCGTCTGCTGCCATCTTCTGTTCGATGTGTAGCGGTCCCTCATAAAAATCAAGAATGGCCGCGCCAGCCTCGCGTGCAAGGTCCGTGGCAAGCTGAAGTTCGCGGTCGTAGGATTGCGCGTTCATGGAATACTGTAAGTTGAGCGTTACCAAACCAGCGGGTGCAAGCAACCCTTCCGGACCTGAGAGTTGTCGGAATAGCTCGGTTTCTCTCGCGTTGAAAGCCCTTTCGATCAAGGCGCAGCACTCAACATGTTCACCTCATGGTCGGGAAGGGCTGCTCGCACCCGCTGGATCAGCAAATTCAAGATTCAGAATACGGTTGGCCATGCCCATGTCCACGCCAGAGTCTTCGCCCGCTATCGCGAATGATTTCCAGCGTCTCATCAATGTCTGAGCGCTTGGTGCGAAAGTTTGTGATGCACGCTCTCAGAGCAAACTTGCCACCGATAGTCGCGTTGGATATATAAGCCTGCCCACCGCGCTGAACCGCCTGCATGATTCGCTTGTT
Organism: Pyrinomonadaceae bacterium; assembly: GCA_036559885.1. GTDB lineage: Bacteria > Acidobacteriota > Blastocatellia > Pyrinomonadales > Pyrinomonadaceae > PSRF01. Next base: position 2,305 of record DATBSH010000210.1, read on the forward strand.
CATTTCATTCAGATCAGCCTCAGATAAGTCCCTGGCTTCATACTTCGCCGGCACATAACGAAAACAGCAGATACTCAGTTCGACAGGAGCCAACAATTCAAAGTCCTCTGCCCGCTCGATTAGTTCCGACAAATATTCAGCCAGTGAGTTGTCTTCGCTGATGGCCTCTCGAATCCTCCGCAAACCGTAATAACGCAGCGTCATCCAGATCTTTAAGGCTCGGAATCTACGTGAAAGCTCCACTCCGTAATCCCAAAAAGCAAAAGTCTCATCTTGCTTATCAAAGTGGACCTTAATGTAGTCGACATCGCCCGCACTGAATGCCGCTCGTGCCGCAACCGGGTCGCGAAACAACAGGCAGCCGCAATCCACCGGCACGTATAACCACTTGTGCGGATCGAGCGACAGCGACTCCGCACGATTAAGGCCCTGGAAGCCGCCGCGCTTACGCTCATCCAGAGCGCCAAAAGCACCGTAAGCTCCATCGATATGGAACCAGAGATCAAACTCGCCTGCTACTTCCGCAATTTCAGGCAACGGATCTATTGCTCCCGTGTTCACCGTGCCGGCGCTGGCAACGATGCAAAAGGGCCTTAGTCCGCGGCGCAAATCCTGTTGAATCAAGTTGCGTAAAGCTCGCACATCCATCCTGAGACGATCGTCGCAATCAACAATGCGCACCTGATCGCGGCCGAATCCGAGAATGTCGGCGGCCTTTGGTATCGACATGTGAACCTCTGACGAGGCATAAACTGTCATGGGAGGACCAGAATTCCACAATCCTGATGTGCCGAGATCGCTCTTCGCCTTCATTCGCTGCGCAACCAACAGCGCTTCAAGGTTGGCCATCGAACCACCACTTGTAAGCAGTCCCTGCGCATCCTCGCTGTAACCAACCAGAGAGCCCAACCAACGTATTATGATCCGTTCGATTTCGGTTGCTGCCGGCGACGAGCGCCATGAAGTAACGTTTGGGTTGATCGTAGAAGCAATGAGATCGGCAAAGGCACCCACCGGAGTTGAGGGAGAAGCTACATAGCCGAAAAACCGCGGGTGCCCGTTCTGACGGCTGCCTGAGATTATTGCCCTACAGTCGCCAAGCAACTTCTCAAGCGATTCGCCTTCAGTTGGAATTTCCTCGCCGACCGCCCGGGTTAGATCTCC
>DATBSH010000211.1:0-10469 GCA_036559885.1 Pyrinomonadaceae bacterium
GATATCTGGAAGTTCCGATCGAACCTGACGTTCACTGTCGGCTTGCGCTACAGCTTGAGCCGCCCGATCTATGAGACCAAAGGTTTTGAAATGAAGAGTAACATCCCCTTAGGGGAGCTCTTTGAACAAAGGCTAGCAGGCGCGCTAAAAGGCACGCCTGTCAACACTCTGATTACGTTTGATCGCTCTGGACCGAAGAATGGTCGCCCACCGCTTTACAATTGGGATAAGAATAACTTCCAACCCCGCATAGCAGTCGCATGGTCGCCAGGATTCAAAGAAGGCTTCTTGGGCAAACTATTCGGACAAAACAACGAGTCACAGTTCCGCGGCGGCTTCGCCATTACCAATGATCAATACGGTTCAGCGTTGGCCGTAAACTTTGACCTCGCAAACGCCACGGGTTTCGTTTCGAACTTTACCACGCCGGCCAACACGTTCTGCACGAATAATGCGGCTTGTATAGCGCCGCCGTTTACAACTTTCGGCGTAGATATAAGAGGCCTGCCAAAGGTCATTGTCCCAGCTAAGCTAAACTTCCCGAATCTACAGCCGGCCGACAATTCACGCCGTATTGAAACCTCGCTCGATTCGAACCTTGTAGCGCCAATCAACTATAGCTGGAACTTTACCTACGAGCGACAGCTTCCTAAAGGGCTCTTCCTCCAGGCATCTTACATTGGCCGCTACGCCAACAACTTAATCGCCAATCGCGACGTTATGGCCCTGAATAACCTGGTCGATCCCAAATCGGGTATGGATTGGTACACCGCTGCCACCCAACTCGAGATTCTTCGCACTCAGGGCGTGCCGCTTACCGCTGTGGCCCAGATTCCTTATTTTGAAAATCTGATGCCCAACTTGGGCGATTTGGTTTTCGGCGATCCAACACTGACCTCAACGCAGGCAGTGTACTTGCTAGGAAGCGCCGATATCTTTGGAAATGATTGGACCGACACTCAAGACGTCATAGACGCAGCTCTTGGAACCAATCTTTTCTTCCATCCACAATACGGCGCGCTGGCGAGTTACAGCAGCATTGGCCATTCGCGGTACAACGCCGGTACATTATCCATTCGCGAGCGTTTGGGAACCTCCCTGACCTTTGATTTCAATTACACACTTTCTCACTCGCTGGATGACGCCTCAGGTCTTCAGACGGGCGGCGGATACGGTGCGTTGTTTATTCAGAACCCGATTCGCCAGCATGACTGGTATGCCAACTCGGATTTCGACATCCGTCACCTAATTAACGCCAACAGCATCTGGGAGTTGCCGTTCGGTCGTGGACGTCATTACTTCAGCGGTGCAAATGGGCTTACTGACGCGGTCATTGGTGGCTGGAGACTTTCGGGAATTATGCGTTGGAACTCCGGTTTACCGATCAGTACACCATTTGACGACGCACGGTGGGCAACTAATTGGAACGTGCAAAGCAACGCGACACGCCTTAAGTCGTTCCAGTCGTGTCCTGACCGTGGCGGCATTAATGCGCCCAAGCTCTTTGGCTGTAATCCTGATGAGATTTATCGAAGCCTACGCAATGCCCGGCCCGGTGAATCAGGTGAACGCAACACCCTTCGCTTGCCCGGTTATTTCGCGCTCGACGTCGGACTAGCAAAGAGATTCAGAATGCCGTGGGAAGGCCACTCGTTGGAGCTTCGTCTCGAAGGCTTCAACGTCACTAACACTCAACGCATGGGTGCTCTTACTGGAGGTAGAACGGGGTATGGAATAGGATTGGATCCCGCCGGCGCTCCGGTTGGCTGTTCCGGTGCTGCATGTGTTAGCGAGCCCCTGTCAGCACCAACAATTTGGTCGAACTTCTCGGGTATACAGGGTAAGCCCAGAGAGATGCAGTTCGGCCTTATCTACCGATTCTGAATCGCATGCCGGTTCGTCTCTGAATTCGGGCCGACTGTTTCAAACAGGCGGCCCGCAATTCTTTGTTTTGGACAGTTGAGTGGTTCAACATGGGCGTCCATAAGCTTCTTCTTGCCGCAACCTGTTTTCTGGTTCTGACCCCGTTCAGTGCAGAACTTGCGGGACAACAACGACGCGACCCTTCCCTTAACGGAAGATCAGGCGGGAAGACAATCTACGGTGACGTTCGCATTACCGATACGGATCCTAGCTCCTCCAGAATTGCTAAATTCGATATCGTCCTTTACACGGAAGCAAGAACCATAGTCTCGCGCGAGACAGTTGCAGGTAACGGCAGGTATCGCTTCAATAATATTCCTTCCGGCTACTACGATATCGTTATTGAGGTTGAGGGCGCGGAGATTGCGCGTGTTAGAGTGGACGCGAACTCACCTTTGGTTGATGACATACGGCAGGATTTAAACTTTGAGTGGAAGTCTGACTTTAGACGTACCACAAGGACGTCGACTATTTCTGCCGCTGATCGTTACGATCGGAACTCGGCCAATGCTTCGCTATTCACAAAAGCGGGTACGGCCATTGATGCCAAGGACTATGAAGTCGCCGCGCAATTGCTCAAAAAGATCCTCACCAGCGACCCAAAGGATTTTCAGGCACGAACTGAGTTAGGCAACGTTTACCTCCTGCAGTCCAAGTACGCAGAAGCTGAAACCGAATACTTGCATGCGTTCGATCTGCGACCAGACTATTTCCCAGCCTTACTGAATCTCGGGCGAGTCGAACTCGCGCAGCAAAAGTACGATGTGGCCGTCGAGGTCTTGAACCGCGCCGTGAAGCTCCGACCAACGTCCCCTGAGACAAATTACTTTCTTGGCGAATCGTACCTTCAACTAAAAAAGGGTTCCCTTGCTGTTGGTTATCTGAAAGAGGCCTTGCGACTGGATCCGAAGGGAATGGCCGAAGTCCATTTGCGGCTGGCGCTGCTGTACAACGCCGCCGGAATGAGGGATAAAGCAGCGGCTGAATATGAGGCGTTTCTGAAACAGCGGCCCGATTACCAGGATCGCAAGAAGCTTGAGGATTACATCACAACGAACAAGAAACCATAGAATCCAAACCTTTACCGTTTCTGTGATGAAAGTTCGCGTTCATCGTTCCTCACAACATCAACGGGCCCATTCCATAAAATGCTCAGTGGTTTTGCTCGGCTTCATAAGTATGCTGCTGAGTCCGAAGCCGGCTTTAGCACAAGGTGGCGATCACACACTTTACGGTGACGTTACCGTCGATGAAAGCAATGTCAGCGGCTTAAAACCTCTTACGTTCGATGTGATTCTCTACTCCGAGAGCGGAATTCTTCTTGCTCGCCAAACTACAGCTAACAATGGGCGGTATCGATTCAACAACTTAATCACAGGGGTTTACCTGGTCGCTATTGAGGTAGAGAATTCGGAAATCGCTCGCATCAGTGTTGATCTCCGATCACCGATTCTAAAGGAGGTGCGTCGCGATCTGTCGCTTGAATGGAGATTGCCCGGGAGATCAACCAAAGCAGGACTCGTTTCTGTCGGTGACACATATGTGCGGAGCGCCGCGAATCAGAAGCTGTTTCAAATCGCATCGCAAGCGAAGGCAAGAAACGAATACGCTAAAGCAGCTGACCTGTTTCAGCAAATCATTCACGCAGATCCCAGGGACTTTCAGGCGTGGTGTGAACTGGCTAACGTGCATTTTCTCCAGAAGAACGTCACAGATGCCGAGAATGAATATCTTCGCGCCATCGATGCTCATCCGAAATTCTTTCTGGCGCTACTAAACCTGGGACGATTAGAGCTGTCTCAGAAACGTTATGACATTGCTATTGAAGTGCTGCGCCAAGCGGTTACAACTATGCCGAGCTCAGCAGACGCCAATTACTTTCTCGGAGAGGCATATTTACAAAACAAGAAAGGCTCGTCCGCCGTCGTCTATTTTAACGAAGCTCTGCGGTTGGAGCCGCGTGAAATGGCAGAGGTCCATCTTCGATTGGCATTGTTGTATAACCGTGCGGGACTGAAACAAAAAGCAGCGGCGGAGTACAAGCAGTTTCTGACAAAGAGGCCTAATTATCCTGAGCGCAAGAAACTCGAACGATATATCGCTGCGAACAAAGAAGCAGAAACCAGCACCAAACCCTGATTCAACACATCAACGAGCTGACCAATCCCGAATATGACAAAGAGAATTCTGGCAAGTATCGTTGCCACACTCGCCGCTCTATTCCTTGTTGGGCCGTTTGACGCAGGCTCAAGCGCTAACGAAACACGAGAACAACTCATTGCTTCGCATTCGACTGAAACAGAAAGCGGGCAGCTCAATAAGCCTGTAGCGATCGTCGGCGCTACGCTCATCGATGGCTCGGGTGGCGCTCCCATGAGCAATTCCGTGCTGCTTTTTCAAGGGGACACGATCCTCCGTGTGGGCAGAAACGGAAGAGTGAAAATCCCAAACGATGCAGTCGTAATAAATGGTTCTAATCTTGTACTGAGTCCCGGCTTCATTGACACACACAACCATTCGGATCGCGGTCTTGCGCGGGACCCAACGGCAGCCTCACAGGTTTCTCAAGGGATAACGACCATCGCGGTGGGCCAGGATGGTGGGTCTGACTTTCCTATCGCACCTTTTTTGAAGAACCTGGACCAACAGCCCGCGGCCCTCAACGTGCTGACATTCGTCGGTCATGCCACGTTGCGCACGATCGCAATGGGAGAGAACAACACTCAGCGTCACGCCACACCGGATGAGATCAAGAAGATGCAGGAGATGGTGGCTGAGGCAATGCGCGATGGCGCCTTCGGGTTATCAACCGGACTGGAGTATGAGACGGGTAAGCCCGCCTCAACGGAAGAAGTCATTGCTCTTGCTAAGGCAGCGGCGCAGCATCGTGGCATTTACATCAGCCACATTCGTGATGAGGCTGATCGAACGTTGGAAGCAGTGGCAGAAGCGATTCGCATCGGACGGGAAGCGGGATTACCCGCGCAGATCTCTCACATCAAGGTGGCAACAGTTGCTGTCTGGGGACGTGCGCCGGCAGTGGTGTCGATGATCAAAAGAGCACGTGCGCGTGGGCAGGATGTCACGGCCGATTGTTATCCGTATGATGCCTGGAATTCCACTATTAGAGTGTTGATTCCAAGCGGTCGGCACGATGATCCCGCAGATGTCGCCCGAGGAATTGCCGACGTCGGCGGTGCGGGCAATATCACGATCGTCAGTTGCCGCGCGCATCCGGACTACGAATTCAAAACCCTTGCACAGATAGCGACCGCCGAAACTATCACTCCCGTCGATCTCTACATGAAGATCGTTCGTGATGGCGGTGCAAGCATTGTTTGCCGCTCAATGAAAGAATCGGACATCAAAGTCTTCTATAAGCAACCATGGGTCATGGTCAGTAGTGACGGAGGTGTCGGATCCAGACATCCCAGAGGAGCAGGAACTTATCCGCGAGTCTTAGGACGTTTTGTTCGTGAGAGGCACTGGCTGAATTTACCCGAAGCTATTAGAAAGATGACGTCACTTCCAGCGTGGCGCTTAGGACTCGCCGATAGGGGATTCGCGCGTCCAGGTTATAAAGCGGATCTCGTGCTGTTTGATCCTTCAAGAGTGATCGATCAGGCAACATTCGAAAAGCCGCAGCTGCTTTCGGAAGGAATCAAGCACGTGTTCGTGAACGGCGAAGAGGTTTGGCGTGAGGGAGCGGTTACGGGAAACCGTCCGGGGAAGGCACTAAGGCATCAGGGTAATCCTACAAATTGAGGGAGGAGCAGGAGCACCGGGCAGGAGCACGAAAGACTGTTTCTTTGCTGCCCCTGCGTGCTGCTCCTGCTCCTCCCTTCAAGCCCCCCTTCCCAACCTGAAATTTTCCTCAGCTTGAATTGTGGCACTGGAAGCTTCAAAGTGATGACGTTAGAGAAAGCACATAAGTCCCTTTTTCCTTCTGCTTGTCGATTAAAAAATCCTCCACGACATATCCGGCCCGTAACGCACGCGTGAAAGCGTCGCGCGTAAATTTTCGCCAATCTTCCGCCAGCTCAGGCTGAGTGCCCAGAATTCCATCCAGGTTCGTCGGGATTTCGATGAGAACCGAGTTGCCTCCGAGCCCATGGTAAGGTAGTGGCTCCTGCTGTGGTCCAACCGTCACTAATGAGGTCGCGTTGGTTTCCAACCGTACGGCTTGTGCGCCCGCGACTGCTGAGATCCGCTGAACGACACGTTCACTGTTGAGCGACCACGTTACCCAAAGCCGATCCGTGCCAAGCCGGTGAAGAACACTAGATGTCTCACCGTAGTAGTCAGTCTCGTAGCGATTCGCTGTTACACCCAAACGCGCAAAATTCAAACTCGCGTTGACTGACCGCAATGGATCGAACGTCCAGGTGATGTTGTCGATCCCCATCGAAAGGGCGCGGTCCCGCTGTGCCAGTTTCAGGCGAAAGCCCAGATTCAAAGAGCGATATTCACGCAAGACTCCGAGCATGTCTGAGTGGATTATGTTTTCGCCGTTTACACGTCCGGGGAAACCAAAGACGAAGCCGATGAGACGGTCTTTATCGAATGCACCGATCAGGATAGCTCCTACTTCCTTTAACGGTCGCAGCGCTAGAGCCGGCAAAACATCAAGGTCCTCCACGCCCCAGATACTTTTCTGGATCTGTTCGACCTGGCGCATCTCCGACAACTGGTCGATGTCGCGCAAGACGATTGCATCTGAATGGGTCATTTGTAAGCGGCAGGTTACGTCACAAGACCATCGATCAGTTCTTTCAACCAATCAATGTCGATCGGTTTGGTAACGTAGGCATCGAATCCAGAAGCTTTCGCCCCGCTGCGAAAGTCAGTTTCATGGTGGGCAGTGACAGCGATGATTGGCACCTTCTGCAGCTTCTCATTCTTTTTTCGAATCAGCTTCGCCGCAGAAAAGCCATTCATGTATGGCAAGGTCAGATCCATCAGGATTACATCGGGTGATTCCTTTACAGCCATATCGACTGCGGCGCGGCCGTCTTCTGCTTCAAAGACTATAAACCCCTGGGCTTCAAGCTCAAGCCTCATAAAGTGCCGGGTGTCTTCAACGTCCTCGACTAACAGCACTTTTAGATCCCTGGGGTTCTGATCTCCCATCTTTCGGTACTGTGCGATCCGTTTTCGATACGCTTTAGCTTGTCGTTGAGGGTGTCGACTCTATGACCCACGCAAATCTATGTCAAGGTTCCTCTAGTGAAACAAATTCTGCAGACCCGACGTTAAAGACTTCGACGTTCCTTCCTGATGCGTGGAGGTCAATATGTGGAAGCGGCTGATCATAGTCATCCTTCTTGTTGTAATTGCGGCAGTTGCGGGTGTTGTGCGCTCTCATTCGGGAGGCCTGTCAGAGTTTAAGGGCCTGGTTTCTCAGAATTCTGCAGGTCAGACACGCGAAGAAAAGCGAGAAACCTATGAGCTGGCTCCAGGCGCACGCGTTGAGGTCTTTAATATCAATGGATCGGTAAACATCGAAACCTCCGACAGCAAAACAGCCGAAGTTTATGTTGAGCGCACCGCCACAAGTCCGGAGTCATTGGGCCGCCGAAAAGTAACAATCGAATGCAATGCAAGTTCGTTGAGGGTCTATGGCGAAAGGTCCAACGCGGGCTTTTGGGCAAGGCTTTTTGGTTCCAACCCTTCTGAACGAGTCACCTTGAAACTGCCGCGCCAGATCTCACTCCTTGCAAAAGGTGTTAATGGTTCCGTGGTCGCGCAGGAGATTGAGGGGTCGCTCGAGGTCCACGGTGTGAATGGAAGAGTTCAAGTGGCGAGCGCGTTGGGGGCTGCGAATCTAAAAGGCATAAATGGAAACGTCTTGCTGAGCTTGCGGCAGCTAAATCTCGATGCGGTCAGCATTGCAGGTATCAATGGAAATATTGAACTGCGACTCGCGGATGGTGTTAATGGGTATTTGGAAGCTAACGGGATGAATGGCCAAGTGGTTTCCGACGCCTCAGAAGTAACAATCGAAAAGGGAAAACATGGCCGTTATTGGGTGCAGATCGGTAGCGGCGGTAATTCGATTAGTGCCAGAGGTATCAACGGAAATATTCGGTTGACTCGCTCGCCAGCCGTCGCTGCTGCCGGGCAACAAGCGGAGTCGAAAGCAGCTACCACAACGACGAAGTGAAGTGTGCAGTGGTCAGCCACAGATTCACGCAGGTAGGCGCAAATCAGGACGCACCGCTCAACGAACTAAATCCTAAGTTCTGATCTGAAACTATCTGCGTGAATGTGTGGACTGACTATTTCTTTATTTCAGAGAACGACACATTCAGAATCGGATATTGTTTCCAGTCTTTGTAGTCGTAGTGCCACCACTCCGGTTCGTAGACAGCAAACCCTTCTGATTCCATCGCGCTCTTCAGAATTCCACGAAGTCGCTTTGATTCTGCCGTCGCGCACTCATAGTTGATGTGCGAACGCTCGGTCATCTCATCATATTCGCTTGGCATCTGAACGAGCTTACCTGTGGCTAAATCAAACATTGATAGGTCTACCGCGCACCCGCGATTATGGCGTGAACCCGTTGCGGGATCGGCAACGAAGATCTTTTTGTCTGGAGGCGTAGCATCCCAGAACGCCTTGGTTACGGACCAGGGACGGTATCCATCGAAGATGACGAGACCAAAACCCTGTGGGCGCAATTTTTGATTAACACGCGCGAGCGCTTCCGCCGCGGGTCTTTGCAAGAAGGCCCGCGCCTGTTTGTAAACGGGTCTGCCAAGAAAGTTGTTTTTCGTCGCGTAGCGGATGTCGAGCCTGATTGTGGGATCGATCTTTACCAGTTCAACCAGGTCCGGTTGACGAAACGGTCCGGTTTCTTTGGGTGGTCCTTGAGAGAAAGCAACGGAAACAAGCGAAAGAGAAAGAAGAACTGAAATTGAACGGGCGTGGAAGATGTTTGTTCGGCGCATAGTCGTGAATAGTAAATGGTGAATGAAAGCAGATCCACCGATTTCCACAGATTACACAGATTTCTATTTCGGATTTCGGAATGCGGATTTCGGATTTTCTCTTCCGCGACGTGAGACTCCGCTTTGAACGGTTTTGGTAAGCCGGAACGTTAATGAGACCAAATCCGAAATCCGCACTCCGAAATCCGAAATAGAAATCTGTGTAATCTGTGGAAATCGGTGGATCTGCTTTCATTCACCATTTACTATTCACTTCTATGACGTTCCCTCAAACCAATCGCACCAGCTTAAAGCGCCTACCAAAGCGCGGTCACTTCGAACGTGAAACGATCAACCGGATCCTCGACGAGGGATTCATTTGTCACGTTGGGTTTGTTGTCCGTGGGCAGCCGTTTGTGATACCGACCGGCTATGCTCGTATTGACGACAAGCTCTACATTCACGGTTCGCAGGCCAGTCGCATGCTAAAGACACTCGCGCAAGGCGTTGATGTTTGTGTCACCGTCACACTCGTCGATGGGCTGGTACTCGCGCGCTCCGCATTCCATCATTCAATAAACTATCGATCGGTGGTTGTGTTTGGTAAGGCGAAGCTCCTTAGCAATCGCGAGGAGAAGATTGCTGCATTGTTTGCAATGTCCGAACATTTCATTAAAGGCCGATGGGACGATGTGCGAGAACCTACTGAACAGGAGTTGAAGGCGACCAGTGTGCTTGCAATGAAGCTCGAAGAGGCATCGGCAAAAATACGGACAGGCCCACCACTCGACGACGAGGAGGATTACTCGCTATCCATTTGGGCAGGCGTAATCCCTCTTCGGATGGTCGCAGGAGAACCGATTGACGACCCGCGTTTGAATCAAGGGATCGAGCCGCCGCAGTACGCGCAGCAGTATCGGAGGTGATGGCTCTCAGATCTCAGATCTCAAATCTCAGATCAAAACGATCCTATTCCGCCAGATGCGTCGCCAGATACCAGACGTTATCAAAGGGATCACTTACCCACGCATTTCGATCACCGTACGGCTGATCGGTTGGCGGCAATACTGATTTTCCGCCGGCCTGAAGCGCCCGTTCATACATTGCATCGACATCTTCAACGTACATATAAACTGCGCTCTTCATCGGCTGCCACTGGCCCTGGGCTTCACCCAGCTCGACGACGGAATCGCCGATTCGCACCTTAGCGTGTGCAATCTTTCCGCCCGGAAGGTCCGTACGCATCAGCTCCTCACCGCCAAAGGCATTCTGTAGAAATTCAATCAATCGTGATGCGCCAACGGCATGCAGATACAGTGTAACGGTGTGCAGGTGCTCAGAAATCTCTTTTAATGGTACGAATGGAGTCGCAATGTACCAATAGTTACCGGTCGAATCTTGAACTCCTGCTGAACGTTCACCATAGGGCCGGTCCATCGGTTCGCCAAGTGAAGTGCCTCCGGCCTTGAGCGCTCGCTGATACGCCTCATCGACATCTGGCACATACAGATGAATTGCTGCCGGCCGCTGCTGCTGGCCCATACCCGGACCACCGCCAATCATCAACATCGAATCACCAATCTTTGCCTCCGCGTGCATCCCACCTGCCGAACCTGT